>JALXBI010000088.1 GCA_026991555.1 Candidatus Aminicenantota bacterium
TTTCGGACCTGTCCTGAAAATTGATATTTGGGAAATTGGGGGAGGAATTTGAATTTCGGACCTGTCCCAAAAACTCCTGCTTTGTAGAGAAAGAACTGGAAATTGGGGGTGGTTTTTCACTGAAAGAGGCGGGGAATGGAGGGAGTTGGTGAATATTGCGGGAAGAATGGGGTGGGAATTTATTGATTTTTAGTTTTCGGACCTGTCCCGAAAAATTTGGGGATGTTTTGTGATAAGGGATAGGGGAGCTGAGCTTCTTGAGCTTCTGGAGGGGGCTGGAGAAGGTGGAATATTGGGAATATTAGAAATTGCAATGACAGGATGGGGTTTTTTCCAATGCCCTTGCTATCTCCTCCTTTCCCAGTGGCGAGTCTGAGGAGCCTGTTACGAAAAGTTCTGAACTCAGGAAGAAGAGGGTGGGAACCCGGGTTATTCTGCCGAAGCATTTTTCCAGACGGGAGGAATAAACTACCACAGGAAAGGGCAGTTTCTTTTTCTTAAGGAATTCCTCCAGTAATTGGCGATGAGCATCCATGGAAATGGCCAGGACGTTCTTATTTTTGATTTTTTTTAACACTCCCAGTTCCTTCTGGCAGGCTAAGCAGGTGCTTTCGAAAAACACTATTATGAGGGGCTTCCCGTAAAAATCCTCAATGCGAATCGTCCTGTCCTCGGTGGTCCTTAAAGGCATAATTCTACACCTATGGGGGAGGCTCCTCCCGTGGGAATGAGGGAGAAAGACCAGAACCGAGAAGAAGATTAGGCTAACAATGGCAAGTTTTATCTTAGAATCCATAATTCTTTTTCAGGCTCAATAGCATCTGGTTTTTGGGATAGAAGCTGAGACCCTTCATCAGCCATTTTCTCGCAGCCCTTGGGTTTCTGAACTTCATATAAAAGAGCGTGAGCAGGTAATAGGTCTGGGGAACAGGGGCCACCTTCTCCCCTATGAGCAATGTATGGATAGCCTCTGGCAGGTCACCTTCGGCATCCAGGAGAAGGGCAAGGTTAACATAGGGTTTGGGATTGGACGGGAAAAACTTTATTTCCTTACGATATTCCTCCTCTGCCTTTCCGTAATCTCCTTCCCTGGAGAATATGACCCCTAAATTGAAGTGCATATCCACATAACCCCTGACGTTTTTCTTTTCTACCTTCAGAAATTCTTCCTTTGCCTTTTGGATAAGGGATGGGTCGTTGTTTTTTACCCCCAGCCTGAGATAATCCAGGCCGAGCAGATAATGGGCATGGTCCAGGTCCGGGGCGAGTTTTAAGGCTTTTTTGAGATATTTGTAAAATAACCGGTATTTCTTTTCCTTGAAGTAAACCATGGCCTTCAGGCTGTAGCCTAAGGCCATTTTTGGGTCCTTTTCGATTAGAAGGTTAATGTGCTTGATGGCTTCCTTATATAGGCCCATTCTGAAGTATACGCTTCCTATTCCTATGATGGCCGAGATGTCGTTGGGCCTTCTTTTAAGAAGTTCCTTGTAAAGTTCTATGGCTCTTCGGTAATTCCCGGCATTTTCATTAACCCTGGCTGCCTGGGATATTACCTCTTCCATGTCGGGGTCCTCCTTCAATATGGAATCAAGTATCTCCGCCGCCTTCCTGTAGAGGCCAAGCCTGGCCAGGGTCATTGCCCTGTTCAGCTTTTCCAAAAGATGAATCTTGGTCTTGGGGTCAGGGAGTTTTTCCGAAGGAAGTTTTTTCTGATTTATTATTCCCACATAGCCCAGGGACATAAGTTTTCCCAGAAATTCCGGATCCACCTTTGAGGGCCTATCCTCTTTAAACTGAGAGACCATGGCTTTGAGTATTCTTTCCATCTTTTTCGATTTTCCGAAGCCGTACCTGTTCTTTTTCTCCATGGGATCCCGGAGGAGGTCGTAAAACTCCCTTATTGGGGATAGAATGAAATGATTCCTGCCATCTATAAGGGAATACTGGGGAGCCCATCCGTAATGGTATTTCCCATAGAGACTTTCCGAATAAACATCCCTTGTTCCCTTCTTTTGAGAAAGCAGGCTTTCCCCATCCATTTTATGGGGACATTTTATCTGAAAGTAATCGCAAAGGGTGGGGAATATGTCGGTAAGGGCCACTGCCCGTTTTATTCGTTTAAAGGGTTTCTGGTTATAGGGGTACTTAATCACCAGGGGTATATGAATGTCTTCAATGTAAAGGAAAACCCCGTGTTCGCTTTCCCCGTGGTTTTTGAGTCCTTCCCCGTGGTCTGCAGCCATTACAATGAGAGCTTTTTTGTAAATTCCCATATCTTTCAAGTATCTTATGAATTCTCCGATTATCTCGTCAGCATAAAGCACCTCGCCCTCGTAAAGGCTTCTTCCCTCCTTTCGGAACCTTTCTGGGGGTTTATAGGGAGAATGGGGCTCATAAATATGAAGGAACATGAAAAAATTGTCATCCTTCTGCTTGTCCAGCCAGTCCTCTGCTAAGTGCACCGTTTGTATGCCCGGGCGCTGGACTGCTCCTAAGGAAAGGGAGCCCGTGGTGTTTTCTATTTTATCCTCGTAAAAATCAAAACCCCGGGAAATCCCTGTCCTATGGTGAAGAACTATGGCGGAGACGAACCCGGCGGTCCTTTTCCCATGGGCTTTCATCCACTCCGCTATGGTTTTTTCCTTTTTCTCATATTTAAAACCGATGTTGTCCCTTACCCCTGTGTGCGGGGGAATCATTCCGGTAAAAAGCGTGGTATGTGAGGGAAGGGTAAGGGGTATGTGAGAATAGGCGTTTTCAAATACCACTCCGTCCGAGGCAAGTTCCTCCCAGGTTTTTGTTCTTTCTGCCTCAGGATTGAAAACCGAAACGTGGTCGGCTCTCAGGGTGTCGATAATAATTATGAAAACAGGGGTTTTGGAAAAAGGCGCTCTCTTAAAACCCCTGGAACAGAAACTGAGACCCAGGGCCAAAAGGGCGATTAAAGCAATTTTCCTCATTTCTCCTCCCTCAATTTTTTCTTTCCCCAATGGAGAATCAGCCATCCGGATATTATCATTAAAATACTGAAAAACTGGGGGAGGGACATGCTCAAATAGGGACTTGAAGTTTTGAAGATATATCCTCCCCTTCCTGCGTCCCCCCTGTAAAATTCCACGAAAAACCTGATAAGGCCGTAATTTATCAGGTAATGGGCGGTTATTTCCCCGTCAAATCTTCTTCTTTTCCAGAGCTTTGTCAGGTAGAAGAAGTTTAGAAAGTCCAGGAAGGATTCATACAGCTGGGTGGGATGTATTTTCACCCCTGCCATGGGATGGCGAAAGGGGCCCAAGTGGGGAAACACCATCCCCCAGGGCATGTTGGTGGGCCTTCCAAAGCAGCATCCGGCGGAAAAACACCCCAGCCTACCTATCCCCTGGGTAAGGGCCACGGCCCAGAAGCCTATATCAAGAACCAGAACCCACTTATCTTTGAAAGTGTGGCGGAGGTAAATTATCGCGAAAGCCAGACCAAATAGTAGAGCACCATGAAAGGCTCCTCCGGTTTTGAAAACATTCCAGAGCCTCTGGGGATGTTTAAGATTGAATACCGGATGACGTATAAGCATAAGCAGGACCGAATAAAGCTGGGCGCCTATTTTTGCCACAGCGGTTATTAGCAGGGCGGCTGCAAGCACCTCCCATGGATCAAGCCCCAGTTTCTTCGCCTTTACCACGGCTATGGTTATGCTTGCTACAATGGCTATGGCATAAATGACTGTGTAGGTGAAAATGGGCCTTCCATGGTATATCAGTAAAATAGGATGCATAATAATAAGGATAATAAAAACCTGGAAAATTTTGAAAAAAATCTTGACTTTTTTGAGGGGAGGAATAATATAAAAATATAATAAAAATTTTAAAGGGAGGTGTCCATGCGAACCAAAGTAATTCTTGCTTTGGGGGTTTTCTTGGCAGCAGCTTTTTTGGTTCCCACGCCCAAGAGAACTCCCAAGGCAACTCCTGCCCTTAGGGCCCTGATCGCCCTCTATCGCAATGCCGGCACCTGGAACCTGAAGGGGGATCAGGTGTTTAAGGTGGCGGAAAGAATTATAAAAAACAGGGCGAAAAGGGCTCACAGGAGAATGGCAGTTCCTCAGTGGAAGAAACTTGAGAAGATGCTCAGGAAGGTTTACGGCAAGGACTTCCGTCTTACCGGTGATAGCCTCCTGAAACTGGTTGGTAAGAGGGATTATACCATTAACGGCTCAGATGTTTACGCAGCCCTTATCATGGTGAAGGGAGACGGGGAGTTCCTCCGTTCCTATGGTGTAAAGATCCTTGGAAGATACGTGACTGAGAAGGGAAATACCATGATAGCTGCTGACCTTCCCATCGCCTCAGCCCCTAAACTTCTGAAGGACAGCAAGGTGAAAGGAATCTATGTAACTGCCAGAATGATACCCACCCTTGACAAATCCGTCCCCGCCGCCGGAGCCGCCAGGATAAGAATCAGGGAATACAGCAACTTCTCCAAGGGTTACACTGGAGAGGGAGTAGTGATAGGAGATGTAGATACCGGAATTGACTGGAGCCATGAGGATTTCGTTGACCCGGTGACAGGCAAGACCAGAATCAAATATATCTGGGATCAGACCGTAAACACTCCTGGCCAGACCCCCGCGGATTCCGACCCTGACCTTGCCTCCTTCAACTACGGAACAGAATGGACCGCAGACCAGATTAATGACGGTCTATGCACAGAGACCGATACCGATGCCCACGGAACCCATGTTATGGGTATTGCAGCCGGTAACGGTTATGCTACTGGAAATGGATATCATCGCTGGCGGTATGTGGGAATGGCCCCCAAGGCCGACATAATAATGGTCAAATCCACCTTCTATACCAGTGACATAATTAACGGAATAAAGTACATATTTGAAAAGGCCAAAGATATGGGCAAGCCCGCGGTGGTTAATCTCTCTTTGGGTTATGGATTCTTTGTGGAGCCCGGAGGAGGCTTCGGGATATGCCATTATCCTGGACCCTATAGCAGTTACTATCCTTCCCTTTCTTATCTAATTCCCTACGGATACTACTTCCCTGCCGATGGCACCGATGACTGGTTAACAGGTTCTGTGGAAAGCGTCATTGATGAGTATGGAAATGGCTATTTTGTGGTAAAGGCCGCGGGAAACGATGGGCACTGGAACACCTACACCGACCTGACCAGTGGGGATTATCCCTACACCGTAGGTGCTGAACACGCCCAGGGAGACCTTTCCCAGGGACCGTTCACCATAAAATGGAATTCCTATGATTATGTGAACAACCTTTTCGGCTTCGGCTCCTGGATCTTCTATTACGAGAACCATTTTGCCTTCTGGTTTGAGGGGAATCCCACGGTTCAGATAACTATAACTGCGCCCCATGGAACAACTTACATCGGCGGGACCGGCGACTACCGCTGGCAGTGGCAACCCTATGGGCCTCCGCCCTACGACGGGGATGTAGCCTTTGACTTTTCCTACGGTCCGTCGGTCTGGAACGGGGATACCTTCGGTTTCGTTGATGTTACCTATGCCTATAATGCGTGGTATTACTACTATAACAACTACATGTACCTGCCCTATTACTACTACCAGCCTGCTCCTGGGGAGTGGACCATGAAGGTGGAGGCGGTCTCCGGAGGAGGTCCCTTTGACATCTGGGCCCATGATTATGTGATGTATTTCGGTACCCCATATCCTATAAACTATGTGTCCTATTCCACCATAACTTACAATTATGACTATTCCAAATACATAATTGACTTCGGCGTATCCGACAAGCTTATTACCGTGGGTGCCTGGAATACCAAGTGGTATTGGCACGCTTCCGATGATAATTACTATACCTATTTAACCCAACCCTGGATGGGAACAGTGGCTGCATTTTCCTCTCCGGGACCTACCAGGGATGGAAGGATAAAACCCGACATTTCCGCTCCCGGTGAGATAATTATTTCCTCCGCATCCTCCAACGCCTCCTGGGATCCTGCAAGCCTCGCTGAGGACGGGGTTCACGCTCAGATGTCCGGAACCTCTATGGCTGCACCTCATGTTACCGGTGCTGTGGCCCTTATCATTCAGAAATACATGAAGAAGGGAATGACTCCCAATCTAAATCAGATAAAGAGAAAGATAACCGGCTGGGCCAGGTCCGACCTCCATGTGCGCGGATATGGAGGCCCTCCCAACAAGGCCTTTGGATACGGAAAACTGGATGTGGTCTACCTTAAGGATGCTCCCGTGGCAGTAGCAGAGCACGAGACAGAGCTTACCAGGGTTAAGACTTCGGTTGTTTTCGTCGGACACAAAGCCTTGCTTGATGGAACCAAATCCTATGACCCGGATGATTTCCCTCTGACCTATTCCTGGACCTTAGTAGGAAAGCCCTCAGGAAGCTCTGCGGTTATAGAGGATGCCGATAAGGATGTGGCCAGCTTCACCCCGGATGTTCCCGGCACTTACAAAGTTAAGCTTGTGGTAAACAATGGAGTCTGGGATTCTGATCCTGCATACCTGACCCTTGAAGCGAGGGTTCCCATCAATCCGCCGGCTAATTTCCAGGTCCAGAGGATAGAGAACACCAACGGGTTCCAGACCGAATACGTGAACAAACTTACCTGGGAAGCCAATCCTGACAACAAGGATGTGAAAGTGGTGAAATACAGAATTTATCGCAGGGTGAAGGGTTCCGGCGGAGCCATGAGCCTGATCGCAGAGGTCAATGCCGGCACCTACGAGTACCTTGACAGAGGACTGGGTGCCAACGATTATTACGAATACGCCATAACCGCTGTGGACGAAGACGGAAACGAATCCCTGCCCGCCTACGGAAGCAACTAAGGAGGTGAAGGATGAGAAAGGCTCTTATAATAGTCCTGGTTCTTGCCCTTCCTTTGGGCCTCTTTGCGGGAAATATCTTCGGAGAATTTTCCCTTGGTTACAGGCTCCAGGGAGATTCAACCCTTAGGGATGTCTATGGCGGAGGAGCTCTCCAGCCTGTGCTGGGAGTGGGAACCCATCTGGGAAAAGTTCATCTGATCCTTTCTGCCGGATACTTCACCAATTCAGGTAAGACCCTGGGCCTTGGAGAAAAAACAACTCTCTCCTACATACCCCTGTTCGTTAAGGCCATTTATCCCTTCATGATGGGCGCCAATGTTCATCCCTATGTGGGAGCAGGCGCTGGCTTTCTCTTCTACAAGGTAGACAACGACAGCCCAACCCTGGAGGATGTGAACAAGACTGCTTTCGGTTTTGAACCTGAAATAGGGCTTTGCAAACCCGTTGCGGAAGGTAGGGTTGTTATCCTATCCCTTAGCTATCTCCTCGCCAGCGCCAAGCCCTTTGGCGAGACTCGGAATCTCGGAGGGCTCAGGTTCTCAGTGGGCTTCAGGGCCAAGTTCTAAAATAAAAGGGAGGGGGTCAATCCCCTCCCTTCCCTCTCTTTTTCGTTAAAAAGGAGGAATTTTCATGAGGAGAAGCTATGTCCTATTGCTAATCCCACTTATAACTTTTTTCCTTTCGGGCTGCGGGGGCAAGAAACCCGGAGAAATAGTCTGGTCCTATCAACTTCCAGTTATAAGCGCTCCGGCGGTAGATGTAAATGGTGATGTGATAGCGGCTTCCCTTAAAGGAAAAGTAATGAGATTTTCTTCCTCTGGCAGGGTTAAATGGGTTTACGAGCCCAAAAATGAGGAAGGAAAAGCCCAGGCCATAGTCTCGTCTCCCTCGGTGGACGAGGCGGGGAACATCTATTTCACCACTAACGATGGATTTATTTATTCCCTTACAAAGGAAGGAAAACTTCGCTGGAAAAAGGAGGTTTCAGGAGCAGTTTCCTCCTCCCCAGCCCTTCATCCCAAGGGCCTTGTAATTTTCGGTGCTTACGATACCGCAATTTACGCCTTTGACTTTGATGGAAACCTCAAATGGAGGGTCTACACTCAGGGACCCATATTTGCCACCCCTTCCATTACCGGGGACGGTAAGGTGATAATCGCCAGCAATGACAGAGCTGTTTATTGTCTCAATGAGCAGGGGGAAATACAGTGGAAATTCCCCACCAGAGGGGTAGTCCGCACATCAGCAGCTCTTGACAGCCAGGGAAACATATATATCACCGGTATGGACCATTATCTTTACAAACTTTCTCCTGAGGGAAAGAGAATATGGGAATTCAAGGCCAATTACTGGATAAAAACCGATCCCATAATTGACGCCCAGGGCAACATATATTTCGGCACTTCCACAGGGGAATATTATTCGGTAAACAAAGATGGGAAGCTAAACTGGAAATACAAAATTAAATTTCCCATAAAATCCACGGGTTTTGTAGGGGATGATGGGGTGGTCTATGTGGGGACCAACGACATATCCATTATAGGCTTCAACAAGAAGGGGGAGCGGGTTTTCAGGTTTGAAGATCCCCAGGGGAATCCGGTGGAGGCCAAACTGAGCCTGGTTCCAGGAAAGGGCTATTTACTCTTCGGGACCACGGAATTTTACGCGGTTAAAGTGGCTGCCCGTTCCTTAGAAAAAGGGGCCCCGTGGCCTAAATTTATGGGGAACCTGAGGAACTGGGGAAGAAAAGCTAAGTAACCCGTGGCATAATTAGTTTATGTACCTGCATTCAATACTGCTCAGCGGTTTTAAGACCTTTCCAGTAAGAACGCAAATTAAATTTCATCCAGGAATAACCTCCATAGTGGGGCCCAACGGTTCAGGGAAAAGCAACATAGTGGACGCAATACTGTGGGCTATGGGGGAAGGAAGGTCTTCTCTTCTCAGGGCCTCCAGGATGGAGGATGTGATTTTCAAGGGATCCTCTTCCCGCAGCGCCCTTTCCAGGGCTGAGGTTCTCCTGAATTTCGTCCAGGGAGAGGAAAGTTTAACCATAGGAAGAAGAATTTATCGGGAAGGAGATAGCGAGTTTCTCATAAACGGTTCGTCTGCCCGGTTGAGGGATGTTCAGGACAAGCTCAGGGAAATAGGGATAGAATCCAGGGAATATGTGGTTGTTGAACAGGGACAGGTGGAGACCTTCCTCAACATGAGCCCTCAGGAGAGACTCGTATTCCTGGAAGCCTTAGCCGGGGTTACCATGTTCAGGGAAAGAAAAAAGGAGGCCCTGCGAAATCTTATAAGGATTGAGGATAAACTATCCTTAGTTAAGATCAGGGAGGAGGAGATAAAACAGGCCTACGAAAGGATAAAAGGTGAACTGGAGGTTCTGAAGAGCTACAGGGCTCTTACCCTGGAACTGGAGAAACTTTTCTCCACCCTTCTTTTGAAAAGGAGGGAGAAAATAATCTCCTCCCTTTCGGATTTGAGCAGGCAGGAGGAAAAAATACAGGCCAAGCTCGTTAACCTCTCCAGCCAAAAAGAGGCCCTTCTGGGGAAAGCCAGGAAATTAAGCGAGGCCAGGGCGGGTCTCCTTGAAAAGATTAATCTCATGGAGAGGGAAAGGGGGGAGGTAAAACAGGAAAGGGCTGAACTTTCCCCTGAAATAATAAGCCTTACCGGAAGGCTCTCTTCCTTGGAGGAGAAACTGGAAGGAGCCCGGAGGAAAAAACAGGAGCTTTCCTCCAGGAAGGCTTTTCTCGAGAAAAGGATGGAGAAGCTCCGCAACCTCCTTGAAGATGAAAGGGAAAAATACCTGCAGCTTCACGAGAGGTTCCAGGAGGTTAAAGAAAAGCTAAGGCAGACAGAAGCCATGGTGGAGGCTATCAGGAAAGATTACTTGGAAAAATCAGGACTTTACAAGCAGAGGATTGCCCTGCAGGAAGAGAGGGAAAGAGAGCGAAATAGAAGGGAGAAAAGATTGAAGGAAGCCTTAAGGGAAAGGGAGAAGGTAAAGAAAAAAATCGAAGCCCTGGAGAAAAGGGTAGTGAAATTTCCATCAGGACTCTCCAAGATCATGGAGGAAATTTCAAGGCAAAGGGAGAAGTTGAGCGAAATCTCCAGGAGAAAATCCGTGGCAGAGGAGAAACTTAAGCAGGTAAGAAGGACCCTGGATTTTCTTCAAAAGGCTGTTCAGGGAAAGAAACTGAAAAAAATAAGGATAAAGGAGGAGTTTTCGGACCTGGCAGAGATTTTATGGGAGAGGGAGCTTTCCGCAGAAATCCTGCAGGATGGGGAGCTTTCCCCTGGCCTTTACCTTATTGAAAAGAATTGGGAGAATGAGGATTTTAAAGAGCTCTCCGGAGCCGAAGTTCCCTTCCGGGATGCATTGTGGAGGCAGAGCTTCAGAGAGGCTATTGAGGCCTGGGAAAAGACAGGAAAACCGGTGGTTTTCCCGGAAGGGGTGATTTTCCCGGAAGGGGTGCTCAGGATAAAGGGGCAGACCCCCGGAACCCTTTCCCTTTTAATTCAAATGGAAGAACTGGAAAGGGAGGCCAAAGGACTGGAAGAAGAAATAGAAAAATTAAAGGATGAAGAGAGGGAGCTTAAAAAGACGGTGGAGGAACTCGTCCATCGTGCTAAGGCCCTTGAAAGGCAGAAACTAAAGGCAGAGCAGGAGCAGAAAAGGATAGAGAAGGAAATTCACCGCCTGAGAGAAAAACTTTCAGCGTTGGACGCTGAAATAGAGAGGCTTTCAACCTATGAAGAGGAACCTGAAGAGGACCTCAGCTCCTTAGCCTCAGAGATTGAGACCTTAGAGGAGAGACTCCATAGCCTGGAAAAAAAGCTTTCAAAGGAGAGAGGGAATTATTCGGAGGTTAACACGGAGCTTAAGGTTTCCAACAGGGAAATAGTCAGACTTGAGGAGGAGCTGGCAAATGCCGAAAAGAACCTGAAACGCACCCTCAGGGAAATAGAGGGCCTGGAAGGAAAAGCCTTCCACTTTGAGGAGGAAATTTCCCGTTTGAGAAAAAACCTTCAGGAACTTAGAGCAAGAGATAGGAAGCTGGGGGAGAAGGAGGAGAAATTGGGAAAGGAGATCTCCACCCTCCTGGGGGAAAACGGGGAGATAGAGAATAAGCTCAAGGGCGTTGATAGAAAAATTGAGCGGATAAGGGCAGAGGAGGAAAGGCTCAATGTGGAACTGGGGGAGGTTAAAGTAAAGATGAGCGAGCTTCGCGAAAGGTTGGAAGCGCTTAAAAGGGAAGCCATGGACAGGGTGGGAAAACCCCTCCTTTCCCTCCAGGTTCACTATGAGCTTTCCGAGGAGGAACTGAAGGAGAGAATCGCTGAGGTGGAGGAAAAAAGGGAAGCTCTGGGAGAGATAAACTTCAAAGCCGAGAGGGAGGAGAGCGAAATCAGGGAGCAACTGGAAGAAATCCAGATCCAGCGCAGGGACCTTGAGGAAAGCGTAAAAAAGGCGAAGGAAGCCCTCCTATCCATGGAAACCTCCTACAGGGAGAAAATAGAGAGGGCTTTTCTTGACCTTAAGGACGAATATTCCCGTTTGTTTTCAGCGGTGGCCGAAGGGGAGGCCCTGATGGAATTCAGGGAAGGGCTCCATGTCAGCGTGAGATTCAAGGGCAAGAATTTTCAACCCTTATCCATGCTTTCCGGGGGTGAAAGGGCCCTGGCTTCCCTGCTTTTCTATATTGCCCTTTTCCGTATAAAACCTGCTCCTTTCTTAGTTCTGGATGAGGTTGACGCTCCCCTTGACCTTCCCAATGTGCAAAAATTGATAAACCTGATAAAGGAGCTCAGGAAGGATACCCAGGTGATAATAATAACCCACAATCCTGCCACTGCCCGGCATGCGGATTTCATCTACGGGATAAGCATGCCGGAAGACGGAACATCCAGAGTTTATTCCATGCGGGCTGAGGAGCTTTTCAATTCCACGGGATAACCCCATCTTGAAGGTAAATCGCCCCTTTATTTTTGAGGCTGAGTTATAATTTTCCCGTGCTGAGGAAAAAGGTCCTTATCTCCGCCGGGGTAATTTTAGGGGTATTCGTTCTCCTTTTTGCGGTGGAGGTCTACATATCCAGAATTTCCCCATCGGCAGGTCCTTCAGAAACCCTCCTCCTTTTCTTCCTCTGGAACATCGTAATTATTCTCTTTTTAGTTCTCGCCTTCGTCTTAGGGCGAAATTTTCTGAAGCTCTATCTGGAACGGCGAAGAATGGTGCTTGGGGCCAAGCTCAAAACGAAATTGGTCATGTTCTTTTTCCTTTTTACCCTGGTTCCCACCATCATGATTTTCTTTTTTGCTTCGGACATAATAGGAAGGTCTGTGGAAAGCTGGTTTCAAACCCCTATGGATAGCATAATGAGGGATATAGAGGAACTTTCCCAGGAATTTTACGAAAGCTGGAAGCCCCACCTTCTCCATTACGCAAAATTGATAGGAAAAGAAATCAAGGGCGAGGAGGACTTTAAAACCCTCTTTTCCATGGTAAGGTCAAGGATGATAGAATACAACATTGACCTTGTGGGGATTTACTCCGGGGAAAACGAGGTTTTTACCCTGATAAACCCTTCCCTTCCCCTCCATGCCTACAGGGACCTCCCTCCCCTTACCCTGAAGAAGGGCATGATAGGAGAGGCAGGATGCGTGGTGGACCCCATGGAAAAGGGGGACTTAATAAGATGCGTGGCCCCCGGGAGCAGGGGTGGATACCTGGTGGTAGTGGGGAAATTCGTCCCCCAGAGCGTTTCCCGTAAGGTAGCCCTGCTTAAATCCGTGGTTACCCGATACCGGGAGGTAAAACTCCTGAGAAATCCCATGAAAACCACTTACATACTTTTCCTCCTTCTTCTTTCCCTCCTTATCTTGTTCTCCGCTTCCTGGGTGGGAATCCAGATAGCCAAGAACATAACAAAACCCGTGGAGGAGCTTCTCTCTGCCACAGAGCGGCTTTCCAGGGGGGATTTTTCCGTAAGGGTTAAACCCAGGGGGGAGGACGAAATGGGGCTTCTTGTTCAGGCCTTTAACAGGATGGTGGAGGAGCTAAGGAGGCAAAGGGAAGAGATAGAGGCAAGGAAGAATTATATCGAGGTCCTTTTAGATGCCATTAACCCAGGGGTCATAGGGATTTCTAAAGACGGGAGGATAATATCCGCAAATCCCTCGGCTGTTTCCCTTCTTGGCCTTGAGGGGAAAATTGGCCTGCCCATAAGGGAGGCTATAGGGGAGCCAGAGCTGGTAAAGATTCTTCAGGAAGGAATAGAAAAGGGCCAGCCCTTAGAATCCATGGAAGTGGTCCTGAACATAGGGGGAAGCTCAAAGCACATACTTTTGAATTTCGTTCCCATAAGGAGGGAGAAGGAAATCCATGGATACATAGCAGTGCTGGAGGACATAACTGCCATAGTGAATACCCAGAAAATGGAGGTATGGAGGGAGGTTGCCCGAAGGATTGCCCACGAGATAAAGAACCCGCTTACACCCATAACCCTGTCTGCCCAGAGGATTATGACCAAGATAAGGTCAGGGAAATTTTCGCCAGAGGAAATAGAGAAGGAAGCAAAGAGGATATTATCCGAGACCGTTACCATAAAAACCTTAGCAGAGGATTTTTCCCAGATAGCCAGGATGCCCCAGATGAGAAAGATTCCCTATTCCCTGAAAAAACTCCTTCTCGAACTTTACGATTCCTACCGGGCCACATATCCTGATATAGAATTTTCCTTGAAAATACCCGAGGACTTTCCAGAAACCCTTTATTTTGACCCGGATCAGATAAAAAGGGCTATAAGGAACCTACTTAACAACGCCGTGGAGGCGGTGGGGAAAGGGGACAGGATAAGCATAGAAGCAGAGGCGGACTTAGAAAGAGGAATCTGGCGGGTTATAATATCCGACACTGGCCCTGGAATAGCGGACGAGGATAAAACCAAAATCTTCACCCCCTATTTTTCCAGAAAAAAAGGGGGAACAGGGCTGGGACTCTCCATTGCCATGAACATAATAAGGGAGCATAACGGGAGCATTTATGTTAAGGACAACCATCCTAAGGGAGCCAAGTTCGTAGTGGAGGTGGCAATTTGAAGAGGGGAAAGATTTTAGTGGTGGACGACGAGGAGCAGATCAGGGAACTGGTGAAGGAAATCCTGGAGGATGAGGGCTTCCAGGTGGAGGTTGCGGAAAGCGGTGAGGAGGCCCTTGCCCTTCTTGAAGGGAAGAACTACGACCTGGTTTTTCTGGACATATGGCTTCCGGGAATAGACGGAATGGAGGTTCTCAAAAGAATTCTGGATGGGCCTTCCCCTCCCCATGTGGTGATGATATCCGGACACGGAACCATATCCACGGCGGTGGAGGCCATAAAAATTGGGGCATACGATTTTATAGAAAAACCCCTTTCCATGGAGAGGCTCATAGTGGTGGCAAGAAACGCGGTGAGGGAAAGGAGGCTGAGGGAGGAACACGAGATTCTCCTGGGTGCCAAGGAGGAGGTAAGGTTCGTGGGGGAAAGCAGGGCCACCAAGGAGATTCTCCGCTTGGTGGAGGAGCTGGCACCCACGGACAGCACGGTTCTCATAACCGGGGAAACCGGAACAGGGAAGGAGTTAATAGCCCGTCTTATCCACGAGCGGAGTCCAAGGGCAAGGGGAAGGTTCGTTCCCCTGAACTGCTCCGCTATCCCCGAGGACCTCATGGAAAGCGAGCTCTTCGGTTATGTGAAAGGGGCCTTTACCAATGCGGTCTCCAACAAGAAGGGAAAACTCCAGATGGCAGATGGAGGAACCCTCTTTTTGGATGAGATAGGGGACATGAGCCTGAGGATTCAGGCGAAAATACTCAGGGTAATAGAGGAGCAGCGTTTTGAGCCCTTGGGTTCTACAAGGGCTGTGGAAATAGATACCAGGTTCGTGGCAGCCACCAACAAGAACCTGGAGGAGGAGGTAAGAAGGGGAAACTTTCGCAGGGACCTTTTCTACAGGATAAATGTTCTTCCCATCCACATCCCTCCTCTGAGGGAAAGGAAGGAGGACATAATCCCCATCGCCAGATATTATCTTGAGAAATTTTCGGTCAAATACAACAAACCGGATTTGAGCTTTTCACCATCGGCGGAAAGGGCCCTGATTTCCCATCCCTGGTACGGAAATGTAAGGGAACTGAAGAACGCCGTAGAGCGGGCAGTAATAATGAAAAGGGAAGGAAGGGAGATAACCGCCGAGGATCTCAACCTCCGGCCAGGGAGAGAGGAGGAGAGGTTCTTTTCCATTTCCTCCCTTCAGGGGGCCATAAAGGCCTTTGAGAGGGAATTCCTGAAAAGAAAACTCAAGGAATTCGGCTGGAATGTGAGCCGCACTGCCGAGGCCTTGGGGCTTGACCGCTCCAGCCTCCATCGCAAAATGAAACAATACGGAATAGAAAAGGAGAGGGAAAATGGTGAAAGTTAGGTTTGCCCCTTCCCCTACAGGCCATCTCCATGTGGGAGGAGCAAGAACCGCCCTTTTTAACTGGCTTTTTGCCAGAAAAAATTCGGGAAAATTCGTCCTTAGGATTGAGGACACTGATCTCCAGCGCTCAAGCCAGGAGATGAGCTTTGAGATCCTGAATGCCCTGAGGTGGCTCCGCTTAGAGTGGGATGAAGGACCCTTTTACCAGAGCAAAAGGCTTCATCTTTACCGGAGAATGGCAGAAAGGCTGGTGGAGGAAGGGAAGGCCTATTATTGCTACTGCACCAAGGAGGAAATAGAGGAAAGAAGAAAGGCCTCTGGGAAGGGAAGGGCATGGAAATACGACCGAAGGTGCCTCCATCTTACGGAAGAGGAAAGGAAAAAATTTGAGGAAGAGGCAAGACCCAAGGCCATAAGATTTCTCGTTCCAGAAGGTATGACAGAATTTGAGGACCTGATCTTGGGCAAGGTCTCTGTTAAAAATCAGGATATAGAGGACTTCGTCCTTCTAAAATCCGACGGTTATCCCACCTATCACCTTTCGGTGGTGGTGGACGACCATCTAATGAAAATAACCCATGTTATAAGGGGAGCTGACCACATTTACAACACCCCAAAACAGATTCTCCTTTATAAAGCCTTGGGATGGGAGCCTCCCCTTTTCGCCCATCTTCCCCTTATCCTTGGGCCTGACAGGAAAAAACTCAGTAAAAGGCACGGGGAAACCTCCGTTCTTGCTTTTAAACAAAAGGGAATTACCTCCTTGGCCATGGTTAATTTCCTGGCCCAGCTTAGCTGGTCCCCTGGAGAAGACAGGGATTTTTACACCATGGAAGAGCTGGTGGAGAGGTTTTCCCTGGAAAAGGTGAAGAAGTCCAATCCTGTTTTTGACCTTGACAAGCTGGCCTGGCTCAACTCAAGGATAATTTCCTCCATGAAACCTGAGGATTTATGGGAAGAGGTTCTGCCCTTCCTGGAGGAGAAAATCCGCAAAAGGGCAGAGGAGAGAAAGGAATGGGTTTTCAGGGTTTTGAACCTCATAAAGGAAAGGTCCAGGGACCTCCGGGAAGTTGGGGAAAAACTTGAAAGGTATTTAGTAAGGGATTTTCAGTATAAAGAAGATGCCCTCAAAAAACACTGGAAGCCAGGAGCAAAGGAGGGGCTGAGGAGGCTCCTTGAGGAATACAGGGCTTTAGAGCCCTTCAATGCGCAAACCGCAGAAAGCTCCTTAAGGAACCTGGCAGAGGAGATGGGGGTCAAAGCAGCTTCCCTTATCCATCCCCTCAGGGTAGCCCTCCTTGGAGAGAGGGTCTCCCCTCCTATATTCGATGTGGTGGAGGTTCTGGGAAAGGATGAGGTGCTCCTGAGGATAGAAAGGGCCCTTGAGGAACTTCCAGACTGAGCCTTGACTTGATTTAAGAGCTTCTTTAATATAACTGAAAGCGGAGGTTAAAATGGCAAGGCTTTACGAATATCAGGGAAAGGAAATTCTCAAGGATGTGGGAATTAAGGTTCCGGAGGGAAGGGTGGTGGAAAGCCCGGAGGAGGCAGCTAAGGCTGCCGAAGAGCTGGGAGGAGAGGTGGTGCTTAAAATTCAGGTTTGGCTTAAGGGAAGGGCCGAGATGGGCGGTGTTAAGTTCGCCTCCAGCCCTGACCAGGCCAAGGAGATGGCCGCTTCCCTCCTGGGAAAGAAGTTCAAGAACTTCGTGGTGGAGAAACTCTTAGTGGAGAGGAAACTAAACATCAAGGAGGAACTCTTTGCTGGAATAGTAATTGACGATTACGAAAAGAAACCCTTGGTGGTCTTTTCCGCCATAGGAGGAACCGGGATTGAGGAGATAGCTAAGGAACATCCTGAAGCCATATTAAAACACCATGTGGATGTTCTGGAGGGTTTTCCCGAATACAGGGCCAGGGGACTTCTTTCAAAAATGGGATTCAAGGGTAAGCTCCTGGTAAAGCTTTCCTCTACGCTGTCCAAGCTCTATCAGGCCTTCAGAAAATACGACGCCCGCTCCGCAGAGATAAACCCGCTGGTAATCACAGAGGAAGGGGATGTTTATGCCGCAGATACTCACATAACGGTTGACGATTATGCGGTTTACCGCCATCCTGAACTGGGAATAGAGATAGCCAGGGAATTTGACCGTCCGCCCACGGAGCTGGAGAAGATAGCCTACAAGGTGGAGGAAAACGATTATCGCGGAACCTTTTATTTCTTCCAGATGGTAGAGAAGCCCAACCCCGACGAGAACTACATAGGTTTTCACGGGGCAGGGGGAGGGGGGTCCATGATGTCCATGGACGCGGTTTTGAACCGGGGATTTAAAATTGCCAACTTCACCGATACCAGCGGAAATCCACCGGCCTCCAAGGTTTACAGGGCTGCGAAGATAATCCTCTCCCAGCCGGGGATAATAGGTTATTTCGCCTCGGGTTCAGGGGTGGCTTCCCAGGAACAGTTCAATTCCGCCAGGGGCTTGGTTAAGGCCTTTATGGAGGAGCAAATAGAGATTCCTGCGGTTTTGAGGCTTGGGGGAAATTACGAGGAAAAGGCCATAGAGATTCTCCAGACCTTTTCAAAATTCATCCCCGCTGAAATTGAGGGATACGGAAGGGACGATTCTCCGGAGTTTTGCGCTGACAGGCTCAAGGAACTTGTGGAGAATGGAGGAAGGAAGGTCCACCGGGTAAGGCCCATGGAGGAATTTACCCCCCCTGAGAATGCCTATTCCTTTAAGACCCTTACCGGGGCCGTTTACATAGACCACAGCCTCTGCGTGAAATGCCAGGCAAAGCCCTGCGTGGATGCCTGCACCTACGGGGTTCTGAAATTTGAAGACGGAAAGCCGGTTTTAGCCATCTCAGAGGAGGAGGCTGCCAAGGGCAAATGCACCGAATGCTTGGCCTGTGAGCTGGCATGTTTCTTAGAGGGAAGCAAAGCCATAAAAATCCATCTGCCCATCCCTGGGCTTAAGGAATACAGGGAAAAGCTCTCCAAGGAGGGATAAATGGCTATTCTAATAGACGAAAAAACCAGGGTTCTGGTTCAGGGGATAACCGGAAGGGAAGGAAGGGCCAGAACCAGGCTCATGAAGGGATATGGAACCAATGTTGTGGCAGGGGTAACCCCCGGGAAGGGGGGACAGGAGGTGGAAGCTGTCCCTGTTTTTGACTCGGTATACGAGGCCGTGGAAAAGGTGGGGGAAATAGACGCTTCGGCGATTTTCGTCCCTGCTCCCTTGGTAAAGGCAGCTGCTTTAGAAGCCATAGATGCAGGGATTAAACTTCTTCTCTTGGTTCCGGACAGGGTTCCCATCCACGATGTTCTTGAAATTGCAGCCCACGCTGAAAGGAAAGGGGCCAAGTTCATAGGCCCCAACACCTTAGGGGTTCTTTCCCCTGGGAAGGCGGTCCTGGGAATGATAGGAGGAAGGCCCGAGACCGCCAAGGCATGGTTCAGGCAGGGGGATATTGGGGTAAGTTCCCGCTCCGGTGGGATAACATCTGCCATATCCTATTACCTTTCCAGGGCAGGTTTCGGTCTCTCCACCATAGTTCATGTGGGAGGGGATGCTGTGGTGGGTCTTCCCCATCCGGATATAATGCTGCTTTTCCAGGAGGATCCCCAGACTAAGATGATGGTTATGTTCGGGGAAATAGGAACCACCCAGGAGGAAAGGGTGGCGGAACTTGTGGAGCAGGGTAAAATAACAAAGCCTATAGTGGCCTTTATTGGGGGAAAGGCCGCCAAGGAAGGGACCCGTTTTTCCCACGCAGGGGCCATAGTGGAGGGAGGAAGGGGAAGCTATGCCTCCAAGGTGGAAAGGCTCAAAAAAGCAGGGGTCTACATAGCCGATGCCCTCATGGAAATTCCCAAGGTGGTTGGGGAAGTAAGGAAGAAGCACGGACTTGACTGAAAAAGAGAAAATAGCAGAGGCCATAAGGAAGCTTTACAGCAGGGGTCTTATAACCCTTTCCGAGGGAAATGTTTCCGTAAGAAAGGGGGACGGTTTCCTTATAACACCGGGAGGGCTCAGAAAGGACAGGGTTGAGCCCTCTCACATAGCCTTAGTTTCCTTAGAGGGGGAAATTATATGCGGAAGGCCCTCCTCAGAATACCTTCTTCACCTTGAAATTTACAGAAAAAGGCCCGATGTTAATGCTGTGGTTCACGCCCATCCTCCCTTTGCCCTCTCCCTTGCCTCTGCTGAAGTTCCCCTTAAATATCCTGTCCTGGCCGAGGCGGTCTTCCTTTTAGGCCCTGTTCCCATAGTGGACTTCTCCCTTCCCTCAAGCAGGGAACTGGCAGAGAGGGCCGGGGAAGCTTCCCTAAGGCACGATGCCCTTCTCCTTGAAAACCATGGGGCTGTAACCCTTGCCCAGAGCCTTGACCTTGCCTTGGCCATGATGGAAACCTTGGAGAGGACAGCGGAGGTTCTCTGGAGGGGGTTGCTTTTAGGGAAGGTCAAACTTCTTGACAGGGAGCAGGTGGAAGAGCTCCTTTCCCTTCGCCAGCGCTACGGCCTTTCCTCCAGGGACTGGAGCCCTGAGGATTTTCTCTGGAGCCTTTGAAACCTCCACATATAAAACCCCGGGCTGGGAAATTCGTATAAATTAACAGCATGAGAATTTCAATTGGGGAGACTTTGTCGGTAGCGGTTCAGTCCCTGAGAAGGAATGCCTTCAGGACCTTTCTCACCCTTCTGGGGATAATAATTGCGGTCTCCACCATAATCTCAATTATTGGGACAATAGAGGGCCTGAACGATTATGTGAAGGAAAAGATAATACCATACGGGGCGACGGATTTCACGGTGGCCAGAAGGCCGGAAATCGTAACCTCCTGGAAGGAATTTTTGAAATTAAGAAGGAGAAAGAGGTTTCCCCTCTCCTATTATCAGAAAATTAAAGAACTGTGCTATTCCTGCGAAAAGGTAGGAGCAGAGGATTCGGGGACGGCCAAGGTTTCTTACCGGGGAAAATATTTGGAAGATGTTACGGTAAAGGGGGAGACCTCCTTAGCCAGGGAGATAGGAGGGGTGAGGGACCTGGCGGATGGAAGACCCTTCACCGAGGAGGAGGCCCTTTCCGGGGCTAAGGTCTGCACCATAGGCTGGGACATCAAAGAAAACCTTTTTCCCTCCCAGGACCCCATAGGAAAAAGGATAAGAATAAGAGGGGTTAGTTTCAGAGTGGTAGGGGTCGAGGCCAAGAGGGGAAAAATAATGGGAATTTCCGCCGATAATTTCGTTGCTATACCCATAAGGGCCTTTTATACTGTTTTTCCCTGGAGACAGGACATAACCATCAAGGTTCACACCTCCTCCCCTGAAAAAATGGCCGAAGCCATGGACGAGGTAAGGGCCATTCTCCGTTCCCTGAGGCATCTTCCTCCTTCTGCAGAGGACGATTTTTCCTTCTCTACCTCGGAGTCCATGCTTAAAATATACAAAAACCTCACCTCCACCCTTTTCTTGGCCATGATAATAATATCCTCCATCTCCCTTCTCGTTGGAGGAATCGTTGTTATGAACATTATGCTGGTTTCGGTGAGTGAAAGGGTCCCTGAAATAGGGATCAGGAGGGCTGTGGGGGCGAGGAGGGCTGACATTATGCGACAATTCCTCATGGAATCGGTTTTTCTTACCAGCTTAGGGGGAATAGCCGGGATTCTTCTGGGATGGGCTTTTATTTACCTGATAAACAAGTTCTCTCCCCTTCCGGCCCACATGAAGATATGGTTCGTTCTACTGGGTTTAGCAATAGCAGGGGCGGCGGGGATTATTTTCGGGATATATCCAGCATCCAGGGCCGCTAACCTGCATCCGGTTGAAGCCTTAAGGAGCGAGATGTGAGGAAAGCTATTTTAGCTGGAGAACTTATAAGGACTGCCCTTTCCTCCCTGGGCAGAAACAAGACCCGGAGTTTCCTTACTGCTTTAGGAATTATAATCGGAGTGGCTACAGTGATGGCCATGGTGGGAGTAACCGAGGGGATAAGGGTAAACGTGGAGAAACAGCTGGAGGTTCTGGGATCTAACCTTATCTTCGTATCCAAATTTGAGCCTGGCATAAGATTCGGAAGACTACCGAGAAAGCTCAGGCTGAGGAAGAACCTTACACTAAAGGACTTGGAGGCCATCCAGAGGCTTCCCTCTGTGGAATACGCAGCTGGCCAGATCAAACTCTTTGAAGGAAGGAAACTAAGGTCAAACTACTCTACCACCACCGGCGTGGTTGTTATAGGGGCCACTTCAGATTATCTCAGGGCTCTAAAGATGAACTTAATGGCAGGAAGATTCTTCACCCAGGGGGAGGAAAGGAGCAGGGCCAATGTGGCGGTTCTGGGGGCAGAGGTTGTGGAAGAACTCTTTCCCGGGGTTGACCCCATAGGCAAAAAATTCCATATGAGAAACACTACATATAGAGTAATAGGGGTTATGGAAAAAATGGGCCAGGGTCTTTTCGGCCAGAACCAGGACAATTATGTTATTCTGCCCATCACTACCCTTTATAAATACTATCCCTGGAGCCGGAGACTCATGTGGGGAGGCCTATACATCATGGCAAGGCCCAAGAGGCCTGAACTTCTCCAGGAGGCCATGGACGAGATAACAGAGGTTCTGAGGATAAGGAGGAGGTTGAAGCCATCCCAGGAAAATGACTTTGCCATTTATACTCAGGAATATATTAATAAGCTTTTTAATCAGTTGATCGGCGGTGTATTTTTAGTTGGGATTCTCATAGCTTCCATTTCCCTTTTAGTGGGTGGGATCGGGATAATGAACATAATGCTGGTTTCCATGAGGGAAAGGACCTCGGAAATAGGCCTGAGGAGGGCTTTGGGGGCCAAAAGAAGGCATATTCTGTTTCAGTTCCTGGTGGAGGCAGTGGTTCTTTCCATTGGAGGAGGTCTTATAGGCATGGTCCTGGGATTTTTACTGGCCTTGGTGGCCAAGGTCGCTGCCCATTTTCCTGCCCAGGTTACCTTCTTCGGCATTGCCATGGGAATAGGGGTCTCCACCCTGGTGGGGCTTTTCTTCGGTATTTATCCCGCATGGAAGGCCTCCCAGCTCAGTCCTGTGGAAGCTCTCCGTTACGAATGAAGATTCCCGGATTCATTCTTTTTTCCCTTTTACCTGTTGAAAAAACGGGTTTTTACTTCTATAATAGCCTTGTATAAGGACTACCTAAGGAGGTGAAGGTATGGAAAAAATTTACAGGGAAATTGCCAAGGAACTCGGGGTTAGCCAGGAGAAAGCAAGGAAGGCCATCAAGCTGTTCTTTGAGAAGGCAGCTGAAATGGCAGCCAAGGGGGACAGGGTAATAGTTCCCGGCTACATTTCCATTTCTAAGGTTAAAAGGGCTGCCAGGACAGGGGTCAATCCCAGAACCAAGGAAAAAATCAAAATACCTGCCAGAGAAGTTTTAAAAGCCAAGCTCGGAAAGAAACTTCAGGAAAAACTCTGAGTCAATTTTCCTCTCCCCCCTTTTAAAAAGGGGGGATTTTTTTATTCTTTTCAGTGGATGAAAAGATTAACTTTAATAAGGGAAAGTCGTAGACCTTTAAACATAAGAAAACTTCTGGAAAAATCCTATTTTGCCCAGGAAATAGAGGGGAAGGCCACGGTGGGGGTTATAGTTAGTCTCATAAGTTTCAGGGGAAAATACGAGATGGCCAATGTGGAAGCCGTGGCCGAACTTACGAGATTCATAAAGGAAATATCCCCTGCCACCAGGGTTATCGTGGCTGCTGCCTCCCATGAGGCCTACTCCGAGGGGAGAACCACAGAGGAAGCCTTCAAGCGCCTAAAATATGCCATAGCCAAAAGGGAAGGAGCAGAGCTTTTTCCCTTAGAGGGGGGAGAATATTCTGAGGTTGAGTTTGAAACAACTAAGGGACTGAGGAGGGCGAGGCTTTCAAAATTCAGGGCTGACCTGCTCGTTTCCTTCACCCCTCCCAAGACCCATCCCCTCCTGGTCATCTCAGCTACCTTAGACAATCTTGCCTTTGAAATGACCCATCCTGCAGACAGGGCTTATCTTTACGGTGGGAAACTCTGGCCAGAAGATCCCCTGCCCTATTTCCAGCTGGCCTCTAAAAACATCCTTAAAGTTTTTTCCATAATAAAACCCCATGTGGGCATAGTGGACGGGCTTTTCGCTGTGGAGGGGAGAGGACCCCTTCAGGGGACGCCGGTTTTCCATCAACTGGCCCTTGCTTCCCCGGATCTGGTTCTGGTGGACGCCCTGGCCACTGCTTTGGCTGGAGTTGACCCGGATAAGGTTTACTATTTAAGGCTTGCCCGGGAAAGGAAACTGGGTAGCACCGATTATTTTAAAACCATACCCAAGGACAGGATCAGGCAATACCGGTTTCCCTACAGACTTCATCCAGCTTCCCAGGTCCTTCTTCAAGGAGGGTCAAAATAGCCTTAGCCGCAATCTTTGAGGCCGGGGCTTTGGGAAACATTTCCCTTATCCGGGAGAACTCTCCTCTGATTTCCTCCTGAAGTTCCCTGTGGCCCAAAATTTTTTCCGTTTCCCTGACCAGATTTTCAGGGGTGAATTCCCCCTGAAAGAGCTCCTTGGCCACCTCCCTTCCCGCAAGAATATTGACTATGGAATACTTCTCAAGTTTTACTAAGGGTTTTAGCACGAAGTAAGTTAGGGGCAAAAGTTTGTAGAAGACGATAAGGGGAGTTTGAAGAAAGGCGGTCTCTAAGGTGGCGGTTCCTGAGGCGGAAAGAACCACCTTGGCATAGGCCATGGCAGAATAGCGGTGCTCTTCTACGGGAATTATCCCTTCCATGGGGTATTCCATTAGCATTTCCTTTACCGTAGGGGCTACCGCAAGGAGAACTTTTATTTGAGGATTTCTTTTCCTGAACAGTCTTACGAATTTCAGGAGGGTGGGCATGTGGTTCTTAATTTCCATGGGCCTGCTTCCGGGAAGTATGGTTACGAAGTTTTCTGACCCGTAAATCCGGGAAAATTCTTCCCTGGAAATTTCAGGCTTTACCCTTTCCATTCCAGGATGCCCCACAAAACAGTGGGGAATATTCCAGCGGCGGTAAATTTCCCTTTCAAAGGGGTATATCAGAAGCTCTAAGTCCACCAGTTTTTTTACCCTTTTTATTCTTCCCGGTCTCCACGCCCACACCGTGGGGCTTACATAGTGTATTACCGGGATGTTAACTCTCTTTTTTACCCTCTCTGCCAGCATGAAATGAAAATCTGGAAGGTCTATTAGAACTAAGGCCGAAGGTCTCCTTTGAATGATGGCTTCGGTGAGGGTCTTTAGAACCCGTTTTATTCTGGGGAGCTTGGGCAAAAGCTCGAAAACCCCTCCCCATTGAATTTCCTCCATGGGATAGAGAACCTGCAGGCCCTGTTTTTTCAGGTTTTCCCCTCCCACTCCAAAGGCAGGAAGGGAAAGCTCTCTTAACAAATCCGCACCCCACAGGTCTGCGGAATATTCGCCGGCGGAGAGAAAAATTATTTTTTCCAATATACCTTCCGGAATTTTTTGTCGGTAAATCGGAGGATGAAAAGCCAGTCCTCGTAATGGCTGCTTCCCTTGTAGGTGAGAACTGATTCCCCGGTGGCCCTGGGGGCAACCCCTATGAGGGCCGGCCTTGGGAACTGGCCCGCCTGTTCTTCCTTAACAAGATAAACGAAATCAGGGTTAGGCACCTGGGGTAACATTACCAGATACCAGTTTCCCCGGGAAAGAGGATCCCTCCACTTCCTGCGCAGAAGTTTTTCCTTGACGAGTTCGTCTAAATTTTTGGGCAATTTCCCGGGATGTTTCTGGGTATACCTTCCTATGGCGTTTACTATCCTGCTTCCCCGGAAAATGGCCTCTTTTTCCAGGTTCCTCTTTATCTGAGTTTCCCACACAGGAATGGCCACCATTAAGGAAAGATTTACCAGGAAGAGAACGAAGATTATGGTTATAAAAGTGTATCCCCTCTGGTTTACCATTGATTGTAAGGGGTTCCCTCGGTGGAGATTTCCTGGGAGCCTGATTTCACATCAATTACCCCGGGAATCTTTCCCTCGGCAATTTCCTCAAGGCTCAGCTCCTCCTGAACCTCCACCCAGGTGTCCGCAGAGCCGGTTATGGGATCCACTGGAATTGCCCTCAGGTATTTTTTTTCAACCAATTCCTGGAGGGATTGAGGATACCTCCCCCGGTCCAGTTTGAATTGCTGAATTAATTTTCTCATCTGGAAGAGGTCCTCCCTCAGGGCCGCCTCCTTGGCCTTCCTCATGGAGTTGTAATAATTGGGAACAGCTATGGCTGCCAGAATGCCGATAATGGTCATTACCACCAGAAGTTCCAGGAGGGTAAATCCCTTACCATTTCCTGTAAGGTATGCCATTTAATCCCACCTCTAAGGATCTTGTGTAAACATCATAAACGTTCTGTCCTCCCCAGGTATCCGAATCGGGCTCGTCCTGATATGAGCGAAGCCCCCAATCAAAGGATTCTGTCATGGGATCCCAGGGAATTCTCCTGAGAAATTTTATCCTAAGTCCTTTTTTATCCGTAGCCTCAGCTCCTTCCACCAGGATTTCAAGGTTGGGGGGGTAGCCCAGGGTGGTCTGGGGGTCTTCGATTTTGATTTTCTTGGCATCCGCCATTTTTTTGTATTCGTCTATGGCGGTTCTGATGGTCCTCAGGGCATACATAAGCTCTATTTCCTTTTTCTTCTTAACAACGGTGTAGGAGAGGGGAATCACCGCCATGGCAAGAACCGAAAGGATTCCCGCCACGGCTATGAGTTCCACATAGGTGAAGCCCTTATCTTTCATTCCTTCTCGGAGGTCTTCTCCTCCGGTTGAAACCCCTTTTCCTCTCGTCCCGGTGATGGTGGGGCCTTCTATTTTCCTCCTCTTCTCCTTCCTCTATTTCTTCCAGGACTTTTTTGGAAAGTTTTATCCTGTCGTATTCGTCCTTGGCTATCACCTTTACCACCACTTCCTGCCCTTCCCTGAGCACATCCCTAACGCTTCTTATTCTCTTATGGGAAATTTCCGAAATGTGAAGCAGTCCTATGACATTGGGGAGGATTTCTATAAAGGCCCCGTAGTCTTCTATTCTGACCACCTTCCCTATGTATATTTTTCCAACTTCAGCGCTCTGGGTAACCTCTTCCACCGCCTTCTTCGCTGCCTCGGCCTCATCCACGGTGTCTGCGGCTATAATTACGCTTCCGTCCTGCTCAATGTTTATCTTGGCTCCGGTCCTTTCAATGATTCCCTTTATGGTTCTTCCCGCAGGGCCTATAAGGTCCTTTATCTTGGCTGGGTTTATGTGAAGGGTTATTATCCTGGGAGCATACTGGGAAATGGAGCTTCTGGGCTCAGGAATAACTTCCAGCATTTTCCCTAAGACGAAAAGCCTGGCCTCCTTAGCCTGGGCAAGGGCCTTGCTGAGGATTTCGTAGGAAACCTTCTTTATCTTTATATCCATCTGCAGGGCGGTTATTCCTTCCTTGGAGCCTGCCACCTTGAAATCCATGTCCCCGTAATGGTCCTCAAGCCCTGCTATGTCCGTCAGGATGGCGTATTTATCGTCGCTTTCGTATATAAGGCCCATGGCTATCCCTGCCACGGGATACTTAAGGGGAACTCCGGCATCCATGAGGGAAAGGCATCCCCCGCAGACCGTGGCCATGGAGGAAGAGCCGTTGGACTCAAGGATGTCGGAAACCACCCTTATGGTGTAGGGGAATTCTTCCTCAGAGGGAATGGCCGGCCTCAAGGCCCTCTCTGCCAGGGCTCCGTGGCCAATCTCCCTCCTCGAGGGGGAGCGGAGGGGAGAGACTTCTCCAACGCAGAAGGGAGGGAAATTATAGTGGAGCATAAACCTCTTGAAGTCCTCTCCCTGGAGAAGGTCCAGCCTCTGGATATCCTCAAAGGTTCCTAAGGTAGTTGTAACTAAGGCCTGGGTTTCTCCCCTCTGAAACAGGGCTGAACCGTGGGCCCTGGGAAGAAGACCCACCTCTATGTGAAGAGGACGCACTTCGTTGAAGGCCCTGCCGTCGGGTCTTCGGCCCTCATCAAGGACCTGTCTTCTGAAGATTCTCTTTTTTACCTCGTCGAAGAGCTTTCCCTGGAGCTCCTGCTCCTCCTCGGGAAATTCCTCGAGGAATTTTTCCTTGAGCTCGCTTATGGCCCTTTCCTTGTTGAGTTTTCCCTCAAGATTTATGGCCTGCTTCAGTTCCTGGCCTATTTTTTCCTCAACTTCCTTAAGGGCATCCTCGGGAAGGACCTCCTCCTGGAATTCCCTCTTGGGCTTTCCGTACTTTTCGGTGAATTCTTCTATGGCCTCGACTATTTTCTTTATTTCCCCGTGGGCTACCTGGAAGGCCTCCACCAGGAACTCTTCGGAGACCTGCTCTGCCCCTGCCTCCACCATGACAATTCCGTCCTTGGAACCTGCCACCACCAAGTTCAGTTTGGAGTTCTCTAACTGGGAATTTGTAGGATTTACCACGAACTCCCCGTCAATGTATCCGAGCCTTACGGCGGCAATGGGAATCCGGTATGGGATATCGGAAATCATCAGGGCAGAGGAGGCGCCGATTATTCCCAGAACATCGGATTCGTTCTCCCTATCATAGCTTAGGAGGGAGACCACTATCTGGGTATCGTAATGGTAGCCCGCAGGAAAAAGGGGTCTTATGGGTCTGTCTATGAGGCGGCTTGTGGTGACCTCCCTTTCCGTGGGTTTTCCTTCCCTTTTGAAGAATCCACCGGGAATTTTTCCTGCCGCGTAGGTGTTTTCCCTGTAATCCACCAGCAGAGGCAGAAAGTCCACCCCTTCCCTTTCCTTTTTGGAGGAGGTGGCGGTAACCAGGACCATGGTATCGCCGTATTTGACCACCACGGCCCCGTTAGCCTGTTTTGCTAACTTGCCGGTGGAGATGGAAAGCTGCCTTCCCCCTACCTCTATCTCTATTTTCCCCTCGGACATCACTACTTCCTCAGCCCGAGCTTCTTGATTACTTCCCTGTATCTGTTGAAGTCGGTTTTCTTCAGGTAATTGAGGAGCCTCCTCCTCTGACCTATGAGCATCATCATTCCCCTTCTGGAGTGATAGTCCTTTTTGTGCACCTTAAAATGCTCTGTAAGCCTTTTAATCCTCTCGGTGAGCAGGGCAATCTGCACCTCAGGGGAGCCGGAGTCCTTCTCGTGAATCTGGAACTCCTTAATTATCCTCTCCTTCTCTTCCTTGGTCAGAGCCAATTTTTCCCTCCTTTGAAAAGTTTACTCTAAATTATAAAATAAAAATAACCCCTTTTCAATGGGGAAAGGAGGCGATCATGAGAAAAACTGCCATAATACTGCTGCTCGCTCTTCCAGCCCTCCTTTTTCCTAAGAGGCTGGAGTTTAAGGATTTCATAAGGGTTTCCGGTATAAGGGACATACAGGTTTCCCCGGATGGAAATACCTTGGCCTTCGTGGTTTCCACCCCGTCCCTTAAGGAAAACCGTAACCTATCCTACATCTACATGCTTGACCTTAAGACGGGAAAGTCCTGGAAGGCCACTTCCTCTGGAAAGGATTTTTCTCCCAGGTTTACCCCTGAAGGGGCGCTTTCCTTCCTTTCTGCCAGGGACGGTAAGGTAAAAATTTACCTTATTCCTAAATGGGGAGGGGAGGCCAGGGTGCTTCTGGAATTTGCCTCGGACATAACGGATTTCCGGTTTTCTCCGGACGGAAAATACATCCTCTTTACCGCCGATGTGCTCCCTGGGTATCGGGATTTCAAGGACTTAGAGAAAAAACTTGAAGAAAAATCCAAAAGGAAATGGTTCGCCACAGAGCACCTTTTCTACAGGGTCTGGAATCAGTGGAGGGAAGGGCTTTATTCCCATCTTTTCTTAGCTACCCGGGATGGAAGAGTTTTAAAGGACCTGATGAGGGGACTTCGTAGGGATTGTCCTCCCTTGGACCTTGGAACCTCCCACGATTTCGTATTCGCTGACGGTGGAATCTATTTTGTAATGAATCCCTCCCCTGAGCCTGCCCTTAATACCAACAACGATATTTTCTTCTACGACCTTAAAAAATCTACCCTCCTTAAGATAACCTCGGGGAAGGGTAATGATTCCGGGCCGGTTCCCACCCCCTATGGGCTGGCATGGCTTAAAATGCGCAGGCCAGGTTACGAGTCGGACCAGACCGAAATTTACATAAAAACCGGAAAGGGAGCTAAGAACCTTACCTCTTCCTTGGACAGGCACATAGTGGACTTTCTCTGGGGGGACGGTAGGTTCTACTTTACTGCTTACGATCAGGGATATCATCCCATTTACTCCGTGGACCTTAAGGGAAGGGTGAAGGAAGTTCTGGGTAAGGTTTACGCAAAAAATTTGGTTTATTCCAGGGGAAGGCTTTTCTTCACCAACGAGGCGGTTAACATGCCCCCGGAGGTTTATTCCTTGGATTTGGCAACCAATAAACTTAAAAGGCTCACCTCCATAAACCAGGAGGCGGTAAAGGGGGTTGAGATGAATCCCTTAGAGAGTTTCTGGTTCAGGGGAGCCAACGGGGACAGGGTTCAGGGCTTTATAGTGAAGCCTCCGGATTTTGAACCCAAGAAAAAATATCCCACGCTTATGCTTATTCACGGTGGCCCCCAGGGGATGTGGGGCGACGATTTTCATCCCCGCTGGAATATATCCATGTTCGCCTCGCCGGGTTATGTGGTGGTTATGGTGAATTTTCACGGTTCCAAGGGATATGGGATAAAGTTCACCGACAGCATAAACAGGGATTGGGGAGGAAAACCCTACAGGGATATCATTTTAGGGATGAAATATGCCATCGGAAAGTTCCCCTTCATAGATAAGGAAAGAATTGGGGCAGCAGGGGCCTCCTACGGTGGCTACATGATAGACTGGATAGAGGGGCACAACCCAGGAATTTTCAAGGTTCTGGTTTCCCATGCCGGTGTTTACGACCTTCCCAGCATGTATGGGGCTACAGAGGAGCTCTGGTTTCCTCGCTGGGAATTCGGTGGGGCTCCCTGGGAAGTTCCTGAAATTTACCGTAAGCTTTCCCCTTCCTCCTATGTTAAGAACTTCAGGACCCCGTGCCTAGTTATAACCGGGGAGCACGACTACAGGGTTCCCTACACCCAATCCCTTCAATTCTTCACCGCGCTTAAGGAAATGGATGTTGAGGCAAAACTCCTTTCCTTCCACGACGAATACCATTTCGTGGTGAAACCCCGCAACAGAAAGGTCTGGTGGGAGGAGGTAATTTCCTGGCTGGACGCCCACCTGAAGAGGTGACTTCAATTTTTTGAATTATGGTATAATTTTAAGGTGCCGAAGTGGCGGAATTGGCAGACGCGCTAGATTCAGGATCTAGTGGGCGTTGCCCGTAGGGGTTCGAGTCCCCTCTTCGGCACCAATTTTATTTTGAAAACAAAGGGGCTTTTAGCCGTTTCACTGGTTCTTTTCCTCCTTGGCCTGCTGAATTTTTATCAGGCGGTTTTTTCCCCACCCATTTCCGACGGTGTGGTCTGGAGCTGGAACCTCATAAGCCTTTCCTCTGAGGTGGAGGAGGTTCTTCCAGGGGAAAAGCTCATGGAAGTTGGAGGGGAAGAGGTGTCCAGCCTTCACGCCCTTCACAGAAAAATTTCCCTTTTTTCCCAAGGGGAGGGGGTGGTTTACAGGTTAATATCCCCGGACGGAAGCGAAAAACTCAGTTTCGTCCTCCTGAAGCGTAAAAGGGTAAGCCTTGCCTATGTGGTGGGTTTTGTGGTGGGAACCGTGACCCTTTTACTGGCATTTTATCTGTTCTTCCGCATAAAAATTGAGGATGTAAGGGAGAGTTTTCTCTTCTTAGCGCTCCTTCTATATTCCGTTTATGCCTTCAATTCCCTGAATACGGGAACCCTGCTGGATTATGCGTATTTTTACCTGAAGGAATTTTCTTTGTGGTTTTTCCCGGTTTATTTTTTATACTTCTTCTCCCTTTTCCCCCACAGGGTTGAGACCAGAAAGTTCAGGAAATCCTATCTCTTTCTCCTCCCTGTGATTTTTTTCCTGGCAGAGGTGATTTTCCAGGCCCTTTTAAACAGGATACCCCCTATAGAAGTTTTGAGAATAAATCGCATATTTATGAGATTACATCTGGGATTCGTTGTTTTTTTCATTTTAACCACAGTGGGTTTGCTTACCTATCTCCTTTTTAAAATTCCCTCCCAGGAGGAGAAGGCGCAGATAAAATGGGTGCTTGCAGGTCTTGCTGCTGCCTTCGTTCCCTTTGCGCTTCTCTACGGGGTGCCCTATTTTCTTTCTAAGCCAGTTTCCCAGCTTGGGCAGCTTTCCGTCAGTTTCCACATTTTCCTGCCGTTGGCTTTCCTTTCCAGCCTCACCAAATACCGCCTTCCTGATGTGGATGTAATTCTGAAAAGGGCCATGGCCTTTACCGTCTCGTTCCTCCTGGTTCTGGGTATTTTTCTGATTTTTGCCGTGGGATTTTTCCCTAAGGAGAAAAGGGGAATTGCGGTTTTCGCCCTTTCCGGGGCTGTTTTTCTGGCGGTTCTCATTTTCCCCTTCCTTTATGAGAGAATAAACAGATTTCTGGACCGGATTTTTTACAGCGAGTCCCTGAGGTACAGAACCCAGCTGGTGGAGGTTGCCCAGGACCTGGCTGCTGCCAGGGAGTGGCAGAGCCTTGAGGAAAAATTGCCCCAGATAATTTCCAAGGCACTTTCAACGGACAGCGTGGCCCTTTACGGATTCAACGGCAGGGAATTTGTTCTCATAGGCAAGATAGGGGATGTGTCTCCCCCCGTGAAGATGTCCATCCCATCCCTTTCCCAGGGTTATATCAGGCTTTGGAGGTTTTCCAAAAAGGATTCCGATCTGGGATTTCTCCTTTTAGGCCCCAAAAGGGACAGGAGTTATTACAATATTGAGGACATAGAACTTCTCAGATTCATTTCCCCATATGTTACCTTAGCCCTGGAAAACTCGCTTCTTTACATGAATCTTAATCGCAGGGCAAAGGAGCTGGAGGAGTTAAAGGACTTCAACGAGAGCATAATTCAGAGTCTTCCCCTTTCCCTTATTGTTACCGATAGGGTTGGAAGGGTGGTGGCTACCAACAGGGAGGCCGAAAGACAATTTCCCCCACCTCTGCTTGACCGCCTGCTTTCTGAAATCATGAGCATACCCGAAGGGAAAGCAGAAGACCGCTGGTTGACAGGCCTGGAAGGGGAGAAGCGGCTTTATTCTATACTGAAAACTTCCCTGAAAAAGGGGGAAGGTTATGTTTTCCTGGTGGAGGACATAACAGATAATTTTATGCTTCAGCAGAGGTTAATGACCTCCGAGAAACTTGCATCCCTGGGGACCCTTGTGGCAGGAATTGCCCATGAAATAAACACCCCCATAACAGGGATAATGAATTATATGGAGTTCCTTTCAGAGGACCTTCCGGAAGAAAAGAGGGAGCTTATGGAAAGAATTCAATCCCAGATAAGGAGAATAATAAAGACGGTGAGGAGCCTTCTCAGTTTCTCCCGCCGTTCATCAGAGGGTTTCGTTATGGCGGATTTGTCCGAGGTTATTTCCGATGTCAGGGAAGTGCTTAATGCCCAGATAAGGAAAAAGGCCATCAGGATTGAAATAAGGGGAAAGGCCTCCGCCATGGTAAATCCTGACCGGATACAACAGGTATTCTTCAACCTCTTTTCCAACTCCTTGGCTGCCACGGAGCGGGGCGGAAAAATAGAGATTAACCTGAAGGAGGATGGGGATAGGGTGAAAATAGAGTTTTCAGACAATGGTCACGGGATAAAGTCTGAAGACCTTCCCAAGGTTTTTGACCCCTTCTTTACCACGAAACCCGGGGGTACCGGTTTGGGCCTTTCCATTACTTTTGCCATAATAAAGGAGCACGGAGGGGAAATAGAGGTAAGAAGCAGGGAGGGGGAAGGGACAACTTTCATAATAACCCTTCCCAAAAGGAGGGAAAATGAACAGAGCCCTGGTAATAGATGACGAAGAAGTAATACAGGATGTTATAAGGAGGGTTCTTGAAAGACACGGGATCTCCACCAGGGAGGTTTATACTTTAGAGGAAGCGAGAAAGCATCTGAATCAGGATTACGACCTCGTTTTTCTTGACCTGAGGCTTCCCGACGGAAATGGCCTGGACATTTTGCCGGTTTTGCGGGAAAAATTGCCCCACAGCCCTGTGATTGTTTTAACCGCTTACGGCACGGTGGAATCTGCGGTCAAAGCCCTAAAACAGGGGGCCTTTGATTTTCTGGAAAAACCCTTTGCCCTGAAGGAATTTGAGGATAGGGTAAAGAAGGCTCTTCAGGTGAGGGAGCTGTATCGCCAGAACATAGAGTTAAAGAAGGAGCTGGACGAAGTAAAGGGTTTTGGGAACCTCATCGGGAAAAACCGGCGTATGATAGAGGTTTACGAGATGATTGCCAAGGTGGCGGAGACAGATGTTACGGTGCTTATAGAAGGGGAAAGCGGGACGGGAAAGGAGATGGTGGCCAGGGAAATCCACCGAAGGTCAAAACGCAAGGGAAAATTTGTGGTGTTTCACTGCGGTAATATTTCCCCTGACCTTGTGGAATCACACCTTTTCGGTCACAGGAAGGGAGCCTTTACCGGAGCTACCGAGGATAAGAAGGGCTTTATTGAGGAAGCAGAGGGAGGAACCCTTCTCATGGACGATATACTGACCCTTCCATGGGAGACCCAGGCTAAACTCCTCAGGTTCCTTGAAACTAAGGAGTTTATAAAACTGGGAGAGACCAGGCCCCGCCGTTCCACAGCCAGACTGCTTATAGCTTCCAATAAACCTTTGAAAAAGGCAGTGGAGGAAGGAAAATTCAGGGAGGACCTTTTCTACAGGATAAATGTGGTGAGGATAGAACTTCCGCCTCTCAGAAACCGCCGGGAAGACATCCCCCTCTTCGTGTTCCACTTTCTCAAGGAATTTTCCAGGAAACACAACAAAAAAATCAAGGGCATAAAGGAACAGGCCATGGACCTTCTTATGGGCTACCCCTGGCCCGGTAATGTAAGGGAGCTGAAAAATGCCATAGAGAGTGCGGTTATCCTGTCCAGGGGCGAGTGGATAGATGTGGACAATCTGCCGGACTGGATTCTGCGTGGGAAACCCATGGATATGAAAATTTCCTTGGGCACAAAAACATACAAGGAAATGATGGAGGAATTTGAAAGGACCCTTATTCTTACCGCACTGAGGCAGGCTGGGGGGGTTCAGAAAAAGGCAGCGGAGCTTCTGGGCATGAATCCCTCCACCCTTAGCATGGCCATAAAGAGGCTGGGGATTAAATAACCTCTATCCTCTTTTCCCCTTCCCATACCCCGTGAACATTGCAGGAAGCAACGACGTGCAGGACCGATGTTGTATCTAAGGATAGGAAAAAGGAGAACCTGGGCTCCACTAAGGGAGGGAAAGGGTCATATCTGAGGATGAGAAGCGGGGGTCTGTTTTCCACTTCCACGAAAACCAGAATTGAGAAAATATGATGGGGGAAAGTGTAGGGATGGGGTTTTTCGCCCACCTTTATTTTTACCTCAAAGCTTTTGCCGGCTTTGACCCTTTCCGGCGCCTCAATTATTGGAACATGCCTTTGGGCTTCCTGAACGTCCTTCCCGAGAAGTTTATCAAGGCTCATGCTTCCACCTCCACAAATTTTGAAACAGCCTTAGCCTTCCAGTCCCTCTTGGCGAAGAATGTGGCTGAAATTAATGAGGAAATGAAGGCGGAAAGAACCATGGCATACCAGATCCCCTGCAGGGCCATGGCCCTGGAAAGGAGGGGAGCGAGGATAAGAAGCAGAGTAACCCTTCCCAAGGAAACATAAAGGGGAGGCATGGTATCCCCTGAGGCCCTGAAGGCAGAAGAGAGGGAGACATTAACGGCGACGAAAATCTGTCCCACCAGGAAGAACCTGAGAACCTCTGCCCCTATTCTGGCTATTTCCTTAGAAAACAGCCCCATGAGGCTCTCGCTCATGGGAAAGAGAAGAAGAACCATAATTCCCATTACCGCCACATTTATCCCCACCACTTTGAGAACCGTTTTCTCTGCCTCCTTCTCCTTCCCCATTCCCAGATATTGACCTGCAACTATGGTGGATGATATGGCTAAGCTCATTATGGGAATCTGGACGAAATGCATGATTCTTCCTGCCACTCCCACCGCTGCAATTACCTCCTTTCCATATCCTGCTACAATCCTCAGCATAACTATCATGGTAAGGCTCATGAGGGTAAATTGAATACCGGACGGAAGGCCAACCCTCAAAATTTTCCCTGCTAATTTAAGGTCAGGTTTGTGGGGAATAAAGGGGTTGGCTCCCAGAAGCTTTGCCAGTTTAAATAGGCCGTAGGCGAAGGAGAGGGCATAGGAAATCCCGGTGGCCACCGCTGCACCCTTTACCCCCATTTTCAGACCGAAGATGAATATTGGGTCCAGAATCATGTTGGTGAGGTTCGATAGCACTAGAATGAACATGGGGGTGAAGGTATCTCCAGTAGCCCGGAAAAGGGAGTTTATTCCGAAATTGAGGGTGAAGAAAACGATAAAGGGAGCTAAGGCCAGAAGGTAGCTCACCCCCTGGGAGGCCACGGAACCCTTTGCTCCCATGAGTTTCATGGCTGGCAGGGGAAAGGCGAAGACCAGAAGAGCAAGGGCAAGTCCGGAATAAAGGGAAAGGCTTATGGCCTGGGTTGAGAATTCAAGAATTCTACCCCAATCCCTTTTACCCTTGAACTGGGAAACATAGGCAGTGGCACCAACTGCAATGGTCTGGGATACGGTAAAAACCAAGAAGTTCACCACCGAAGCTAAGGAAACCGCTGCAATCTGGGAGGTTCCCAATCTGGAAATCCAGAATATATCCACTAAGGCATAGAGGTTCTGCAGGGTAAAGGATACAAAGGTGGGGACGGAAAGCACCGCCAGGTCCCTCAGGGAATTGGAATAAAATCTTTTGCCCCTCAAGAGGGTAATTATAGTATAATTTAGGCTAAATTATGGAGTTTATGGACCTTCACATCCAGGAGGAGGACCTCCTCAGGGAGATTGAGGAGGTTTTTGCCCAGACCCTGAAAACCGCAAGATATGTGGGGGGACCCTTTGTGGAGAATTTTGAAAGGGAGTTTGCCCGGTGGGTGGGGACAAATTATTCGGTCTCCGTGGGCTCTGGAACCCAGGCCCTCAAATATTGTCTATGGGCCCTTGGTATCGGAGAAGGTGACGAGGTCATAACCACCCCCCTGACCTTCGTGGCCACCGCCGAGGCCATAGCCAGTTTAGGGGCAAGGCCGGTTTTCGTGGATGTAAATCCTGAAACCTTCCAGATTCACGAGGAGAAGATTGAGGATGCCATAACCTCTAAGACTAAGGCCATTCTTCCCGTTCACCTATTCGGAGCCCCGGCGGAGATGGGAAAGATTATGGATATAGCCGAGAGGCACAACCTCTGGGTGGTGGAGGACGCAGCCCAGGCCCACGGTGCTCTTTACAGGGAAAGAAAAGTGGGGAGCATAGGCCATTGTGGGGCCTTTAGTTTCTATCCTACCAAGAACCTTTCAGCCATGGGCGAGGCCGGAGCCGTTACCACCGATTCCCAGGAGATTGTCCAGAAGGTAAGGCTAATTGAAAATCACGGCCAGGACAAGCCTTATCATTCCCTTTTTCCCGGGGAAAACGGGAGAATGGATGCCCTCCAGGCAGGGATTCTTCTTAAAAAGCTCAAATATATAGACCGATGGAACCGCAGGAGAAGGGAGATAGCGGAGATATACAGGAGGGAATTTTCTGATTTGGTCAAGATGCAGAAGGTGGAGGAAGGTTCTGTTTCCGCCTATCACCTTTTCGTTATCCTACATCCCGGCAGGGATAAACTGCAGAGGGAGCTTGCATCGTGGGGCATTCCCACTAAGGTTTATTATCCCATCCCCCTGCACCTGCAGAAGGCCTTTTCCTATTTAGGCTACAGGAGGGGAGATTTTCCCGCTGCCGAAGGGATAAGTTCCAGCCTTCTTGCCCTTCCCATAGGTCCCTGGATGAAGGACAAGGATGTTTACAGGGTGGTGGAGGGCATGAAAAAAGCATTAAAAAAATAAAAGGGAGGGGAAAATGGAGCCCAAGGATGTTGAGGAGCTCATTAAAAGGGAAGGGGTAAAGTTTATTCAACTATGGTTTGTGGACCTTGAAGGAAACCTGAAAAGCGTTTCCATGCCCTCGGAAAGGTGGGGGGATGTTTTGAAATGGGGGGCTTCCTTTGATGGAAGTTCTATCCGGGGATTCTCCAGGATAGAGGAAAGCGACATGTTTTTAAGGCCGGACCTGAGCACCTTCTCGGTTCTTCCCATCGAAAGCCCCCATGGGAAGGTGGCCAGGGTATTCTCTGATGTTATAAAGCCGGATGGTTCATGCTACGAGGATTCCCCCAGGAGAATATTAAAGAGGGTTCTTATGGAAGCGGAGGAGGAAGGCTTTAAGTTTTATGTGGGGCCAGAACTGGAATTCTTTTACTTCAAGACCAGGAAAGAGCCGGAATTCATAGACTTTAACGGGTATTTTGATTATGTTCCCCCGGATACCGGGGAAGCCATGCTTCGCGAGACGGTGGGAAGGCTTAAAACCATGGGCACAGAGGTGGAATATCTCCATCACGAAGTTTCCCCCTCACAATACGAACTGGACCTCCGCTACAGCGATGCCCTTTCCATGGCGGACACACTGATCACCGCCAAGTTTATGGTGAAGTATGTGGCAGAGAAAAACGGGTATTATGCCACCTTCATGCCCAAACCCATCCAGGGGATAAACGGCAGCGGACTCCACCTTCACCAGTCCCTTTTCAGGGAAGGTAAAAACGCCTTCTTTGACCCCAGGGATCCTTTTCTGATGTCAGAGGTTGCCAAGGGTTATGTGGCCGGACTTTTAAAACACGCCAGGGAACTTACCCTAATATCCAATCAGTGGATAAATTCCTACAAGAGGCTGGTTCCTGGATACGAAGCCCCGGTTTACATAACCTGGGGGAGATACAACCGCTCTCCCCTTATCAGGGTGCCCGCCATCCCCGAGGAAAAGTCCTCTTCCATGAGGATTGAATACCGCTCCCCTGATCCGGCTTCCAATCCTTACTTAGTGTTTGCAGTTTTGCTGAAGGCAGGGCTTAAGGGCATAAAGGAGAAGTATGAACTTCCTCCGGTCAGCGAAGAAAATGTTTACAGGATGGGAGAAGAACGGAGGGCAGAGCTCAAAATTGATACCCTTCCCGGTAGCCTTATAGAGGCTATAATAGAGGCGGAGAGGGGAAATCTGGTAAAGGAAACCTTGGGAGATTCTGCCTTTGACAAACTCATAGCCTCCAAGAGAGCCCAGTGGGATGACTACCGTCAGATAATAACCGCTTACGAGATGGAGAAGTATTTCCCTGTTCTTTAGTTGAAATCCCTCCCTTTTTTCCTAATATAAAATTGTGGGAAAGACCGTAGGTCATTACGAAATTCTGGAAAAAATAAGCGAAGGGGGAATGGGGGCGACAGGGCCAGGGACATTTATTTGGGCAGAATAGTAGCCATAAAAATCATCCCCTCAAGGATAAGGGATGAGGAGATAAGGAAGAAGTTAAAGAACGAAGCCCTCTCCCTTTCCAGACTTTCCCACCCCAACATAGCCCTTCTTTACGAATACAATGTGGAGGGGAAACTTGAATATCTTGTTATGGAATTCGTGGACGGAAGACCCCTTTCCTCGATTCTCAAAGAAAGAAGCCTTTCCACAGAGGAGATTCTTGATTTCTCCCTTCAAATAGCAGAGGCTTTGAAGGAAGCCCATTCCAGGGGCATAGTTCACCGGGACATAAAGCCATCCAATGTTATGGTTACTTCCGAGAGGAGGGTAAAGGTGGTGGATTTTGGGATTTCCAGTTTCTTTCAGGAAGGGGCTGCAAAGACCTATCATCGTCTCGGCACCCTGGGTTATGTGGCTCCTGAGGTTATCCTTAAGGGGGAAGTCACCCCCAAGAGCGATATTTTCTCCTTCGGAGTCCTGCTTTACCGCATGGTGGAAGGAAAAACACCCTATCCCACCGGTGTTTATTATGACAGGGAAATGAATTTTATACCTCCACCGGAGATAAAAAGGGAGATTCCGGCTCCCCTGAAACAACTGATTTATTCCATGCTGAAGGAGAGGCCCCAGGAGAGGCCTGACATTTTCCAGGTTTGTCAGGTTCTTAAGGCGCTGCAGAGGGAGGAGACCACCCTGGCCGGGATAACCGAAATTCCCAAGGCCACCAAATCCCTTAGCCGCAGGGGGCTCATTTTGGCAATTACTATAGTCGGTCTGGCAATCTCAGGGACGGTTGTTTATTTTCTTCTCTTGCACCCTTCCCCTTCTCCAGCCTTCTTCTATTTCCCATCCTTTGAAAATGCCACGGGAAAGGGGGAATACAATTTCCTTGCCTTTGGCCTTGCCTCTGAGATAAGGAGGAGGCTTTCAGCCACCAGAGGTTTCGTTTTCGTTCCCTCCTCGGATGTGGAGGCCCTGTTGAAAAAGGGCCATTCGCTGAAGAGCGCAGCGAAAAAGGCCGGGGCTTCCTGGATGGTAAGGGGGAGTTTGAAGGAGGAAAGGGAGGGGCTGGTTCTTCATTATTCGCTGGTTAATCTGAAGAAGGGAAAGGGATTCGAGGACCGGGTTCCGGTGGTTAAAGGAAAATTCCAGGAGGATGTAAGGGAAGTTTCGGAAAGCCTCCTCCGGTGGACCAATTATCCGGCCAGGCCTCAGGAGAAGGGAGCCAATCCCCAGGCCTACGAGTTCTATCTGAAAGGCCTGTTTCTCCTGAGAAGTTCTAAAGTTGAAAGGGCCAATCTTGACCAGGCCAAGGAATTTCTGGAAAAAGCCCTTTCCTTGGAAAAAAGACCGGAATACTACCTTGCCCTTTCCCGGGTTTATTTTTCATATATAACCCGGGGAGTGGAAATTAACCCTGATAACTACAGGCTATGCAGGTATTACCTTAGAAGGGCCAAGGAAATTTCCCCCCAAAACCCCTCGGTGCTCACATGGGAAGCTTATCTTGGTATGGTTTTTAAGGAACCGGGCATAATTTCCGCCCTAAGGAAGGGCGCCGGAGAGCTTGAAAAGGGGAACCTGGACCTGCGGATAGGCACGGCCATGGGGTATTTGCTGAAAATAACCGGTAATTTTTCCCTGGCAGAGAGATTCTACCGATTTTACGGAAAACTTTTCCCGCAAAACGATATAGTTAACCTTCAACTTGCCTGGACCCTTTACCTGGAAGGGAAAGGAGAGGAGGCTATTTCCCTGCTTGAGCCCTTCCTGAAATCCCATCCCGATGTTGCCTGGGCAAGAATTCTCCTGGCAAAATTCCTGGTGGCCCAGGGAAGGGGAAAGGAAGCCCTTGAAATTCTTAAACCTCTTCCTCCTCTGGTGCCTGTAAGGCTGGTAAGGTATCAGGCGGAGAACTATCCAACTAAGAAGTTCAATTTTGAGCCTGGTGTTAATTTACTCAAAGCGGTTTCCTACTCCGAAGACATGGCCTTGTGGACCGCAGAGTGCTATTCCCTTTCCGGGAAAAGAACCCTTGCCCTGAAATACCTGAAAATTGCCCTCAAAAATGGCTATTTAGTATGGAATTTCTTCCAGAGGGACCCCCTTCTTTCGGAATTGAGGAGAGAGAGGAGCTACGGAGGACTTCAGAGCAAGGGAATGGATGAATTGAGGAAAATTTGGAAAAAAGAAAAGGAAATGCTGGGGCCAATTATGAGGAAACTGGGAATTTAAGGAAGTCCAAAATGAGAAATGACTCCGAGATATTGGAAAAACTTCCCGCAGATGGCAAAATAATATCGGTATGTGTTTGGCAGTGCCCATGAAAATTGTGGAAATTGACGGCCTTGATGCCGTGGCAGAGTTACAGGGGGTGAGGAGAAGGGTTCGCCTGGACCTGGTGGACGATTGTAAAGTAGGGGATTATGTGCTTATTCACGCTGGATTTGTTATAGAAAAACTGGACGAGGAGCAAGCAAAGAAGAGTCTGGAGACCTGGGAGGAATTTTTATCATCCCAGGAGAAATAAACTATTTATTCCCGTTTCCCTTAATTTCCTGATAGGCCCTGTGAAGCAGGGATGAAGTCTTAATCTGACGGAAGGGGATGTCCTTGGGAGAGACTATCATGGAGTTTATTATCACCGCCGATACCACCTTCCATGGCGTAAGGTCAAATATATTGCCCCTTGGTTTGCATCCCTTGGGTGCCTGCAGGTGTCCCCCGTTTTCCCGGTAGAGGGAGAAATAGGAGTTCAGGTGCCCGTAAAGGACCTTAGAGGTATGCCCTATTACGAAGAAGGGTTTTTTGAACTGCTTGGCCGCCAGGGCAAGGGAAAAACTTCCGGCCCTGTTTATCACTCCCTGGGAAGTTATGGCATCGCTCCCTATGAAAACCATCTCCGCTTCCTGAACCATGGCAGGAAGGAAAGCGTCGTAGGTGAATTCCACTTTGTAGCCTAACTGAAGGAGTTTTTCCGCCATGACCCTGCCTTCGTAATACGGCCTTCCCTCGGAAAGAATTACCGTGAGGTTCTTTCTTTCCCTCTCCTCCATAGCTTTGAGCAGAGAAAGGCTGTGGGAGTAGAGAACCACCTTCCCCCGGGGAGGCATCAGGGACGAAGCGATCTTCGCATTTTCCTCGGCTTCCCGGTCAATTTCCTTCCAAATCATCCGCACCTCTTTATCGTTTTCCAGGGCGTTAAAAAAACGATGGAAGAAATTGATGAGAACTGCCATGGTGGGATGGGAGTAAAGGAGCTGGGCGATGGACCTGGCTATTTCCTCTACCTCTACCCCCATTGCCAGGGCGTCCATCACCGCATCGTAACTTTCCCGAAGTATTGCGGAGGAGCCTAAAACTCTGTTTCGGGAAAGTTCCATTAATCTCTCTTTCCAATCCATGCTTTCACCCCCAGGATTGTTATGTATATGTAGGTAAAGAAGGAAGTTTCCCATAAAATTGCCCTGAAGCTTTGTCCGCTGAACATTCCTGCCAGGGATGACTTGTCTGTGGGCGGTATGAAGGGGAAATTCAGAAGTTTATTCCAGAAAGGATAAAAGGGCCGGAAACCTATGGGGGGATTGTGGTCCATCATGAAGAGGTCCAGGAATATGTGGGTGGAATAAATGAGAAGGGAAAGGACGGCCAATCTGGAATCTCTGGTAAGAATATAAACCAGGGCAGAAAAAACCAAAGCGGCGAGGAAAGTGTGGGTTAAACCCTGATGGTAAAACCCAGCCTTTCTTAAAACAGGGATTTTGTCAAGAAGGAGGTCCACATCGGGTATTAAACCCACCGTTAAGAGAAAAACCATCCTTCCCGCCGAATATTCCTCTGCCGCCTGGATAATCCCCAGCGAGGTTAAACTATGACCAATTGGAGTTGGCACAATAATAGTATACTATAAAATTGTGAAAATCAAGCCGACCAAGCTGCGGAGCATTGAAATTAAAGGATTTACGTTCTCCTGGGCGGAAAGGGACGGAAGGGTTTTAAGGTCCTGTTTCTGTCCTCTGCAAAAATTAAGGGAGGAATTTCCATCCGCTGAAGAGGAAAACCAAGGGGAAATCTACGAACTCCTGAAATTATACGCTCAGGGGATTAAAGTGGCCTTAGAGGAGGTTCCGGTAGTATTGGAGGGGAGTGAATTTCAAAGGAGGGTTTGGAAATGGTTGAGAAGAGTGAAATTCGGGGAGGTGGTCACTTACGGTGAAATTGCCAAAGCCCTCGGGACTTCTCCCAGGGCCGTGGGCAGAGCCATGGCTTCCAACAGGATTCCCCTGTTCGTTCCCTGTCATAGGGTAATTGCCCGGGGAAGTTTAGGAGGATTTACCCCTGATGTTAAAATAAAAAGAAGTCTTTTGCTGCTTGAAGGAGGATATCATGATAAAAATGGGACACTGGAAGGATGTGCCTCCTGAGGAAATGATGGAGGGGGTGAAGGTAAGATGGGTAATAGGAAAGGAGCTTAATCCCCCTAATTTCTATTTCAGGGTTTTTGAAGTGGCTCCCGGAGCTTCAACCCCTTATCATTCCCATCCCTGGGAACACGAGAGCTTTATCCTGGAAGGCAAGGCAGGGATAAGGTTTCCCGATGGAAGTTTAAAGGAGGCGGGCCCTGGAACCTACATTTTTATCCCGCCCAACGAAAAACACCAGTTTGTGAACTTAGGTGAGGATACCCTGAGGTTCATCTGCGTAATTCCCAAGCACGATTAATGAAAACCCTTTTTAGAATTTATTCGGAATACCGCGCCCTTATAAAAACCCTGGTCAGCAGGGAACTTAAGGCAAGATACAGGGGTTCCATTCTTGGATTCCTCTGGTCCTTCCTGAACCCTCTCCTGCTGCTGGTGGTCTACACTGTGGTTTTCGGTTTTATCCTCCGGCCCAGGGACCCTGCCTTTGCGGGAAATCCATTTAACTACGCGCTATTTCTATTCTCCGGACTTCTCCCCTGGGTATGGTTTTCGGCATGCGTTCTTGAAGCCACCACCCTTATCTTAATAAACGGCAACATACTCAAGAAGGTGATGTTTCCCGCAGAGGTTCTTCCCATAGTCAGCGTTACTGCAAATTTCATCCACTTCCTCTTTGGGGTTCCCATTCTCCTTATTTTTGAAATTGCCTTGGGCCATCCCATTACTCCGTATGTTCTCCTTTCGCCCTTAGTAATGCTGGTTCAATACACATTTTCCTTAGGGCTTTCCCTTCTTCTTTCCGCCCTGGCAGCCAACTTCCGGGACCTTCAGCACCTCATGGCCAATATTGTGACCCTGTGGTTCTTCTCAACCCCCATAATTTATCCCATGAGTTTCGGGGTTATACAGCAACACCGCTGGCTCAAGACCATTCTGTATCTTAATCCCATGACTCACATAATTGAGGGTTATCAGCGGGCCTTTTACTATGGGAGCATGATCCCATATAAAAGGCTGGGGGTTACCTTTATCCTGTCCTTAGGGCTTCTCTGGCTTGGGTACTGGGTTTTTGATAGATTAAGGGATACATTCGTGGAAGAAGCATGAAGGCAGTAATCCTTAAAGATGTCACCAAGTATTACAGGAGATTTACCTCCAGGAGGAAATTTCAGACCCTGAAGAGCGCTATTTTAGAGAGAAATCTCTTCGCCCACCTCTCTCCCAAGGAGATTGTAAAGGCCGTGGACGGGGTGAGCTTAGAAATAGAAAAGGGGGAGACCTTCGGGATAATCGGGGAAAACGGCTCTGGGAAAAGTACCCTGCTTAAATTGATTGCCGGGATAACCAAACCTACTTCCGGCACCATCCAGGTAAACGGGAAGGTCTCGGCTTTAATAGAACTGGGGGCGGGATTTCACCCGGAAATATCCGGGAGGGAAAACATCTACATAAACGGAATTATGCTGGGGCTTTCCAAAAAGGAGATAGACGAGAAAATAGACGAAATCATAAAATTTGCCGAGCTGGAAGACTTCATAGACATGCCTGTAAAGGCCTATTCCTCGGGGATGTACATGAGGCTGGGATTTTCTGTGGCCATAAATGTGAATCCCGACATACTCCTGGTGGACGAGGTTCTGGCCGTAGGGGACGCGTCCTTTGTTCAGAAGGGGCTGGAAAAGATAAAGGAGATGAAACGGGCCGGGAAAACCATAGTTTTCGTAACCCACGCCCTGGACCTTACCCAGAAGATTTGCCACAGGGTTGCGTGGATGAAAAAGGGAAAGATAATGATGGTAGGAGAGCCCAAGGAAGTGGTGGACAGGTATCTCATGGATGCCCTGGGGAAGGAGTCGTCTGCGGAACTTAAGGCTACCTCCACAGACCGGTGGGGAAACAGGGAAATAGAGATAAAGGAAGTCTGGCTGGAGAATCTACAGGGAAAAAGGACTACTCATTTCGATTACGGGGAAGGGATGAGGATAGTAATGAGGGTGGAGGCGAAAACTCGCCAGGAGGATTTCGTGTTTGGAGTGGGGATTTTCAACAGCGAGGGGGTGAATGTCTACGGCACCAATACCCATCTGGAATATTTCAAGCCCAGGGTTATAGATGGCGAAGCCACAGTTATATTTGAAATTCCCTCTCTTCATCTGATTAACGGAACCTACACAGTGGATGTGGCAGTTCACAGGGAGGATGGTTTTGCCTACGATTACATAAAAAATGCGTTGAAATTCAGGGTTCATTCCCTGAGCCGTGAGGTTGGAATATGGAGGCCTCCCCATGAATGGAAATTCGAGGGTGGGGTTAAAATTGAACCACCACAGCAGAAAAAAGATTAATCCTGCAGGTATAGACATTGCCTGGAAAAATGGTCTTTCCGGTTTTTGCCTTCTTTTTAGGGACAGACCCTTTTTCTGGTTATTCACCCCTGACGAACTTCTCAGCTTCAATTTTCCTCCTGGAATTTATCTGGTTGACGCTCCCCTTACCCTTTCCACACATCCCGGCCGCCTTAGGCAGGTAGATAAGCTTCTCAGGAAAATCACAGGAATATCCCCTCTTCCTGTTAGCCCTTCCATCCTTCCCGATTACTTACCCGCAAAGCTGCTAAAAAAGCGAAAACAGGGGATTGTTTTTCTGGAAAGTTTCGTTCCCTTCCTGAGGCTGAAAAAACTGGGAAAAGCCAAGTTCCACAGGATTAAGGAATACAGGAAAAGATTCAAGGAGATTTTCGGCTTTCTCCCCTCTCCCCCTTCCCCCCACCTGATGGATGCCTACCTTCTTTGCTTAAGGGCAAAGGAATTGACAGACAAAAGCCTGGGACTTACCCTCATAGCCAAAGACGGCAGAATTTACCTGTAATTCCCCTTGCCTTTTTACCGTGATCAGAGAAGCAAACAGAATTACCTCTCTGCCTCGGAGTCGTTCCTGCATGCAAAGACCCTCTGCCTAAAACCCTCTTACCCTATGGCCTCATC
>JALXBI010000089.1 GCA_026991555.1 Candidatus Aminicenantota bacterium
ATCTTAATTCCCCTCCCCCTCCCGATATTTTCCCTCTTGACTTTCTCAGTTATTGTAGTTAAAATTTTATTGAATAATTAAATAAAGGAGGTTGTCATGCCCAAGAAGGTTTATGCAGGGGTGGAAGTAGATGTGGACGAGGAAGGTTATATGACAAACATGGAACAGTGGACCCCGGACATAGCCAAGGAAATAGCTAAGGAACTGGGTATTGAGCTCACAGACGCTCACTGGAAGGTTATTAATTACCTCAGGGAAAAGGCCAAGGAAGGGGAGCTTCTTACCCTGAGGAAGTTAGGAAAATCCGGGCTTGTAAGCATAAAGGAACTTTATCAGCTCTTCCCCAATGGCCCTCTTAAAAAAGCGGCAAAGATAGCCGGTCTCCCCAAACCCAGGGGTTGCGTTTGAGGAGGTAAATTATGGAAGAAAAAAAGAGGAAGGTTTGCATTATCTGTTCCAAGGCAAATCTTGAGGATGTCTACGCTGCCCTCATTCTGGCCAACGGAGCCAGGATGGAGGGAATTGAAGCGGAGATTTTCTTTACCTTTTTCGGACTTGACGCCATAACCAAAAAGAGAATGGACAAACTACACACTCCGGTGGTGGGAAATCCCGGCCTTCGCCTTCCAGGGGGACTTCCCTTTCCCACGCTCCTGGGAATAATCCCTGGCATGGAAGCCATGGTCTCCTCCATGATGAAAAAGGAGATGGAAAAACTGGACATACCTCCGGTGAGCGAGTTCCTGGATATGATAAAGGCCGCAGGAGGAAAAATTTACGCCTGCAAGCTGGCCATGGAAATGTTTAAGTTGAAAAAAGAGGACCTTTACGACGATATAGACGGAATACTTACCGTTGGTGAATTCTACCAGAGGGCAGAAGGAGCCCAGATTATCTTCGTTTGATTATCTCTTAAAGAGCTTGGTCTTGACTTCCTTTACAATGTCCGGAGCATATCCCTTCTCGTAGAGTATTGCCCTGAGTTTTATTATCATCCTGGCCGTGTCTATGTTGAGGGGACAGCGGACCCGACAGCGGTCGCAGATGGCGCAGGAATAGACGGCAGGTGCGGCTTCCTTGAATCCTTTAGCAATGAAGGCATCCCAGAGGGCCCCTATACCTCCGGGATATCTTACCCCAAAATGTCCGGCTGCTATCCAGAAAATGGGGCATTCATACATGCATGCTCCGCACTTCATGCAGTAGAGTATTTCCTTGAAGTCAGGATTTTTGGAAAGCTCTATTCGGCCGTTGTCCAGGAGAACCAGGTGAAATTCCTTGGGCCCGTGGGCTCCGTAGGTGGTGACCTTTTCAATGTCCCCGGTTTTGGATGGCCCGGAAATCATGTGAACATAGGAGGGCACCATGTAATTGGCAAATCTCCATGTGGTTTTGACCATGTGAAAGGCATCGTCAAGGCTGGGAACTATTTTCTCAACCCCTACTAAGGCAACGAATTTTTCAGGAAGGGAAGCGGTGAGTTTTATATTTCCTTCGTTTTCAATTATGAAAAGGGTGCCCGTATCAGCAGATATGGCATTGGCCCCTGCTATTCCCACATGGGCAGAGGTGAATTTCTCCCTCAAAAACTCCCTGACCGCCGCTACCATATCCTCGATTTTGTCAGGGGGGAGCTTCTTACCGGTGATCTCTGAAATGAGTTTCGCCGCCTCCTCCCTTGTCAGGTCCACCGAGGGGGCAAGCATGTGCATGGGTCTTGCGTTCCTTACCTGAACCAGGAATTCCCCCAAGTCAGTTTCCCAGACCTCGTGTCCCTTTTCCTGAAGGTATTGGCGAAGTTCCGTCTCCTCTGTGGTGAGACTCTTTCCCTTCACAATGATTTTTTTAGGCTCTCCCACGATGTCGGCAATTATCCTGTTAGCCTCCTCAGCATCCTTTGCCAGGTAAACATGGCCGTGATTTCTCCGAACGGCCTCCATGGTCCTTTCTATGAGCTCTTCTAAGTGGTCAATGGAGTATTCCTTTATCTTCCTTGCCTTTTCCTTGTATTCCACGGATTCCGGGAAGGTCTCTAAGGCTTTCTTAAGATTGGACCTATAGGCCGCCCTGGCGCGGCGCATGGCTTCCCTAAGGGTTTCGTTCTCAGCCCCGTCCCCGATTATTTCCGCAAGATATTCGTTGTATATTTCCTGGATGCTTTTTTCCTTTTCCATGGTTTACCTCCATACCTGGTCTAAAATCTGGGTGAAATAAAGTGGTTTTATATCCTCAATCTCAGCTATTTCAAGCCCCTGCCTTATACCATAATGCCCATTGGCACATGTGGAGCCTGCGAATTCAGGTTTTCTGGGAACCAGAACGTCAAGAACATAGTTTTCTTTAGCGTAGTCCCCGAGTTCTGGCTGGGCGAAATTGAGCCAGGCTGCAGGGCAGGAATTGAACATAGCTGGGTCCATTCCCTCCAGTTCCGCTGTGGGATAATCCTCCTCGATTACCTCAAGCTCAGGCACATGGGAAAGAACTTCCCTGGCAGGTTGAAATTTTCCCAGTTTCCTGCCTAAGGTGCACCCGTGCTGGAGAAAATACCTGTGGGGAAATGGTTTAAGGTTGGGTTTCCTCTTGCGAAACTCATCCGCCAGAAATTCAGTAAGATGAAGGTAAGGAACTGGAAGCTTGAGGCCGTATCGTTCGGGCACGTCCCTTTTCCACTTGGCAACCCCTGCGGCGTAAGCAGAAACTACTACATCCGGTTTAATTTCCTCAACCGCTTCCTTGAACTCCCTGAAAAGTTCCTCCGCCACATCCGATATTCCCAGATTAATGGAAGCCTCCATACATACCACCTCATTTTCAATAAAGGCAAGGTCAACCCCCAGTTTGTTCATCAGGGAAATTATGCTTTCAAGCACATCTTCCTGTCCCGTGTGCTCGAGGTTGACCCTTCCGGCAAGCACAACTTTCATTGCAACCTCCGTTATAAAGATTGGGAACTATTCTAACATGAAAAGAATTTAAAGTGAAGGAAAGGGAAGGGTTGTGTATATTGTTTAATATACCGCAAATTGTGATACTTCCTTCTAACACAAGGGCTTGTTAAGCAAAACAGAGAAGATTACTTGAACGGTGGTGAACAATTGGCCGGTCTGGTGTTCATAAACCGCAGTTTTTTGAAGGGCAATAAGAGATATAATTAAAACTATGAGAAAAATAATACTTTCAGCATTGTTTCTATCTCTGGCTTTCGGGGCTGATGTAAGGCATTTCTTCGACAATGTGGGTTATTGCACTAAACCTTATCAGATTGAAGCCATCGTGAAAGCAGCTACCGCCAAGGAAGCTTCTCTTCTTAAAAAGGAAAAGACCAGGGGATACATAGCAGTAATTTCTCCACACGATGACCACATGTTTGCCGGCAGAGTCTATGTCCATGCCATTGCGAAAATCGCCTCGGCCAGAACTGTTGTCATCTTCTCCGTTACCCATGGAAATGTCAGAAGAGCAATCGGAGACCCTGAAGATGTCCTCATTTTTGACGATTATTCAAGGTGGCAGGCTCCCTATACTCCTGTTCCCGTAGATGTTTCCCTGAGGACTTACCTGGAAAATCATCTTGACAGGGAAGATTACATGGTTTCCAGAAAAGCACATTCCCTTGAACACGCAGCAGAAGCTATGGTTCCTTTTCTTCAGTTTTATAACCGAAAGGTGAGAATACTTGCTATCATGGTAACCAGAATGAACTGGTGGAGGCTGAGGGCCCTTTCGGAAAAACTCGCCTCTGTGCTGAACAGTTACATGAGAGAAAACCACCTTAAACTCGGAAAGGACATCGCCTTTATAATTTCAACGGATGCTACCCACTACGGCCCTGACTTCAATTATGAACCCTTTGGCCTTGAAGAGAAAGCCCACGAAATGGCCACAGCTCAGGACAAAGAACTGGGGGAAAAATATCTCTCCGGTAACATAAGCGAGGATAAAATCAGGCTTTTTGCTGACAGGCTCTGGGGAGAAAAAATACCATGGTGTGGGGTCTATTCAGTTCCCTTTGGAGTTATGACGGTTCTCAACCTTGCGAAACTTCAGGGAAAGACTCTGTACGGAGTTCCTTTAAGATATGGGGACAGCTATTCCCTCGGTGTTCTTCCTGTATTCAAAAAGGGTATAGGTATCACTGCTCCTTTTTCCCTGAAGCACTGGGTGGGATACTGGGCCATCGGCTACAGGTTGAAGTAACGGTCGGGGTAATAAAGGGAGTAACTCCTTTCAAACATCAGGTGATAAAGATAAGTATTTTTTCGAGTATTTTTTCGGGACAGGTCCGATTTGTTATAATTTCCCCATGAGTCGCATCGCCAGAGCCTACATCAAAACCTCCTCCCTCTCCTACTACCACCTCATCTCCCACATCCAGGACGAACTCCCCATGCTCACCCCAGCAGAGAAAGAAAAACTCC
>JALXBI010000090.1 GCA_026991555.1 Candidatus Aminicenantota bacterium
CTCTTCAGCCTCCTTTCCCTTTGTTTCGGGGAGGGAATGGACAACCCCTTTCTTACAAACCACCCCAAAATGACGGCAGCCAGGACAAAAAGAAGGATTTTTCCCTTGTTCCTTCTTATCCAGAGGAAGATTCCCAATTGTTGATAATAGCTGAAGCTCAATATGTATTTGTTCCAGAGGAGCTGGAGATTTCCCATTAATCCCTTGGAGAGGAAGCCCGCCTTTTCGGGAATGTAAGGGGAAGGGTCAAAGGTGCTCCACCTTCCCCCATCCCACACTTCCACCCAGGCATGGGCGTCCTTCATTCTGGCTATAGCCCATCCCTTCCCCTTTTCCGATATTCTGAATCCTATAACCATCCTTACCTGTTTACCCATGGCGTAAAGGAGAGCAGCTGCGGCGGTGGCAAAGAGTTCGCAGTGTCCCTGATGATTCTTAAACAGGAAACCTTCCAGAGGGTCTTCTCCTTCTCTTTTAACCTCCAAGGAATAGCGGTAATTTTCCTGAAGGAATTTCTTCACATTGCTTAAACTTTCGGAAAGGGACTTTCCTTTCAGGGTCCCGGCCAGTTTTCTTATCCTTTCAGCGGTTTTTTTCGGGAGGTAAATTCTCGTTTCCCTCCTCAGATATGGGTTTTCCTGCCCGAGAAGAACGAATTCCCCTCCCTGGGGCCTTAGAACCATGATTTTTCCTGGGGTTGGGAAGGTTTCGTAGTAATTTTTGGGTTTTGAAAATTCAATAAAATGACCATAGGACCAGTATCCCGGGGCATTGAGGATAACGGACCAGCCCCCCGGGGGGAGTGGAAGGGCCGGGGTGAGCTTCAGATAAAGGTAAACCTTAAGTTTGTTTCTTATTTTAATTTTTACTCTTTCCTTTCCCGTTCTTGCCCTTCCCCTTAAAACATTTACCCACCTTCCCCCATAATAAAGGTAGAACACCCTGGTCTTCCAGTAAGTGGGAATGCTTTTTCCCCTGATTTCCATCACTATCTGGGATGAGGGGAGGATTTTGCCCGAAAAATTTAAATCCACGCTGGAGGAAGGTCCTGAAACAGCTCCCCCTACAAAGCCTAAATTTATCAACCCCTTTCTCGGGGTGAAAAGGAAAATGAGAGGGGCTAAGAGCAGGGAAAGGGAGAGGTGAATCAGGAGAAAACCCCAAAGGAGCCTCTTTCCCGGATAAAGGGAATCATATAGCCTTAGAAGACTGAGAACTGCAAAAACCAAGGCAAGGAGAAGGAAGTAAAATCCCTGGGCCAGAATCCCGCAGTTGGCCATAAGGAGCAGGGAAGAAAGGTGAACCCAGTCCCTCCAGGGCCCTTTTCCCCTCCATATGTATTCGGCTACCATAAGATAAGAAATGAAAAGACCTCCTCCCAGATAAGGGGAGGCCGTATAGGTGAAAATGAAAAGAAGCAACCCCCCTGAGGCCATGGCTACGGCCAGAGGCTTGAATCTGTGGAGCTTTAAGGGATCCGTGATTAGAAGGACTAAGGCTGGGAACAGTCCCCAGGGATTTGAACTGAGAAAGAGAAAACTTAGAAGGGAAAGTTCTCCTATTATGACTTCCCAGCTCATACGAAAACCATTTCCTTGGGTTTGAGAATCTCCGCCAATGGAGAAGAAGGAAGGGAAACAGCAGCAAAGAAATTGTGTCCGGGAAATTCCCTTAAAAGCTGCCGGGCCAATTTCAAACTTTCCTCCTTCCCCCCGGGTTTTATCAAAGCCAGGGCCTTGAGGAAGTCGTCAAGGTTTTTTTCGCTTACCCTGTCCCGGAACCTTCCGGCTATTATCAAATGGTCAATTTCGTTTTTCATGAGATATATTCCCACTGAGGCTATTAGCGAAATGCTCTGTTCAAATTTTTCCCCTTCCCCTGCAGGGTCAAGAACCAGGATGATTTTTCTTCCAGCGCTGGCGGCGAAGAGTTTTTCCACAAGTTTGCCGGTGCGGGCAAAGGCTTTCCAGTCTATTTTCCTCAGCTCTGCCTCAGGATTTTCCCTCAGACCGGCTATCTCCTCTGAGCCCCTGATGTATAGGGATAAACTTCCCTGGCCTGAAAACTCCTTAGGGAAATGGGGATATACCTCGTAGACCTTAGGATAGACCAAGAAATTCTCCTTGGGGTGTATTATCCTTCTCCTGAGCACCATCCCCAGGGGAAACAGGGAAAATAGGGTGATTTGCGGAAAGGGGAGAATTCCCCTTTTTTGGAAAACATATCCCACGGGAAGGGTAGCTTCCCCTGAAGAGGGAATGTCCCCTGCGAATAGCTTTTTCCCCCCTATTTCCAGGTTTAGGGCGAATTTGGGAATCCGGGTTAAATTTCGCAGGGTAAGCCTGAAAAAGGCCTCCTGACAGCAAAAAATTCTTTCCGGAGGATGAATTTCCAGCTCCATTCCCATCAGGTTCCAGCGGGAGAAAACACCTGAAGTTCCCAGCACCGCCAGCAAAAGGGAGAAGAAAATTAACACGGAATTATAACCGGAATTTACTCCTCCGAAACCTATAAGAAGTATGGTGAGGGATAGGATTAAAAATTTTGACCGGGCCTTTACCCCTATTTTTTCCTTAGCCAAAATTGCGGTTAATGTATTCGGTGGCGCTCATGGCGGCTATGGCTCCTGTTCCCACCGCCACGGAGACCTGCTCGTAGGCGATGTCTATAACGTCGCCTGCGGCGAAGATGCCAGGGGCTGAGGTTTCCATCCTCATGTTGACCTTTATCCTCCCCGAAGGGGCAAGTTCCACGATGTCCTCTACAAGCTCCACATTGGGATTCATTCCTATGAATATAAATATGGCCTCCACCGGAAGGGTGGACATTTTTCCGGTCTTTACATTTTCAAGGAGGAGCTCCTTGACCTTTTTCTCCCCCCGGATTTCCTTGACCACCGTATCCCAGACGAATTCTATTTTAGGATTCTCAAAGGCTCTTTTCTGCCATATCCCCTCTGCTCTGAGTTTGTCCCTCCTGTGTATAAGGTAAACTTTGGAGGCGTATTTGGTAAGATATATGGCCTCGGACACCGCCGAATCCCCTCCCCCCACAACGGCCATGGGCTGTCCCTTGAAAAAGGGTCCATCACAGGTGGCACAATAGGAGACTCCCTTTCCGGTAAATTCCCTTTCCCCTGGAACCCCCAGCTTCTTAGGCTCGGATCCGGTGGCGATTATGATGGCCTTTGCCACATATTCGTCTTCCCACCCATTTACCTTCCAGAAATCTTCATGTTTCTCAATACCGTCCACCTCGTCAATTATTACCTTCCCTCCGAATTCTTCCACCTGGGCCTTCATCCTCCTGGAGAGTTCCTCGGGATTTATCCCCCCTGGAAATCCCGGATAGTTTTCGATAAGGTCAGTGAGCAGAATCTGTCCTCCCGGGGCCTGTTTTTCTAAAACCACAGTCTCTAAGGTGGCCCTTGCTCCGTAAAGGCCAGCGGTGAGTCCCGCAGGTCCTCCTCCTATTATGGCGATATCCACTTCTTTCATAGGTACCTCCTCAAGGCTCTTTCAATATGGGATGCGGGCTGCAATCCTATGAGGGTATCTGCAGGTTTTCCCTGATGGAAGATTATAAGACAGGGTATACTTCTTACCCCATAGGAGGCAGGAGTTCTGGGATTTTCCTCCACGTTCATCCTGGCTACCGATAATTTGCCCTGATATTTCCTCTCCAGTTTTTCTAAGATGGGCTCTATTTTCTTGCACGGTGTGCACCATTCAGCCCAGAAGTCCACGATTACCGTTTTGGAGCTTTTAATTACTTTTTCTTCAAAATTTCTGTCATTTACATCAAAGGGCATTTTTACTCTCCTGGATTAATTCCTACTAAAAAGGTAGTATAACAAAAAATGGATCAAAAATCAAGATTGAGGTCTTGACTTTTCTTTTTCCTTTTCTATTATAAAAAATATGCTGAATTCAAGGGATGGAAGATTAACGCAGGAGGAAAAAAAAACGCTTTTGTGGATAGCCCTGAAATCCATTGTGGCAGCCTTTGAGGGTAGGAGTTTCCTGCCGGAGAATTTGAGCGGAAACCTATCTGTGCCGGCTGGAGCCTTCGTAACCCTAAGGAAACACGGAACCCTTAGGGGGTGTATAGGATATGTGGAGCCAGTTTTTCCTCTGGCAGAAACCGTTGCCAGGGCTGCCGTTGCCGCGGCTTTTAACGATCCAAGATTCCATCCCCTTCAACCGGAGGAGTTGCCCGGGCTTGAGATAGAAATCTCCGTTCTTACGCCCCCCAGACCGGTGAGGGAATTAAGCGAAATTGTGGTGGGAAGGCATGGTCTTATCGCAGAGAGGGGGCCTTATCGCGGGCTTCTTCTTCCCCAGGTTCCGGTGGAGTACAACTGGGATTTGAAGGAATTTTTGCAAAACACATGTCTAAAAGCAGGCCTGGAAAGGGATTGCTGGCAGGGCAATACCAGGTTTTACATTTTTGAAGCCGAAATTTTTTCCGGATTTGTTGAATTATTGGGAACTGGTTCCTATAATATAAGATATAAAACTCAAGGAGAGGAGCAGTGATTGGCAAAAAAAGCGATATTTTAGGAATTGACATCGGAGCCTCAAGTATTAAACTGGTTTATTTGACTCCTAAGAAAAGCAAGGGAAAGAAGACCTTTGAGTTGAAAAGCATAGGTATGGTTCCCCTTCCCAGAGAGGCTATAGTGGAAGGCACGATTATGGATGCCTATGCTGTCTCCGATGCTCTGATGCAGCTGGTGGCTGAGTCAAAGGTGAAGGCCAAGAATGTGGCGATAGCCCTTCCAGGGCATGCGGTTATGGTAAGGAGAATAATGATTTCCGCTGCAACTCCTCAGGAATTGGAGGAAAACATAAATTTTGAAATTAAACACAATACGCCTTTTAAACCCGAAGAAGTTCAGGTTGATTATCACGTTTTGCCCACTGAGGGGCAGGAACAGATGGAAGTTCTCCTCGTTATGGCCAAAAGGGAAAAGATCGGGGAATTTACCAGCGTGGTGGAACAGGCGGGTTTGAATCCAGTGATAGTTGATATAAGTGCCTTTGCTATTTATAACGCCTTTGAATTCAATTACGAGCCCTTTATTTCAAATGTGGTAGCCATAGTTCACATAGGTGCTACCTCCACGGAGATCGTGGTGGCCAAGGATGGAGCTCCGCTTTTCGTGAGAACCAAGGAAACCGGAGGGGATTTTATAACCGAATCCATACAGAAGGAATTCGGTGTTAGCTTTGAAAAGGCAGAGGCCATAAAGAAAGGGGAGGTTTCGGAGGGAATCTCCCCGGATTCTCTAAGGGCGGTTAACGAGATGGTCTATAGCGACCTTGCTGCAGAACTATCCAGAACAGTGGAATTCTTCTCAGGTCAGTTCGGGGTAACAGAGCTTGATAGAATTTACATTAGCGGTGGGGGGGCTTTAATGCAGGGAATTGGCGACTTTTTTGAGGAGAAATTCAACCTGCCTGTGGAATTTCTTAATCCCTTCCGCAATATCATCTACAACGAGAAAGCCTTTTCCCGGGAAATTGTTGAAACCAACGCTCCCATGTTTACCGTGGCAACCGGGCTGGCCATGAGAAGTATAGGAGGTTAAGGATGATAAGAATTAATCTTCTTCAACCGGGAAAAAAAGAAATAACCTTTGCCCCGGTGGGGGTAGCAATACCCGAGGAAGAGGGCAAAAAAATCCACTATGAACTTCTGGCCATTGTGGCGGTCATCACCCTGGGTATTATCGCTTACCTCTATTATAAAACCAGCTCACGGATCTCCTTTGTTAAAGAGCAAATTCAGATAAAACAGCAGGAAAAGGCAAAACTCCAGGGAGTATTGAAGGAGCTGGAAGAGAACAAGAAGAAAAAGGAAATACTTACCCAGAAAACTCAGGTTATAGAACAGCTTATTGCCAAGCAGATAATTCCCGTAAAACTCATGGACCTTATAGTTAAGGCAATCCCGGACAAGGTGTGGCTTACCAAGCTTAAATTCAACGGTTCACAGATATTATTAGAGGGAAAGGCCCTTAACAACAATTTAATAGCCAATTTTATCGCTAACCTTGAAAGCACAGATTTCTTCAAGGATGTTCAGCTTATAAGTTCAAAAAAGCTTTCCAGAAACAGGAGCAAGGTTAAAGTGGACGTTTATACCTTTAAACTTGCGGCCAGAGTCAATACAGGGGAAGGGCCTTCCCAGAACAAGGGAGGTGCTAAATGAACCTCAGGGAAATGACATGGCAGGGTCAATTGACCTTTTTCATTTTCATCGGGCTGCTTGTTTTCGGTCTTTTTTATCTGGGCTGGTATAAGGGCAAATCCAGCGAACTTGCGAGGCTGGAAGCCAGGTTGAGTCAGCTTACCAGAGAAGTTAACCTGGCAAAGGAAAAGGAAAAGGAGCTTGCCCTGCTGAAAAAGGAAAATGCGGACTTAGAGGCCAAGCTTGAAAAATTGAAAAAGGTTCTTCCCGAAAAGAAGGAAATAAGCAAAATACTTAAGGATGTCCAGAAACTGGCCACCGATGTTCATCTCAATGTAGTGAGTTTCGTGCCTAAGCCCTCCATTGACAGGGGGCTTGTGGCGGAATGGCCCATTGAAATAGAGGTCACCGGTTCCTATCACAACCTTGGCTATTTCTTTGATAAGCTGGGAAAATTTACAAGAATCTTCAACGTTAGTTCCATAGAGATAAAGGCTTTAAGAAAGCAAACGGCGGATAACACCATAGACGCCAAATTTACCGCCTCTACATATATTTTCGTGGAGAAAAAATTGGAGGAACAGCAAAAAACCAGGAAAAGAGGAAGAAGGAGGAGAAGAAGATGAAAAGGTTAGCAATAATAGCAGTGGCTCTTCTTCTTTCCCTGCCCGTAATCTCCCAGGATAAGGGCAATGGGGAGGAAGTTTCCCTTCAGAGGGAGAAATACGATTACAACCCCATGGGGAAGAGGGACCCCTTCAGGGACCTTCTCTCCATAAGGAAAAAGAGAGAAAGAGGAAAAAGGGCTCAGGGCATAAGGGGAGTTTACACCGATGAGCTCGTTCTCGTTGGAATAGCCAAGGATTCCCATGGCCATTACTATGCTCAGGTTCTGGATTCTCATAATTTTCCCTACATCATAAAGGTGGGAACAAAACTGGCAGACGGAGAAGTGGTTAAAATAACTGCCAACGAGGTAGTTATCAAACAGGCCACCAAGAGCCCTGTTTTCCTGAAGCCATATAAATATGTGGTTCTGAAATTAACAATGGAGGAGGAGTAAAAATGAAGAAAAGCCTAATTTACTTTATAGTTCTCCTCTTAGGAGTGGGATTGGCTTTTGCTGGAGGGAAACTCATTTCCCTGGATAAGAAAATCTCCGATCACAAGGAGGTGCTTGAGATAAAAGGTGAGGGTTCCCTTCCTCTTCCGGACTTTTATCCTTCCACCAAGGACCCATCTTTGCTAATTCTGAAGTTCAAGGGCATAGATGTGGCTCCCATAAAGGGAAAGCATCCTTTCCGTGAAGGCGTTATAAGGGATGTGCAGGTGAAGGCCTCTTCCGAAGGAGGAGAAGTCAGAATTAAATTCTCAAGCCTTAAGCCCTTTTCCATTTTCTCAAGGGGGAATTCGGTTATAGTGGAAGTTGATAATACAGATGTCCAGGAGGCCAGGGCCACAGGCCCTTCGGTTTTAAAGGATGTTTCCCTCAGAAGCGGGAATGGTTTGACAATTTCCCTTATTTTTTCCGGAAGGGCTCCGGATTACAGGGCTTTTCTTCTGAAGAAGGACCCTGCCCACGGAAAATCAACGAGGCTGGTTCTGGATCTTCCCAATGCGAAGGCCAGAAAACTGAAAAAAATAGTGGGTAAGGAAGGAATAACCGCGGTAAGAGCTGCCCAGTTCAATCCCAAAACTGCCAGGGTGGTTCTTGACCTTTACAGGGTGCCTTCCTATAAAATCCAGAGGCTTCACAATCGCCTGGACATAGTAATTGCCTCTCCTGAAACCAAGATTAACCCACCGGTTAGGGCGGAGAAGGTTTCCCCTGGCCCGTCAGCTCCGGTGCTTCCTCCGAAGCCCAAAACGACTTCCGTAAAGCCCGCGGCTGCGCCCAAGGCCTCGCCTGCCGCCAGCAAGGCAGCTCAGGTGGCACCGCAGAATACCCCCCCGAAAAAGAAGGGGCCTATATATCAGACGGTAACCATTGCCGGAGGACATAAGAAATATTACGGGGAAAAATACACCTTCAGGTTCAAGGATGCGGATATCAGGGATGTGGTCACCTTCATAGCGAAGCTCGCCCACCTCAACGTGATTTTTGATCCGGGAGTGGAAGGAAAGGTTACGTGCGAGCTGGTGGATATACCCTGGGACCAGGCCCTTGATCTCATCCTAAAAACCAACAAACTGGGCTACATAATAGATGGGAATGTTTTGAGGGTGGCTCCCATGGAAGTCATAGCCAAAGAAGCTGAACAGAGGAGAAAAATGCAGGAATCGGCCATGCCCCTCACCACGGTCATGAGGACCCTAAGCTATGCTAATGCCAAGAGCGTTGAGAGAATTCTCAAGAAATATCTTTCTTCCCGGGGAGAAATAGTTGTGGATGAAAGAACCAATACTCTTATCATAAAGGACATTCCCGACAGAATAAAGGAGATAGACAGAATTATAAGCACCTTAGATGCTCCCATACCCCAGGTTTCCATCCAGGCGAGGATAGTGGAAACCGTAGCTACCTATGCCAGGAACCTGGGAATTCAGTGGGGATTCATGGGATATGCGGATCCCTACCACGGAAATCAGACGAGCCTGGTATTTCCCAATAGAATCCTCCTGGACGGAACCCCCGTGGAAGGAGCGGGCACAGGAGGACTTACCAATCCTCTTAACGGATATGCGGTTAACCTTCCTGCAGCAACCTTCAATTCGGCCCTTGGGCTTTCTCTTGGGAACGTCACCGATTCCTTTGCCTTAGATGTGGGACTTACCGCTATGGAGGAAGAAGGATGGGGAAAGATACTCTCTGCTCCCAAGGTTTCCACCCAGGATAACCACGAGGCTGTTATCAGACAAGGTAGACAGATACCCGTTCAAACTAACATCAACAACACCATAATGGTTAGATATGTCAATGCTGTGCTTGAGCTTAAGGTAACCCCCCACATAACAGCGGACCAGACAATTATTATGAAGGTGGATATAAAGAACGATTCTGCGGACTTCTCAAGGGTGGTTATGGGAATTCCCACCATAATTACTCAGAGCTCCACCACGGTAATGATGGTGAAGGACGGAAGCACAGCGGTTATAGGAGGAATGTATAGGATAGAGGACAATACAAACTACAAAAAGACTCCTTTCCTCAATTCCATACCCCTTATAGGTGACCTGTTGTTCAAGAGCAGCTCCATAAACAGGACCAACAGGGAACTACTTATCTTCATAACTCCGAAAATAATCAGGAAATAGGAGGGGAAAAATGAAAATAAAGTCCCTTTACATTCTCCCGGCGCTATTGCTGGGGTTAATAATAAGTTTCTACGGGTGCAATAAAGTAGCCGACGATTCCACCTCTGCGGTTAAACTGGTGATAAGCAGGATGACCGGGACCAACTGGACGGGAAACGAGAGTGCGGTTCTTGAATCGGATGTTCTTGTTGTTGATCCCGATACAGGAGCCAAAACCATTCAGAACGATTATGGAACTGCCTATATGATTGCCTATCCCTATAATCCTAATGAAACGGACTCGTCCTTCTACGAGAATGTTCAGATCAAGGAATATCACGTAAGCTACGTCAGGTCCGATAACAGGAACCGGGAGGGTATAGATGTTCCCAGGTCCTTCTGGGGAAGGCTTTCTGTTATGATTCCTCCCGATGGAAAGGAGCATGGCGTGGTTTTCATATTGGTTCGGGCTGACGCTAAAACCGAGAAACCTTTAGTGGATTTGAGGTATGTAGATTCCGAAAAGGAGCTTGAAGTTACCGCGGTGGTGGAATTTTACGGCGAAGACCTTTCAGGACATTCCGTTTATGTCAAGGGTAGCATCCCCGTAATTTTCGCCAACTACTCCAATGAAAAATAGTAGCAACAAGGAGGACTGAAATGAGGAAAATAATTTTCGCTTTACTGATAATAGGGCTTCTTGGTCTTGCCGGGTGTCAGAGAAGCGAATCGCCCGGCCCGGGGGATATGTTTGGTCCATCCTCCACCGCCTATGTTATTGACCTGACCGCTCACCCTTCGGTGGTTCAGGCTATTGATCCCCTGAGGAATCCCGCAAATAGCGAGGTTATACTTAAGGCAAGGCTTTACAGATATGATAAGGGGCCCCTGGCGAGAAGGACCATTTATTTCTATGTGGACGATGTTGACCCCCATTTTATCCCTCCCTCCGAAAAATGGACCTGTGAATATATAGGTGGATATGGATATTTCAACGGTGATCAGCCCAAATCCGTAAGGGCCACCACAAACTCTAACGGTGTGGCCACAGCTCGCTATACCCCTCCCTCGGTGAGAGACCTGGTGGTGATGTGTGACACAGGAGAGAAGGATGACCTGGGGAATCCTATATATGTCTATTACAAGCTGGACTCTATAGACGTTTTGATAAAGGCAACCTGGAGAGGACAGGAATGGCCAGAGGATTCCCTTTCCGAAACCTATGGTATGGCGGTTGTTAAGGTTCTTCGCTGAATGGAAAGAAGTGATTGTCTGAAAACAGCGGAAAAGCTGGAGGAGGAAGGAAGGGTAGAAGATGCTATTTCCGTGCTCAAGGAATGTCGGGATTCCTATCCTGACTTCCTTGTGGGGCGTCTTTATCTGGCAAAATTATTGTTTAAAACCGGCACTTCAGAAGATGCCCTTCAGGAAGTGGATTACATACTTTCAAGGAGTCCAAATACCTTAGGAGCTTTAAAACTCAAGGGAGAAATTCTTCAATCCCGTGGCCGACTGATGGAGGCCAAGGAAATCTATCTCAAGGTGAATTTCCTTGATCCCTTTGATGAGGAGGTCTCCAGAAGGCTTCAGGAAATAAACGAAGAGCTTGAAAAGGCGGTAAGACAGGAAACCCTCAAGGAAGAAGTGCCTTTTGACCTTGAGCAGACCCCCTCCTTTCCTTCAGAGGAGCCCTTCCAGGAAGAGGCGGAGATAGAAGAAGAGTTTTCAATTCCTGAAGAAGAAAAGAAGGAGGCTCCTGTGCCTGATCTCCCTGAGGCTCAAGAAGAGCCCTTTGAAACCGAATCCATGGCCTTAGTTCTTCTAAAGCAGGGTGACTTCGGGGAGGCTGAAAGAATATACAGTAAGCTCGCAGCGAAGGAGCCCTCTTACAGGGAAAAATTGAAAACTGTGAAAATAATAAAGAAGCTTCACCAATTACTGGAGGAATTTAATGTTCAAGGAAAAGCTGGACGAGTTTCTCAATAAAAATCCAGAGGTGGAAGTAATTATCCTGGCTGCCGGTGATGGTTTACCCATAGAGGTGGCAGCGAGGGGCAATGAGGAAGCTGAGGAGCTGGCCGCCCGGGTGATGGCCCTGGTATCAAGTGCTCTTTCCTACCAATTTTCTCCCCTGAATTCCATAGTCTTGAATACCGGGGAGAGAAAAATCTTCGTCACCCCTGTAAATGACGAGGTTTTCCTGGTGGCCATGTCCCGGGGTGGCTACGATGGGAAAATAAACTTTTATATGAAACTCCTCGCCTCGGAAATAGAGCTTTAATTTCCCTTGCCCTTGATTTTTCCTTGGGATACAATCTAAGACAAGGAGGCTATAGTGAAAATAGAGGAAATTAAGGAACTGGTGGAATTCATTCTCTCCAAGGAAGTGGAGGAGTTTGAAATTGAGGTTGAAGGGCTGAGATTGAAATTGGTAAAGCCTAAACCGGAAATCAAGGTGGTAGAATCCGCCCCGTCGCTTCAGCCGGTTTCCTCTGAAAGTTCTCCTCCTGCAGAGGGCAAGGGAGAGAAGGTTCACTATATAACCGCCCCCATGATAGGAACCTTCTACAGAGCCCCTGACCCATCTTCTCCCCCCTTCGTGAAGGAAGGTGACCATGTTAACAAGGGGGATGTGGTGTGCATAATTGAGGCCATGAAGCTCATGAACGAGGTTGAGGCGGATGTTAGCGGAACTGTTAAGGAAGTCCTTGTGGAAAATGCCCAACCAGTGGAATTCGGCCAGAAACTTTTTGCCATAATTCCGGACAATGATTAAAAAACTTCTTATAGCTAACCGGGGAGAAATTGCCCTCAGGATTATGACCTCTGCCAAGGAACTGGGGATGAAGACCGTGGTGGTCTTTTCTGAAGCCGACAGGGATTCCATGCCGGTTCAGCTGGCAGATGAGGCCTATTGCATCGGCCCGGCAAAACCCCAGGATAGTTATCTGAACATGGCAGCCATAATGAGCGCTGCCGAGATTTCCAAAGCAGATGCCATTCATCCTGGATACGGATTCCTTTCGGAAAATCCCAGGTTCGCGGAGGCAGTGGAAGCAGAGGGCCTTATTTTCGTGGGTCCTTCCCCTCAGCACATAAGGCTCATGGGAGACAAGCAGAGGGCGAGGAAAACCATGGAATCCTTAGGGGTTCCTGTGCTTCCAGGAAGCGATGGGGTGGTAAACCGGATTGGGGAAGCGAGAAGAATAGCTGAAAAGATAGGCTATCCCATAATCCTTAAGGCAGTGGCAGGGGGAGGCGGCAGGGGTATGAGGATAATAAACTCCCCGGCAGAACTTGAGGAAAACTTTAAAACCGCCCAGAGGGAGGCCTATCTTGCTTTCAATTCCCAGGACCTTTACATTGAGAAATACATCGAGAGGGCCCACCACGTGGAGGTTCAAATTATTGGCGATGGTGAGAATGTTGTAGCCGTGGGGGATAGGGAATGTAGCATGCAGAGGAGGCACCAGAAAATAGTGGAAGAAGCTCCCTCTCCCTTTATTTCCCAGCGGACCCGGGAGAAAATGCTGGAGACCGTGGAGGAGGCTTCCAGGAAGCTGGGCCTTAAAAGCCTGGTAACCTTTGAATTCTTAGTGGACGAGGAGGAAAATTTCTATTTCATAGAGGCCAATACCAGGATTCAGGTGGAACACCCGGTAACCGAGCAGGTGACGGGGATAGACCTGGTAAAGGAGCAGCTTCTGGTTGCCTCCGGGGAGAAGCTATCCTTTTCCAAAGAGGATGTAATTGTAAGGGGACATGCCATAGAGGCCAGAATAAACGCCGAAGATCCCAGGAGTTTCACCCCATCTCCCGGGAAAATTCACTTTCTTTTCTTTCCCGGGGGAAATGGCATAAGAATAGACAGTGCGGTTTTCCAGGGATACGAAATACCCCCATTTTACGACTCTATGATAGCCAAACTTATTGCGTATGGGAGAGATAGGAATGAAGCCCTTCATAAGCTTGAGGTGGCCCTGAAGCACACCTCCATCGTCGGTGTTAAAACAAATTTGCCCCTTCTTCTGAGCCTCCTCAAGTCAGCAAAGTTCAGAAGTGGAAATTACACCACAAGATTCCTTGAGGAGGAATTCATCTGGTAAAATGCGAAAACTGCTTATAAGTGCAGTCCTGGTTAGCTTCCTCTTCGCACAACCCCCCGCAGAACTGGTAAAATCCTGCTCTTTGAAAATAGAATCCTTCGTTCTTTCCAGGGAAATTTTCCCCCGCCTGGCCATAGCTTCCATAAAAAACCATTCTCTGCGTTCCCAGGGCTTTATCGAGAACCTATATGAGCTTTTCACTTCGGACCTATCCGATTACCTTCTTCCCTCGGAAGGTGTCATAGGATTTGACCGCTCGGGAGGATTTTTCTCCCCACCTCCAGGCTACGATTTTCTGCTGAAGATAACCTATAAGGAGCTTGACGGGGAGGCAGGGCTTTTCGTAAGGATTTATTCTAAGGAAGGGAAACTGGTGGACTTTCTTTCCTGCACTGGTAAGGTTGAAGAGCTTGCATACAGGGAATTTGAAACCCCCGCCATGACCCCTTCCACCCC
>JALXBI010000091.1 GCA_026991555.1 Candidatus Aminicenantota bacterium
GAATGGAGGGGGTTGGTGAATATTGCGGGAAGAATTGGGTGGGAATTTATTGATTTTTAGTTTTCGGACCTGTCCCCAAAAATTGAAAATTCGTTTTTCGGGGAAAAGAGGTGAAAATTGAGGGGGTGGCGGGATATTCCGGGATGAATTAGGGAGAGGGGTTGCTTTTCTGATTTTGTACCTGTCCCCATTGTCCACTACCTGTCCCGTCCCCGTCAACCTCATATGTTCATTTTGGACCTGTCCCGAAAATCAAATTTGGTTTTCGTGGGAAAGGTTCGGGGTGTTAAATTTGAAAGAAACTTTGAGTAGAGCTTCTCTATCTTGTTCTATTTCTTTATTTCGGACCTGTCCCTATATGTTAGTATGTTAGGAAATAGAAATAAGAAGGGAAAGAGATTTAGGGTTGAAATGGCAAAGGCAAGGCAAAGGATGGTTGAAAAGTGAAAAGGGAGGCAGGAAACCCTTTCCTATAGGTGCCCCTAAATGGAAGAAGAGGATTGGGGATTAGTGAGATTTGGGGCGGGGTTGGCAATTTTCCTTACATCTTTGCCACCCTGCGGTGCACCTATCTTTACATTGAGCAAAAATTCTAATACAATAAGACTTGCACCGAGCAAATTCCTTGGGGTCTTCTATTTCACCACAAAGTGCACTACAGTCGGCGAAGTTCTCATAGCAATGGCCGTTGCATTCCTGAAGATACAGGTCGCATTCGTCACAATACATTTTAGGGCCTTCTCTTTCCCAGGTTATTTTCTGAGGTTTTCCCAAGGGCCTGGCTGTTATGGAAAGATACAGGGAATCCAGCACCCAGTGCCAGGGGTTGTGGGAACTGGTGGAAAGGAAGGCCTCTTTAATGGCTTCGGGCATTTTCTTTATTAATGCATAAAGCGTATATGCTTTGCCCTCAATTACATCTTTAAGGTCAATGGGGGAGCAGGCTTTTTCCTTTCCCACCCTGATTTCAGTACTCCCACTGGTAAGAACCAAAAGGGACTCCTTAACTGTGTTGCCCTCCATAAGTTCAGAGAGGATGTAATACTCTCCATAAGAAGATTTCACTGAATATAAATTAAGAGTTCCAACTGAGGTGTTAAAGGTGTAGGAGTTGATTAACTTATAGGAACCGCCAAACTCCAATTCATAATCCTTAAGGCCAGCCCATAAATTCCAGATTAGTAATAAACTCATGAGATAAATCACCTTTCTCATTTTTCACCTCCCTTCCATTATTTTATTATAGGTAAAAAAAAAGAAATTTCAACGCCCTTTCGGCCTTACATAGGATTTTATGCGGAACTGGAAGGAGAAATTCTGTCTGGTCTTCATGCACCATTTTTTCCTTCGGGAGCACACCATATATTCTATTTCGCATTCCACCCTATGAAGGCCAGGGGAGGCGTTTTCCTCCACGGTAAAGGGTATGGAAAGGACTGGAATCTTCTTTATGGGCAGGCTTTTGCTGGTTTCCTTCTCCTTTATTACCTTAAGGTCAAAGGCGGTATAAAAATCCTTGGAGAAATTCAGGGAATCGGCTTTTTTTATGTAAATTTTAAAGGGAGGAAGGGATTGAAGGGTAACCCTGGGGTTGTTTACCGCTATGTAAATGTTTACCTTTCCCTTTTCTCCAGGCACCAGTTCGTAGGGGAAGGGCTTGGCATCAATTCTGAGGAAGTTGACTATTAAAAGGGCTGTCCATATCAATCCAGAAACTCCTCAGGGGAAGTTATTTTTCCAGTAAGGACCGAGGCCGCCACGGTCTGGGGGGAGGCCAGAAAGGTAAGGCCCTTTCCCTGTTTTCCGGCAAAATTCCTGTTTCCTGTGCTTATCTGGACTTCCCCCTCCCCTGTAAGTCCAGCATGTCCCTCGGCGCATCCTCCGCAGGAAGCGTTGAGTATTATGGCCCCTGCATCAAAAAGGTCCTGAAGGATTCCCTTTTTGAGAAGGTTCCCGTAAACCCTTTTGGTGGCCGGGACTATTATGAGTCTCACCCCAGGGGCCACCTTCTTTCCCTTAAGTATCTTCCACGCGGCAATTATGTCCTCCTCCCTGCCGTTGGTGCAGGAGCCTATGAAACCGGAATCTATTTTCTGCCCCTGGTATTCCTTTACCGGATGGACATTCTTGGGATGGGATGGGGCTGCCAGCAGGGGTTCCAGTTCCGATATATCAATTTCCACCTCCTTTTCGTATTCTGCATCCGGGTCCGCCTTTATTTCTTCAAAATCCCCTGCCCAGGCCCTTACCTCCTCCCTTGCTTCCTCGCCGAAGGGGATAAACCCGGCTATTCCGCTCATCTCGGTTACCATGCTCAGGAGTGTTATCCTTCCGTGAAGGGGAAGGGACTCCACCGCCTCCCCGTAAAACTCAATGGCCTTTCCCAGAGCTGTGGTTGTGCCCAGCTCCTTTATTATTTTAAGGGTTAAATCTTTAGTAGAGGTGTGAAGGGGGAGTTTCCCCTTTATTTTCACCTTTATGGTATGGGGAACCTCAAACCATGTTTTTCCGGTCTTGAAAATGAAAGCCACATCCACATCCCCCATTCCCTGACCAAAGGCCCCCACCGCCGAAACTATGTTCATGTGGCTGTCTGTTCCCACCACCGTGGCCCCAGGTCTTGCAAGGCCCTCCTCCATGAGCACATGGGAGCCTATTCCCATGTCCACATCATAAACCTTTATCCCGTGTTTTGCGGCGAAGTTCCTGCAGATCTGCTGATTTACCGCATATTTTATGGTTTTGGCAGGAGCTACCAAGTCAAAGGTGAAAAAAGTCTTCTTCGCATCGGCCACAGGCTCCCCGTCGTATTCCCTCTCGTAATTTTTAACCACATTGGCTCCGGCAAAATCCCTGGCAGAGCGGACATCAATTTCCATCCACACGATATCCCCGGCCTTGGCGTCCTGGGGGCTATGGGCTGAAATTATTTTTTCAATTACCGTTTTTCCCATTTTTTCACCTCTCTGGCTAATTATTATATAATCAACCCCAAGGAGAAAAAAATGAAGATGGACATTTATTGCGTAAGGTGCATAATCTCCCAGATGGTGGAGCTTATAAAGATATTGAGACTGAATAAAGAGGCCCAGGAAAGGCTAATGAGGGAGGTTCTCAAAGTCCTTTCGGTGGAAAGCTACGATGTTACTTCTCCGGAACTTGCCGAGAAGGTTTACGACCTGGTGAGGCAACTTACGGGCAGGGAGGACCCCTATGCGGAGATAAAGAGGGAAGAAAACCGCAGGGCCCAGGAAATGGTAGCCCCCTTCAGGGAAAGGCTTGAGGAGTTGAGTCTTGAGGATGTGCTCAAGCTTTCGGTTCTTGGAAATTCCATGGACTACGGCACCGAGGCCAGGTTTGATGTGGAGAGGGAGCTGGAGGAGCTTAAAAGGGCAAGCCTTTCCTCCCAAGTTCTCGGGGAATTTGAAAAGGAGCTTCAGGAGAACAGGAAACTTCTTATAATCGGGGACAATGCCGGGGAAATAGTTTTTGACAAACTCCTGGTGGAATTCCTAAGGATGCGATACGGGGTGGAAACCACCTATGCGGTAAGGGGAGGACCTATAATAAACGATGCCACCATGGAGGATGCGCTTCAGGTGGGGATGGATAAGGTGGCTAAGGTAATAACCACAGGTCAAAACATAGCTGGCCTGGTTCTTGAAAGGGCCTCCGAGGAGATAAAAAAAGCCATAAGAGAAATTCCCTTGGTCCTTTCCAAGGGGCAGGGGAATTTTGAAACCTTAGAGGACAAGGGTCTGGATATTTACTTCCTTTTCAGGGTCAAATGCCCTGTGGTGGGGGCCTATTTGAAAAAGAGGGTGGGGGAAATGGTTTTTATCCGGAGGTAGCTATGATAGAGAGGCCGGAGAAGGACGAATATTATCTCAACATAGCCAAGGTGGTATCCACCCGTTCCACCTGCCTTAAGGTTCTTATAGGGGCAATTATAGTCCGGGACGACCAGATAGTTTCCACGGGGTATGTGGGGGCTCCCAGGAAGACCAAAAGCTCCTTAGAGCACGGGTTCTGCCTGCGTCAGAAATTGGGAATCCCCTCAGGAAGCCAATACGAACTCTGCCGTTCGGTGCACGCCGAACAGAACGCTATAATAAACGCTGCCAGAGCCGGGGTCTCCATTTTAGGCGGAGATATGTACATTTACGGGGAAAAGAGGGATACCGGAGAAGTGATAAACGCATTTCCCTGTTTTATTTGTAAAAAAATGATCATAAACGCGGGATTGAGAAGGGTTATAACCTCTGTGGCCGACCCCAACAAAAAATACATGGTGTTCTATGTGGACGATTGGGTAAAAGAGTGGCAGGAACACGACATAATTGAGGATAAATACCGCTACGGACTTTAAGGTTGGCACTGAAGCTGGTTTGACTTATCATGGGGTTTGAAGTTAGAATTGAACCTTAAATTTATAAATTATCAAGAAGGAGGTCTCATGATAGAGATCAGATTCCACGGAAGGGGAGGGCAGGGAACCGTGGTAGCCTCCAAAATCCTCGCAGACGCTTTAACCAGGGAGGGCAAGTATATTCAGGCCTTCCCTGAATTCGGCGTGGAACGAAGGGGGGCACCGGTGGCTGCTTATGCCCGGATTTCCGATACTAAAATATGGCCAAGACACAAAATTTACGAACCTGACCACATAGTTATTCTTGACCCCACCCTAATAGGAGCTGTTCCCCTGCTGGATGGGCTTAAGCCTGGGGGATGGATTTTAGTGAACACTACCAGGAAACCCTCAGAGCTTAATTTCCCTAAGGAATACAAAGTGGCTACCGTCGATGCCACCCACATAGCCCTTAAATACCGCTTAGGAAGCGCGGCTTCACCCATAGTCAACACCGCTATAGTGGGAGCCTTTGCCAGGGTAATACCCGTGGTAAAACTGGAGACCCTATTGGATGCGATTGAGGAAGGCGTTCCCATAAAGCCCAAGGAGAACCGGGCTGCGGCAGAAGAAGCCTATAATTCCGTAATTATGGAGGGATAAGATGGCAGGGAAAGATGAAAAGAAGATAATTTTTAAATCGGTGGACGATCTTCCCCCCATGGCCATGTCCTTAGGGACCATGTGGGTTAATAAAACCGCCAGCTGGAGAAATCTCAGACCCATTATTGACTACGACAAATGCATAGACTGCATGATCTGCTGGAAATACTGCCCTGAACCAGCCATATATCTTAGGGACCCCGACGAGAGGGTTGCTGTGGATTACGATTATTGCAAGGGCTGTCTTATCTGCGTTGAGGAATGCCCGGTGGATGCCATTTATACCGAGGAGGAGGGAAAATGAAAAGAATGGCCATAGTTGGAAACCATGCCCTTTCCTACGGGGCACTGCTTTCAAGGGTTCAGGTGATAGCCGCCTATCCCATAACCCCCCAGACCCAGGTGGTGGAACTTCTTTCTGAAATGTGCGCTGATGGCACCCTTAAAGCTGAGTTCGTGAAGGTGGAATCGGAGCACTCTGCCATGGCAGCGGTAATGGGAGCCTCTGCCTCAGGAGCAAGGGCCTTTACTGCCACTTCATCCCAGGGACTTGCCCTGATGCATGAGGTTCTCCATTGGGTTACCGGAGCCAGGCTTCCTGTGGTTATGGGTAACATAAACAGGGCCTTTGGTCCTCCCTGGTCCATCTGGACCGAGCAGACCGACTCCCTTTCCCAGAGGGACACCGGCTGGATGCAGATTTATGCCCAGGATAACCAGGAAGTTCTTGATTCTGTAATTCTTGCTTACAAAGTTTCCGAACAGGTTCTCCTTCCCACCATGGTGGTTCTTGACGCCTTTTTCCTCTCCCATACTTCCGAGCCCGTGGAAATTCCTGACCAGGAAAAGGTGGATGAGTTCCTCCCACCCTACGAAAACAAATACATTCTTAATCCCGACGACCCCCATGCCTTTGGCGGTCTTACCAATCCCGAATGGTATATGGAACTGAGATACAAAATACATAAGGCCCATGAACAGTCCTTAGACCTCATAGAAAAGGAGGGAAAGGAGTTTGAGAAAATGTTCGGAAGGTATTATGGCCTGGTGGACCCCTACAAGGTGGACGATGCTGAGATAATCTTAGTGGCCATCTCCACTGCAGCTTCCACTGCCCGTTATGCCGTGGACCTTCTCAGGGAAAAGGGAAAGAAGGTGGGCCTGCTGAGAATTCGCGTCTTTCGTCCCTTCCCCTACCAAAAGGTCAAGGACATTCTCTCCAATGCTAAAAAGGTTATAGTTCTGGACAGGAACCTCTCGCCCGGAGCCGGGGGAATTGTGGCCTCAGAGGTAAGGGGAGCCCTGGCCAATGTGAAAAATCATCCTCCAGTTTTCAGCTATATCATGGGACTGGGAGGAAGAGACATAACCACGAAACACATAATGGAGCTCTTTGAGGAAGTGGAAAAGATGGACGAAGGCAAGGATATAATCTGGAAGGGGGTGAAGTTATGAGAAAACTAACTATACCCAGAGAGGAATATATGACCCCGGGGCATTTGGCCTGCCAGGGTTGCGGTGGGGCCTTAGCCATGCGACTGGCCCTCAAGGCCCTGGGAAAGAAGACAATCTTAACCATTCCGGCCTGCTGCTGGTCCGTTATTGACGGGCCCTTCCCGTATTCGGCAGCAGGGGTTCCCCTTTTCCACGCTCCCTTTGAAACTGCCGCCTCAACCTCTGCCGGGGTTTCCGCTGCTATGAAAATCCTGGGGAAGGAGGATGTCCATGTGGTAGCATGGGCAGGGGATGGGGGAACCTTTGACATAGGAATGCAGGCCATCTCAGGAGCTGCCGAAAGGGGGGATAACATCCTTTACATCGTCTACGACAATGAGGCCTACATGAACACGGGGATTCAGAGAAGCTCAGCTACTCCCTATAAGGCATGGACTACCACAACTCCGTACAAATTTCCTAAGGCAAGGCCCAAGAAGGATATCATAGGGATACTGGCTGCCCACAAGGTTCCCTATGTGGCCACTGCCACCGTGGCCTATGCCGAGGATTTCGTAAAGAAGGTGAAAAAGGCAGCCCAGATAAAGGGCTTCAGGCTCATTCAGGTTCTTTCTCCATGTCCTCCTGGATGGAAAACACCCCCGGAAATAACCATTAAACTGGCCCGGCTTGCGGTCCAGACCGGGGTTTTCCCTCTATATGAAGTGGAAAATGGAGAAAAATACAAAATAAACATAAAACCCAAAAAACTTAAACCTGTCATTGAATACCTTAAACTTCAGGGAAGATTTCGCCACCTGACCCAGGCGGATGTGGAGGAAATCCAGGCCATGGTGAACAGAAACTGGAAACTTCTCTTAGCCAAGGAGGAATTTTCCAGGCAAATAGAAAACCTTTAAGGGGGAGACATGTTTGAGGATTTGAGAAAGGCCGATCCTGAAATTGCCGAGGCAGTTTATAACGAGACGGTAAGACAACACTCCACCTTAGAACTTATTGCCTCGGAAAATTTCGCCCCAAGGGCGGTGCTTGAGGCAGCTGCTTCTGTCTTTACCAACAAATACGCCGAAGGTTACCCCAAAAAGAGATACTACGGGGGATGTGAATTTGTGGATGTGGTGGAGACCTTAGCGAGAAACCGGGCCAAGGAGCTTTTCGGGGCAGAATTTGCCAATGTTCAGCCCCATTCGGGAACCCAGGCCAACATGGGGGTGTATTTCGCAGTGCTGGAGCCCGGCGATACCATGATGGGAATGAACCTTTTCCACGGCGGGCACCTTTCCCACGGTCATCCCCTCAATTTCACCGGTCGCTGGTATAATGTGGTCTTCTACGGGGTAGATAAGGAGACTGAGACCATAGATTACGACGAGGTTCTAAGGCTTGCCAAAAAGCACAGGCCAAAATTAATTGTGGCAGGCGCCTCGGCATATCCCAGATTCATAGATTTCAAGAGGTTCAGGGAAATAGCCGATGAGGTGGGCGCCATATTCATGGTGGACATGGCCCATATAGCAGGCCTGGTGGCAGGGGGAGTTCATCCTTCCCCGGTTCCCTATGCGGATTTCGTAACTTCCACCACCCACAAGACCCTGAGGGGACCCAGGGGTGGTTTTATTCTTTCCAAAAGCAAATACAAAAAGGAACTCAACCGGGCAGTGTTTCCTGGAGCCCAGGGAGGGCCCCTGGTGCACATAATTGCCGCCAAGGCCGTGGCCTTTAAACTGGCCATGACCCAGGAGTTCAAGGAATACGCAGCCCAGATCGTGAAAAACGCCAAGACCTTAGCAGAGACCCTTAAGGATGAAGGACTGAGGATAGTTTCCGGGGGCACCGACAATCATCTAATGCTGGTGGACCTTCGCTCCTTGGAAATTACAGGGAAAGAGGCGGAAAAAACCTTAGAAAGGGCAGGGATAACCGTCAATAAAAATACCATTCCCTTCGATCCTCAGCCTCCCTTGGTTACCAGCGGAATAAGAATAGGGACCCCGGCCCTTACCACCAGGGGTATGAAGGAAAGGGAAATGGAGAAGGTGGGAAGGCTAATATCCAGGGTCCTTCACAACATGGACAACGAAAAGGTGATCGAGGAGGTCCGCCAGGAGGTTAGGAAATTAACCGAGGAATTTCCCCTTTATCCGGACATAAGGAAGGAATTTGAAATCAGATGAAAGCGGCCCTTTTCTGCAGCCATGATTTTTCCCATACCCTGAGGGAAATTCTGCAGAGGGAGGAAATAGAGGTGGAAGAAATTAAAACTCCCCAGGAGATTGCCAATGTCAAAGCGGACATAGTAGTGGTTCAGTTTCCCCTGGGGGCGTTTTCCAGGGGGGACGTATTCGTTAACCTTGAGAGCCTCTGGGATCGTTCTTCCCCTTTAACTGTAATAATAAAGCCCGTGGGTGAAAGGGTAAGAAGAAGGGACCTGAAGGATAATGTGATAGTGGTGGATGAAAACTCCCCTCCCCGGAAGGTGGCGGAATCCCTTTTAGATGCTCTGAGGGTGCCTGATTACCTCCTGTCCCGGGGCCTGGAAGCCTATGCCGAGCGGAACTATCCCTTGGCCTACGAATACTGGATGAGGCTCGCCCGGGATAAAAGGGCCAGGGAAACGAAGGTTTACGAATACCTGAAAATAGCCAGGAAGGAATTCGAAGAAGCAGGCCTGGATGTTTCCCAACTGGATAAAATCCTCGAGGAGAGACTGGATCCCTTCAGGGAGGGAACAAGGCTTTACTCGGAGGGGAACCTGAAGCAGGCCCTTAAATTCCTCCAGAAGGTTCCTGAAACTCACCCTGAGTTCGTAAGGGCCAGGGCCATAATTGAAAATATAAGGGAGGAGCTTGAATTAGAGGATGTAGAGGAGGTGCTGGAGGAAATAGAGGCAGAAAGGATAGAGGAGGAGGACATTTTTGAGCCTTCCGGTAACCCTCCAGGGGCGGAACTTACCCCCAAGGAGGCCTTTTTGCTCTCCCTTATAGATGGGGAGTCACCGGTGGGAAAGATAGAAAAAATTGTTCCCATGGAAAGGGATGAGTTTATGGAATCCCTGAAGAAACTTCTTAAACTTGGGCTTATAAGGAGGAAGGGATGAAGGTAATGGTGGTGGGCTCAGGGGGAAGGGAACACGCTCTGGTCTGGAAGATTTCCCAATCCCCCTTAGTGGAAAAAATTTTCGCCGCCCCGGGAAACGGGGGAATGGACCAGGCGGAAAGGGTGTCAATTCCGGTCCACGAGATAGTTCAACTGGCGGATTTTGCCCGGGAAAAGGGAATTGACTTAACGGTTGTAGGTCCGGAGCTTCCCCTTGCCTTAGGCATAGTGGATGAATTTCGCAAAAGGGGGCTTCTTGCCTTTGGCCCTTATAAATTGGCTGCAGAACTGGAAGCAAGCAAGGTTTTTGCCAAGGAATTTATGACCCGCCATGGAATACCCACGGCGGAATTTGATGTGGTAAGCGACTTCACCTCCGGCGAGGAAATAGTAAAAAGCGGAAAATACGGCTTTCCCGTGGTTATAAAGGCCGACGGTCTTGCCGGGGGTAAGGGATCCCTGGTCTGCTCGGATGAGGGTGAGGCCCTCAGGGCCCTGGACCTTCTAATAAACAAAAGAATTTTCGGCAACGCCGGGGACAGGGTGGTGATTGAAAAATTTCTCCCTGGAAGGGAAATTTCCTTTACAGTAATTACCGATGGAAGGAACATCGTCCCCATAGTTACATCCAAGGACTACAAGAGGGCCTACGACGGAGATCAGGGCCCCAACACCGGGGGAATGGGAGCAGTTTCCCCCTGTCCCTATGTGGACGGTGAGCTCTATCGTAGAATTATGTCCGAGATAGTAAAGCCCACCATTGAGGGAATGTTAGAGGAGGGCAGGGAATTCCGGGGAGTTCTTTACGCGGGCCTAATGCTTACCGAAGAGGGTCCCAAGGTGCTGGAATTCAATGTGAGGTTCGGGGACCCGGAAACCCAGGCCATTATGATGAGGCTCAGGAGCGATCTGGTGGAGGTTCTTGCTTCCGTGGCCGGGGGTTTTATCCCGGAGAAGAAACTGGAATGGGACAGGGAGGTTTCCTTGGATGTGGTTCTGGCCTCAGGGGGATATCCTGGTAAATACGAAAAGGGAAAGGAGATAAAGGGGCTTGATGCCATTCCTGAGGATGTGGTGGTTTTTCACGCAGGCACGGAAAAGAGGGACGGTAAATTCTACACCGCTGGAGGAAGGGTTCTCAATGTGGCCAGCAAGGGAAAGGATTTGGCCGAGGCCAGGGGAAAGGTCTATTCGGCCGTAGAGAAAATTCATTTTGAAGGAATGCATTACAGAAAGGACATAGGGGTTTTCTGATGAAGGTAATTTACCTGATAGGTAGCAATTCAGATAGGCCTGTAATTGAGCCGGGCCTGGAATTCCTGGAAAAAATGGGGGTGGAGGTAGAAGTCCTGGTCACTTCGGCCCACAGAACTCCGGAAAGGACGGTTAAGATAGTGAGGGAAAAGGAGAAGGAGGCCGATGTCTTCGTGGCGGTGGCAGGAGGAGCTGCTCACTTAGCCGGGGTGGTGGCTGCCCATACAATAAAACCAGTTATAGGCCTTCCAGTAGCCGTTGCCCCTTTCAATGGGCTGGATTCTCTTCTTTCCATGGTTCAGATGCCCAGGGGAGTTCCTGTGGCGGTAGTTTCTGTGGGGAAATGGGGAGGGCTGAACTCCGCTATACTGGCAGCCCAAATCCTGGCCATAAAATATCCCGAACTTTCGGAAAAACTTGAGCAATATAGGGAAGAGCTCAGAAAAAAGGTTTAAGTTTTCCCTGATAAACCAGGGCTGCAGATTAAACGCTGCCGAGAGCCAGAGGCTCATTTCCTCCCTTCAGAAAAAAGGATGGAAGCTCGCTTCCCCCGGGGAGGCAGGGGTTATCCTTATAAACACCTGCACGGTAACCCACAGGGCGGATGCTGACCTGAGGAAGCTCATAAGGAGACTCCGAAGGCAAAACCCTCAGGCCCGAATAATAGCTCTGGGCTGTTATGTGGATCATTATGGAAAGGCAGAGGGGGCAGACCTTTCCCTTCCTAACCCCCAGAAGATGAGGGTTTTGGAATTGTTGAGGAATGGGGAATTTAAGGGGAAGAGAAAAAGGTGGAAGAGCAGGGGGTTTCTGAAGGTTCAGGAGGGATGCGACCTGGCCTGCACCTACTGCATAATTCCTAAGGTAAGGGGAAGGTCAAGGAGCGTTCCCTTGGGAAAAATAAGGGAGGAGCTGGAGGAGTTATTGAAGGAGGAATACCAGGAGGTGATTTTAACGGGGATTCACTTAGAGTCCTATGGCAGGGATTTAGGGGAAAAGCAGGGCTTGTTAAAACTTCTCAGGTCCTTGGAAATTTATTACCCGGAAATCAGGTTCAGGATATCCTCCTTAGATCCGAGATTCCTCAATCCTGAACTCCTCTCCTACCTCCTTTCCTCCCCTCACATAATGCCCTCCTTCCACCTTTCCCTCCAGCATCGCAGCGCAAAGATTCTCCGCCTTATGGGCAGGGGAAGCGGAGAGGGCTTTGAGGAGCTCATTTTCAAAATAAAGGAGGAAAGACCGGAGGCAGGGGTGGGTGCGGATTTTATAGTGGGTTTTCCTGGCGAGACCGAAGAGGATTTCAGTATTCTTTACCGATTTGCCCGGGAGGTTCCCCTCACCTATTTCCATGTTTTCAGCTTTTCCCCCAGGAAGGGAACCAGGGCAGCGGAGATGAGAGCGAAAATCCCGGAGAGGATTTCCAAAAAGAGGGCCGCCCTTTTGAGGGGGTTGGGAAGGAGAAAAACCGAGGAATTCGCCCGGTCCATGGTGGGAAAAACCTTAGAGGCTACGGTCATAAAGGAGGGAGAAGCCCTCAGCGAAAATTACCTTAGGGTAAAATTTGACGAAAAACTACCCCCAGGAAGGAGGTTCATCTTCAAAATTATAGGATTCCTTTCCCCCTATTTAAGGGGGATTTCCCAGGGATGACCACCTTGGAACTTCGGAGAAATATTCTCGTATATTAAAATTGAACGAAGAATGGAGGAGGAAGAAATGAAGGCCTTCTGGAAAATTTACATGGGGGTTTTAACCCTGGCAGTGGTTTTCCTTCTCTTTCGGGATTTTGCCATTAGAAAAACACTCCGCGCCACCACCCTTAAAGCCCAAAAAATAGTGCTGGAAGAGGGGAACGGGACCCCAGTGCTGGTTATGGGTAATTCCCGCTTTTGCCCGCCCCCCATCCTGGATGGGAGGGTTGTGGAAGGGATAAAAAGGAAATGCCGGGGCATTATCTTTTACAATTCCGATGGGGATGAAGTGGGGGGAATGATATGGGATAACAAGTATTTCCATTTTTCCATGGACAGATATAAGGAGGACCAGGTGCTCTTTTTATCCTATGAGGAGGATGGAAAGGCAAGCTACAGGGCTGGATTGCATCTCTGGCATTACCCTTCCATGGACCTAAGGACCCTGAGGAAAAAGGTTTTTCAGCTTATGTCCCAGCTGCAGAAGAAGAACCCGGAAGTTTTCAGGAGAATAAAGACAGAAGAGGACCTTGTCCGATACCTTGCGAAAAATCATCCTGAACTGGCCATAGGGGAAAGGCTTTTTGTGGGGATAGTGGATGGGAATCCCTTAATATCCTTCAAGGATAGCACCGGTAGGGAATTGCTTAGATTGGAAATTGACGAAAACGGCGTTGCTAAAATAGCGGTATTTCGTAATGGCTCTTGGAGGAATATAACCTTGGGGAAATGAGCCTTCTCAATTGATTTTGTAAAGAAGGGCTTGAATTCCCCGAAAAAATAACCTGTCCCCAAATTTACAAATTTATAAGGTTGAAATTTTTAGAGAACCTGGATATAATCAATTCCTAAGTAATTTATAAAATATTTAATAATAAGGAGGCGGACTTGTATAGGATAGTTTTTAACAGGCCCATTGCAGAAAGAATCAAGCACATGAGGGTGGTGGCCCCCTTCATCGCCCGGAAGAGGAAACCCGGTAATTTCATCATCCTTATCCCCGACGAGAAGGGCGAGAGGATTCCCCTTACCATAGTGGATTCGGATCCCGGGGAGGGGACCATTGACCTCATCTACCAGGAAGTGGGGACATCCACCTTCAAGCTGGGGATGAAGAAGGATGGGGATTACCTTTACCGGATAGTCGGCCCCTTGGGAAAACCCACCCATATTGAG
>JALXBI010000092.1 GCA_026991555.1 Candidatus Aminicenantota bacterium
GTTTTGGCGAAGTTTCCCCACAGGCGGCGGGTTAAGTGGCGAGGGGAAGGGATTGTGTTAGCGTAGGGGGAAGGGGAAGGTTTTTCCTGCGAAGGGATAGGTCTGTGGTTTTTGAGGATTTTTAGAAAAATAAGGGGGATTTCTGTCTGTTTTTGGGGGTGGATTTTTTGCTGGTGGGAGTTTTGGGTGGAAATTTTCTGAAGTGGCAAGGATTCGGGAGGGAGTTTTCGGGAAAGAATGAAAAAGGGTCTGTCCCCAATAAAGTTTTGGGGAAATTTTCGGGGGGAATTTGGGGAGAAATTAAGAAAAAGGGTCTGTCCCTAAAATTCATTTTAATCAGGGAAGCAGGGAGGAAGCAATTTCGTCGTATATTTCCCTGACCCTCTGGCGGAACCTTTCCCAGGAATATTCCCTGAGGAAAACCTCCCTGGCCCTTGCCCCAAGTTCCCTTCTCAAGCGAGGGTCCTCAGCAAGTTCTTCTATTTTTCTGGCCCATAGTTCCTCCTTCAGGGGAAGAAGGATGGAGAATTCCGGGGAAAGAACCTGGGTGTGGGATTCTATGTCCGAGGCTATTATGGGTTTTCCCGCTCCCAAGTAGGAGTATATTTTCATGGGGGTGTTTATTCCCGTAAGGCGAGGAGAAACCAGGATGTCCGCAGCCGAAAGATAAAGATTAACCTCCTGGGGCGGGACCGGGGGAAGAACTTCCACCCTCGGGTCACTTACCTCCAGCTCCCCTCCAAGAAGAACCAGGTGAAGTTCAGGTTTTTTCGTAAGGGAAAAGGCCCGCAGGAGAAAATCCACCCCCTGATAAGGGGCAAAGTTTCCCGCATACAGGACAACAATCTTTCCCTCCCATCCGAATCTCGCTTTATCCACAGGGGAATATTCCTGGTAAAAGGGGGTATCCGGGAGGTAGTAGACCTTCTCGTTGAACTGGCGGGCATAATCGGCAAGGAGGGGACTTACGGCGATTACTGCCGAAGCCTCCTTCAGGGCCTTTTTCTCCAGAGCCTCGGCCATTTTTCTCAAAGGTCCCCTAAGCTGATGGGAAAGAACTGAGTCCATGTCGTAAATAAAGGGAATGCCTCTCATTTTTTTCGCAAGAAGGGCAAGGAAGTTGGCCTCTTCCACAGCATGAATAACATCAAAACCCTTGGCCTGCCTTAAAACCTCCTCCATAAGCTGAAGGTCGTAGAGCAATTTGGTAAGGGAAAATCCCGGAGGCGGGGTTTTAGTGAAGGGAATTTTCTCAACCCTTTCTATTTCCAGAGGAACTTCAAGGTCCTTTCCAAAGGGAAGGGTAAGGAGCTTACCCTCAACCTTCCCTTCCAGGGCTCTCAGGAAATTAGCCACAGCTATAGGGGTTCCCCTGGGGATGAAAAAGGGCTGGGGGGCTACGAAAAGAACCCTCAAACCTCCTCCCTTATTTTCCCAAGCACCCTGTAAAATCCGAGCCCGTCCACTAAGCTCTTAGCCATCCTGGAAATCTCCTCCCTCTCCTCAGGGCTTTCGTATAGTCTTGTAAGGATTCCAGGGGTGTAAATTTTACCTGCGCCCTGGGCCTGAAATTCCCTGCTTGCGGACTCCTCCTCCCAGTAAACCGCAGGGGCACCCACAGAGGCAGCCTCAAAGGGCTTTATAAACCCTGAGATGAGAACCATGTCCGCCTTCCACATGGCCCTGGATAAGTCGTTTACAGGACCCAGGAGCTTAAGTTTTTCGTATTTCCGCCTCAGCGAAGAAAGCCAGGGCTTAGGGGTCTGGGGATGGGGAGCGAGGATGGGAAAAAGCCCTTCATCTAAAACCGCCCTTATTGCCCTTTCCACTTCTTCTGTGTCTGCCCTGGTGGATAGGCTTACCAGCACCTTTTTTCCCTTGGGCCTTATCTCCTTTTCAAGGAGGTGAAAATGGCGGTATCTTGGGGAAAGGACCTGAAATTTTCCCCCCTCAGGAAGGGGAAGGGTCTTTATCCCATTCTTTCCTTCGGTGTCAAAAAAAATTGCCTTACCTGGGAGGGAGCCTTCCCAGGAAGGAAGGTCCACTATGTAAAGGTCAGCCTCCGCAACCCCCTCATCAAGAAAGGAATAGGGAAAACCGGAATCTATAAGGTATGCCAAGGTCTTTCCCCGACATTTTACGGCAAAGCCCACCTCTGCCTCTCTCTTTAAAGCAGAGGCGAGAAGGAGGCTCCTTAGCATCCTCCCATAGGTGCCTTCCTGGGCCCAGGTTATAAATATTATCCTCTTCACGGTTTTTAGTTTATAATTTCTGAGGCTGTAAATTCAAATAGGAGGCCTTCATGAACATAGCCATAGCCCAGATGGGCCCAGCGGTTGGGAAAGTGGAGGAAAACTTAAGCAAGCATCTGGAGCTGCTTAAAAAAGCAAAGGATATGGGGGCAGAGGTGGTTATATTTCCAGAGCTTGCCCTTACCGGATACGAGCTTTACGACCTTGTTCCTGATGTGGCCATAAAGGAAGGCCATCCCATAATGGAAAAACTAAAGGAAGCTTCCAGGATTCTTCCCTTTTTTACTGGTTTCGTCTTAGAGGAGGATGACCTCTTCTTCAATGCTGCGGGATTCTTCAGGGAGGGAAAGCTGGTTCACATTCACCGCAAGGTTTTCCTCCCCAATTACTCCATGTTTGAGGAAAAGAGGTTTTTTGCCGAGGGGGACAGGTTCAGGGCCTTTTATGACGGGAAACTGGGAAGGGTAGGGATTCTTATCTGCTACGACTATCTTCATCCATCCTCCAGTTATGTTTACTTCCTCCAGAAGGTTGACCTTCTGGTGGTGCTTTCTGCCTCTCCTGCCCGGGGTTATCCCCAGGACGGTTTCCCTTCCATTGCCATGTGGGAGAACATGAGCAAGGTGGTATCCAAGCACTTCACCGTATATGTGGCCTATGCCAACAGGGTGGGATTTGACGGGGGGATGGCCTTCGGAGGGGGCTCCCACGCCTACTCACCCACTGGCGAGGAGATTCTGAGGCTCAAGGACCTGGAGGAGGACTTAGGCATTTTCACCTACGAAAGGAAGGAACTGAGAAGGGCAAGGGTTCTCTTTCCTGCCCTGCGGGATGAAAGGCCCCGGGTGATTTACAGGGAAATAAGGAGGATTCTCAATGAGGATTAATCCTGAAATCGTAGAAAAACTGGCAGTAAACTTCATAAGAACGGAACTTTCAAGGATAGGAATGAGGAAGGGGATTGTGGGACTTTCCGGAGGTCTTGACTCCACCACCGTCCTCTACCTTCTTACCAGGGCCGTGGGACCTGAAAACGCCGTAGCGGTCATAATGCCCCACAGGGTAAGTTCCCCATCTTCTGTGGAGGATGCCATGGATGTGGTAAAAACCCTTGGGGTAAAACATTACCTTGTAGATATTACCCCCATGGTGGAGGCCTATTTCGAGAAAATGCCCACGGATAATAAGGTGCTTCGGGGAAATAAAATGGCCAGGGAAAGGATGAGCATTCTCTACGACATATCCGCCAGGGAAGGGGGACTGGTTATAGGGACCAGCAACAAAAGCGAGATTCTTCTGGGATACGGGACCATTTTCGGGGACCTTGCCTCTGCCATAAATCCTATAGGGGACCTTTACAAAACCCAGGTAAGGGTTCTTGCCAAACATTTAGGGGTCCCTGAAAAAATCCTCAGGAAAAAGCCCAGCGCAGACCTCTGGGTGGGACAGACCGACGAGGGGGAGCTGGGTATAACCTACGAAGAGGCTGATAGGATTCTTTATGAGTTGGTGGACTTAAGGAAACCAGTTGAAGAGGTGGAAAGGAGTTATGGAAAGGAAAAGGTTCGGGGAATACTGGATAAAATATACAAAAATCACTTCAAAAGACTCCCTCCCCAGATATTGAAAATTTCAACGAGAACCGTGGGCAGGGATTTCCTATACAGCAGGGATGTCCTCACCTGAGCTTTTCGTTGTAGCAACTCCCATAGGAAACCTGGAGGACATAACCCTCAGGGCTTTAAGGGTGCTGAGGGAAGTGGACTTTGTAATTTGCGAGGACACCAGAAGAACAGGCAAGCTCCTTAGCCATTACGAAATAAAAAAGCCCCTGGTCAGTTATTACGCTCCCAGGGAGAAGGAAAAGGCCGAGGGGATACTGAGAAAACTTCTGGAAGGGAAAAAAGCCGCCCTCCTTACCGATGCCGGAACCCCATTAATAAGCGACCCAGGGGCCATCCTGATAAAAAGGGCAGTCCAGGAAGGGGTCAAAATAACCCCTGTGCCTGGTCCCTCTGCCCTTACGGCAGCCCTATCGGTATCTTCCCTTCCATGTGGAAGATTTGCCTTCTGGGGTTTTCCCAAGAGAAAGGGTAAAAAGGAACTGGAAGCCCTCAGGGATTTTCCCGGATGCTTAGTGTTTTTTGAAAGGGCCTCCAGGGTGGGAAAGTTTTTAAAAAGAGCCCTGGAAATTTTAGGGGACAGGGATTGTGAAATCCACAGGGAAATAACCAAAGTCCACGAGGAGGTTTTAAGGGGAAAGCTTTCGGAATTTCTGGGATGGCAGGGTAAGGGAGAGGTGGTCATAATAATTTCCCCATGATTATCAAGCTGGCAATAGTAATAGCCGTTTTTCTTATATTTCTGGTCCTCAGGCTTCACCTTTCCATAGTAGTTCTGGGCTCCGGCCTTTTGCTGGGCGTTCTCTTCGGCATGGGCCCTTGGCAAATAATGAAATCGGCCCTGCGCTCCTCAACAGCCTGGCCCACCTTGAGACTCCTCCTTCTAATCTACTTGGTTCTCCTTCTTGTGGAAATTCAGAGGGAGAAAAATTCCTTAGGGAGGCTTCTTAAAGGGATAAGCGGTCTTTCCTCCTCAAAATTCCTCCTGGCCACCATCTCGCCTGCCATAATCGGCCTTCTTCCCATGCCAGGGGGTGCTTTAGTTTCCGCTCCCATGGTGGAGGAAAGCCTCAGGGGAGAAAATCTCTCTCCCGAGGTAAAAACCTTCGTTAATTACTGGTTCCGGCACATATGGGAGTTTTTCTGGCCCCTCTATCAGGGATTTATTTTGACTGTGGCTGTCTTCGGTATAAGGGCCGTGGACCTCATGAAGCACCAGTTCTACTTCACCATCATTGCCCTCGCTGGAGGCCTGGCTGTGATTTTCCCTTTTTTCTCCAAATTATCCCCTTATAGAGGAAAGGGAGAAAGACCCATAAGGGAATTTTTAGAGGGAACCTGGGAAATATTGCTCATAATTCTCTTGATATTGCTGATAAAACTTCCCCTAATAGCTTCCTTGGCGGTTGTTGTCCTTTCCTCTTTGGTTTTCACCATCCGGCCTTCAAAATGGGCAGGGCTATTGCTCAGGGCCTTCAATTACAGGATTCTCCTGATCCTCCTTTCGGTTATGATTTTTAAGGGCTTCGTGGAGGATTCCTCACTTTTTCCTCTTATGAAAACCTTTCTTTCTGCCCACAGGAACTGGTTCGTATTCCTAATGGTATTCCTCCCCTTCTCCATAGGCTTCCTCACCGGGGTAAATACGGCATTCGTGGGAATTGCCTTTCCCCTATTTCTTCCCATGGTAGGAAAAAACCTGGATTACATATCCCTCCTTTACATAAGCGGATTCTCCGGGGTTCTCCTCTCTCCCCTTCATCTCTGTCTCGTCCTTACCTGCGAATACTTCGGGGCGAAGCTCATAAGGGTTTATAAATACCTGATTCCTCCTGTAGGCATCATTCTGGCCTCTGCGATTTTAATATTTTCCCCATAGGGTTTGACGGCCCCATTTCATGACTTTAAAATTTAGCTGAAATGAAGGATCCCGCAGGAAAAAAGTTGTTTATTCTCGTAATTATTTCAGAGCAGAAACTGTATCTGATAGAAGGCAATAAAATCCTCAAGTCCTATCCCATATCCTCCTCAAGGTTTGGCACGGGTTTCACCAAGGATTCCTTTAAAACCCCCCTGGGAATACACAGGGTTTACAAAAAAATAGGCTATGGGGTCCCCTTGGGAGGGGTTTTTGTGGGAAGGGAATTTACAGGAGAAATTGCCGTTTTCCCGGCCGAGGGGGACCTTATAACCACCAGGATTTTGTGGCTGGAGGGACTGGAAGAGGGGAAAAACCGGGGAGGGGAAGTGGATACCAAGGAAAGATTCATTTATATACATGGAACCCCTGAGGAACACCTTCTTGGAACCCCGGCTTCCAAGGGATGCATAAGAATGGGAAATAGGGACATAGCGGAACTCTTTGACCTGGTGGAAGAGGAAACCCCGGTCCTCATTTTTCCCTGAAGACCGGGGTTTTTTATTTAATGCCTTTTCCTCGCTGAGGAACCTGAACTTCTATGGGAGGAAGAATAGGAGGAACTCCTGTGGGAAGAATACGAGCCCCAGGAGGAAGAGCGGGAACCGGAACTGTAAGAACGGGAATGCCCCCACGAGGAACTGCTGGTGGTCCTTCTCCTGCTTCCGTAAGAGGAAGTGTTTCCAGTAATTCCCCTCCACAACCTTCCCCAGAAGGAAGTCTTTCTCTTAGTGTAATTAGTGCTGCCCGAGCTGGTATAGGAACGGCGGCTTCTGGAATAGGAACCGTAAGAACGGGAGGAACGGGGAGGCCAGTAATTACCTCTTCCTGAGCTTTTACCCCTGTAAGTAGTTGCCCGGTGATAACCTGCGTAGCTTCTTCCATAAGAAGGATAATAGGCGGACTGCTCATTTTTCTTTTTCACCGCCCCTGATCTCTTTCCCCGAGTTGTCGTATACCCTCCAGAGGAGGAGCCCCTCTTACCACGGGATATGGGCTGAGCCTTTCTCCTATACCAGACGCCCCCGGACGAGGACGATGAGGCCTTTCCTCCCCTTCTGCGAACTGTGAAGGACCAGGAGGACCTCGGGGATGCGGTGGCCCTTCTATATTGGCCGGAAGAGGAAAAACCGCCTCTGGAGGAACTCACCCTTCTTTTGGAGGTAGCTCCTCCAATGAATGTAGCCGAAGGCCTGCCCGCCGATGAGAACCTGCCCTTGCTCATGGCTACTGGCTTAACCCCGGCTATAACCCTCTTGGGCCCCAGAGAGGTCTTTTTCACGGCAAATACAGGCCTAAGGGGAGGGGGAGAACTGGAAACCCTGGCCCTGGTCACTCCCGCAGCCCTGAGCTGGTCTCTCCTCAGGGCGACTCTCCTGATATTGGGAGCAGCCAGCATATCCCTGCGCACTATAATCGCCGAATAAGCATTAAGGGGAACATAATCGTAGTAGTTGTAAACCACATTGTTGATCACAATTATTGGCCTTCCATAAATATCCAGGGGAACCCATCCCACGTAATCGTCAAACCAGAACCAATCTACCCAGGCATAGGACCAATAAGGTCTGGGAATCCAGTACCATCCTATACTTGCACTCCATCCCCATCTTCCGTAGTGATAAACCACCCATCCCCAGGGTTCATAACCAACCCAGAACCAACCACCGGGAACCCAAACCCATCTTCCGTAGTAATAGGGCCTCCAATCAGGACAGGGAGTATAGGCAGGGACCCACACCCAGCCGTAGGGTGGGATATAACGCCAACTTCCATAACTGGAAAGTTCCCATCCATAATCGGAAAGCTCAGGGGGAAGGTATCTTGAATAGGCATATCCCTCGGAAATCTTCCTGTCCCGCTCCATGTTCCAGCGATAGAAATCATCGTTATATTCTCTGAGCCGCTCAGGCCCGTATATCTCATAACCCTGGATGTAAACCCTCTCCCTCTCAGCTATGTCAAGGCTTTCCCTTCCGGCCCGCAGCTCGGCATAGCCGTCAATCACCTGGAATTCCATGTAATCGTCCTGACTTATAACCACATAGGAGCCCTTTTCCAGGGGTTTGAATTCAGCATCCTTCACTTCAATGGTGGTTTTAAGTTTCTCCCTAAAGGACGTGAGGTATATTCTCCCGTAAATCAGCCGGGCCACGAACCTCTTTCTTCCATTTTCTGCGGGAAGAACAAGGAGATCCATCTTCGTATCTCTGTCCAGCCTGATGAAGGTGGAAAATCCCACATAAATCTCAGCCCTTCCATCGGCTGTGATTAATCTATCCCCTTCCTCTATTGGCATATTAACCACCGCATCTTCAAAACCTTCTGCTCCAGCCCTTTCAATGAGAACCTGACCGGAAAGATAGTTAAGTCTCGCGAAATACCTCGCCGTGCGGTCGCCGTAATTTCCATATGCTAAGGCCATCCCCATCAGAACGAAAATTCCTGATATTAGTAATGCCTTTTTCCTCATCTTTAACCTCCTTCACTTGAGTATAAAGCAAAAACCGTGCCAGAACCAAACGGCTTCCTTACTAACCTCTCCCTGGATGGTGTCCTTTTTTCAGGACATTAAAAAATGCCCGGCTTCCTTCCACCTTCAGCCTCAGGCGGTGCCACTTAACGTGGCCCAAGGAGCCGGGCTTAATTCTTATTTTAGAACGAAAAATCTATTTTTCCACTTTCCTGGGAGCCCCTTCATAGGGAAGTGGTATGAACTGAACCGATGGGCGATTCTGGATTGGCTGGGGGAAAAGCTCCATAAGGTTGTAGACCAGTTGGGGCATATCGGTGGAAACTTCTATTCCCATGGCCTTTAACTCCTCCACCGTTATGGGATAATCGTGGGTCCAGGTGCCACCGGTGAGCCTTTCTGCGATCTCCCCTGCCCTCTGCCCCAATTTTTCCTTAAGAATATTCTCAACGAAACTCCTCATCTGAACCAGAGCCTTCTCGGAAATGTCCTTAAGGATAAGGGTTTTATCGTCCAGGTCCTTTGGCTCCTTTTGCTGAGCTGCTTTTATTATGCTCACGGCTGGGTATCCGCCGATCTGGGGGTCAAGTGGACCCAGCACAGCATTCTCGTCCATGACAATCTCATCCGCTGAAAGGGCTATAAGGGTCCCACCGCTCATAGCGTAGTGAGGAACGAAGACCGTTACCTTTCCTTTATGACCCCTTAACGCCCTGGCTATTTGTTCTGCTGCAAGAACCAGTCCTCCAGGCGTGTGCAGAATCATATCTATGGGCATCTCATCCGGGGTTAACCTTATTGCCCTGAGGACCTGCTCCGAGTCGTTTATGTCTATAAACTTCACTAAGGGTATTCCCAGAAAGCTCATGGACTCCTGCCTGTGAATCAGTATTATCACCCTGGAACCCCTCTGCTTTTCCAGATCCCTCATCAACCTCAGCCTTGCCCCTTCCATCATCTTCTGTTTGAAATAGGGAAGGAAGGCAAGGAACAACAGAAAAATCCAGAAAAGGTCAAAGTAATTCATTTTTCACCTCCTACCATGGTCTAAAAATTTCATAAGCTGGTCCTCTTTTCTTTCTGAACAAAGGCACCAGGCCCACTCCGGCAACGAATCCACCTATGTGGGCCCACCAGGCCACCCCACCTGCCCCTGCCATGGCCAGAGATGCGCTTCCGTTGATTATCTGAAAGGCGAACCAGAAGAACAGGAAGAAAAAGGCCGGTATGTAAATAACATCCACGAAAATGAAGAAGAAAACCAGGGTTAAAATCCTTGCTCTGGGATAGAGAACGAAATACGCCCCAAGCACCCCGGCGATGGCCCCCGAGGCCCCAATCATGGGTGATGTGGAATGGGGACTTATTATATACTGGAAAAGGGCAGCTACCAGGCCGGAGATTATATAAAAAACGAAATAACCAAAATGCCCCATGGCATCTTCCACATTATCCCCGAAAATGTAAAGGAAAAGCATGTTTCCGAGAATGTGAAACCATCCCCCGTGAAGGAACATGGAAGTAAATACCGGGAGCAGAGCCGATAAAATAGGCTCACCGTGAACCAGAGCCCAGGAAAATTTCGCCGGAACGAACCCGAAGGTATATACGAAGTGGTGAAGAGCCATGGGAGAAAGGCTTAGTTCGTAAAAGAAAACAACGAAATTTACAAAGATAAGCAGATAATTAACCAGGGGCGTGGTTTCTGATGGAATGTCGTCTTTAAGGGGTATCATAGTTTCTCAATAACCTCCTCTATTATTACATTAAAGGGAAATTTGAGCTCCTCAACCCTCTCCTTCAAAAATTTTTTCAGGGCTTCTGCCTGCTTCGATGTGAGAAAGACTATTCTCTTTCCGTCCCATTCCCCGGGAACCTCTGAATAATATTCGCCTGTGCGGAGTATTCTCCTTACCTCCTCCAGGTTCTCGGTTCTCACTAGGGCGTATTTTGAATTCAGGGGAAGGATGAGGCCCTTTAATTTGTTTATATGCATCAATTCTTTAAGGAGGTGAGGTTCCTCAACCTCTATAACCACCCCAAACCTAAGCTTTATTCTGGAAAAACGGGCTCCCCATTGGAGAATGTTATCCCTGAGGTTTTCCGGAACAGTCCCCCACTCTTCCAGCCTCTTCACTATACGGTGAGTCTCAATCCCGGTCTCTATAGCCCTCATAACCGAATCCCGGGTTATCCTGTACGTATAAACTCCGTGGGAAGAAACAGGTTCTGCCACTTTTTCCAGAAAGAAAATATCTCCGGGGTGGGTATTCAAAGGAGCTATAATTTCAAAATCTGGTTTAACTAAGGGCTTTTCCAGGGGAACTTCAGGAATTTTACCCTCTAAGAGAAGTTTCCCCTCCTGCGTAAACGCCAGAGGCTCTTCCCCCTTTAGGATGGCAAGCCATCTCAACTCTTTTATAACAGCGACAATAATCTTTTCCTCCAGTTCTTCCCACTCTGCCTCTCTTCCCTGCCTTTTTAAGATCCACCCTCCTGTTTTTCGGTAGAAATCCTTAGCCTTTTCCTTCAACCTGCTGGAAAACTCCCGCGCTGTTTCCCCTTCCCTGATGTTTTCTACTATGAATTTTCTGGCCCGGGAAGGGGAGAGGCGATTCCCCATGGATTTTAGCTTGACGCTCAGAGCAAGCTCGTCCCAATCGTTTTCCTCAAGAAAAGCGTTGAGGAATTCGGCCCACCACTGCCCTGGCTTTCCTTCTAAGAGTTCGTTGAACCTTTCCCCTGAAATCCACCCGGTTCCCATGCTGGAGAGGACGTTAAGTCTTTCGGCCAGAAAAACAATAAACTTAAGCCTTTCTGCCGATGGATTGGAAAGCGGGGTCTTAAGACGGTGGAGGGGACTCGAAGGATGGGATGCCAGCTTGACTATATCGTTTAGAAAAAGGGGGTAAACCATCTTAATCTTTTAAATTATAACATAGAAAGCAGCCTTCTCTGAAGGTAATGGGCGTTTTCCACGGCAAAACCCATGTAATCGTTGTTGAAAAAGGCATAAACCCTTCCTGGAAGGGCAATCATCCTCCTGGCAAGTTCGTCCAAGTAATCTTCCGTGTAACGGGATGTATACCTTGATGTGGGACCGTGTCTCCTTATGTAATAAGAGGAAAATCCCGGAGGATAATCCTCGGGCATGCCCTTCCAGTCGGTTATTACGATTCCCGCAGAATAATTGCGAAGGAGGGCAAAAACTTCCTCATCCCACCATTGTGGGTTCCTGAATTCAAAGAAAAAGGAAACATCCGAAGGAAGAAGATTTAAAAATCTCTCCAGAAGGGAAACATCCTTTTTTAAACTTGAGGGAAGCTGGACGAGAACGCCCTCCAGTTTCTCCCCTAACAGTTTATAACGGTCCAGGTGCCTGAATAGTTCCTGCCTATCCACCATCAGCCTTTTTCTATGGGTAACAATCCTGGAAAGTTTCATAACATAGGTAAAATAGGGTCTGGCCCTTTTTTTCCATGAAAGGATGGCGGATTCGTTGGGAAGGCGGTAAAAACTAACATTCAGTTCCACCGCTGGAAAAAACAACATATAATGTTCTAAGTAAAGGGACGGAGAAATTCCCTCAGGATAGAATCTGCCTCTCCAGTGCTTATAGGAAAAACCGCTGGTGCCGACAATTAAGCCCCTTTCCCTTAACCTGAATGCCTCTTTTTCCGTCAGTCTCCTAAGCACAAGTAAATTATACCCTTCTACCAAATTCGTTCCCGGGGATAGAACTATACACTTCCATAGGATGAGGAGGCGGGAACCGGCCTCACGATCTTAAAGGAAAATAGTAGCCTTTTCCGTTGCGGAGATGTAGTAAGCTTGGCTCCATATCCGGAAGTTTCCTCGTGCCTATCCCCGGCTCATATTATCTTTATAAATTTTAAGGAAGGAGTCCAGACTGTCTTTTATGCTTTCAAGGGTTTTTGTCCACTCCTCAAGCTCTTTTTTCCCTTTTCTTGTGATAGTGTAAACCCTTTTTCCCGGACCTTCCCCGCTTACATCCCAACGGGAAGAAACCACTCCCTCCTTTTCCATAACACGCAGCGTCCTGTAAAGATAACCTATATCCTGGAGCTCGTAGTTCAGGCCATATTCCCTAAGCCTCTCGAGAAGTTCATATCCATGGGATTTTCCCTCTACCAGAAGGAGCAGAAGGAGGAAGGGGCGAAGAAAACGGGGAGGTTTACCCCCGGGATATCCGGTGCACCATGCTTTAAACTTCCATTTGGGCATTTTGAACCTCCAATATATTATCACGCCGAATTTTCAATAACAAGGAAGTTTTATTAACCATTGATTTATATAATTTAGTCATATATAATTATAGAGTTAAGGAGGAAGGAATGCTTGATCCGAAATTTGCATACTGGCACGGAATTCCCAGGGAGAAAATACCCTGGTATCCCACAGTGATCGAGGAAAAGTGCATAGGATGTAAACTTTGTTTCGTGACCTGCGGCAGAAATGTTTTTAATTTTGACCTTGAGAGGAATAAACCGGTAGTGGAAAACCCATACCATTGCATGGTGGGCTGCACAACCTGCGCAACCATCTGTCCTTCTTCAGCTATAGTTTTCCCTCAAAAGAAGGTCATAGAACAGGTGGAAAGGGAATACAAGGTGCTCCGAATAGTAAGGAAAAAGGCCGCCGAAAAGAAAACAAAGCTTGATCTTGAAAAAGCGCGCAGGGAGGCCCTTGAGCTTCTGTCCAAGGCTAAAAGAAAAATTCACTACGAAATTGCAGGCCATATCGCTGAGAGAAATTTGCTCCCTAAAATATACGAGTTCATTCACGATAAACCATGCGACATAGTAGACATAAGGATTGAAACGGCATCCCTTAAGGGGTGCTGGCGGGAAAAGGCCCCTTCCTTTATGAGTTTTCAACTGGTTTCTACCGAATATGAGGATGTTAGCTCCTGCGCCCAGGGCATAGAAAAAATACTGGAGGAAAATGGTCTAGTTTTGGCCAGGAAGGAATGATGTTCCTCCAAATACCAAATTTTTGAATTTTTCGGGACAGGTCCGATTTGCTATAATTTCCCCATGAGTCGCATCGCCAGAGCCTACATCAAAACCTCCTCCCTCTCCTACTACCACCTCATCTC
>JALXBI010000093.1 GCA_026991555.1 Candidatus Aminicenantota bacterium
GGCAGTTCGTCGGCGAGGTGGGTGAAGATGTGGTAGTGGGCGGAGGGGAATTTGATGTATGTGCGGGCGATGCGTGCCATGGGGGAATTATACCAGAAAGGGGTCTGTCCCTAAAATAATCGTGGTAAAATTATCCGGAAGAAAAAAAATGGTGGAGATTTTCGGTTTTCAGGTGGAGGTGGTTTTCATCCTACAGCAGGAGCAGGTTCTGGCTTACGGATGGGGATATACTGAGGAAAAGGCAGCCAGGCAACTTGAAAGGATCCGGGCCTATCACCAAATTGATGGGAAAGTAACCACCTCCCCTGAACTTGAGGAGTGGCTTTCCAGGGAAATTCTCAGGGTGGTTCTTGAGGGCAGGCGGTTCAGCCTCCCTTCCTTTCCCTACAAAAACAGGGAAGTTTACCAAAGGATATGCGAAATCCCTAAGGGAAAGACCGAAACCTATTCTAAAATCGCTAAGGAAACCGGGGTGAAGTTCCCTCAGCTCCTGGTTGCCCTTATGAGAAATCCCCTTCAGATTCTCATCCCCTGCCACAGGCTTTTAACCCAAAAGGGAACCCTCATGGGATTTTACCCCTTGGGAAAGGGGGTTAAGAAAAGGCTGTTGGAAATGGAAGGGATAAATTTATGAGCCCACTTACCCGTGATAGAATAACTCAGTGCAGGAAAAGGAGCTGGCTGAACTGCTATACAGGGCGTTAAAGAAGGGAGATGTGGCCTCGGCCATCTCCGTCCTTAGCCAAAACCTCTCCTCCCAGAAAACCGAAAAACTCCGCTTTACCAAAACTCCTTTCCTGAATTCCGTAGGCAGGGAACTGGGAGGGCTCCTCGCCCCGGAGGAGGGCTGGTTTGAGGGCCTCATGGAACTCTGGAAGTCCGGAGACAGGGACGCTAAGCTCATCGTCATAAGCGCCTTAGGAAGACTCTCTAAGACCCACTACCCTGAGGTTAAGGACTTCGTCCTCAAGATTCTCGGGGAGGTCTCCCACTGGGAAATCTGCGACCAGCTGGCCTTAAAGGTGATGGTGAACTTAGCGGTGAAGCAGGAGGAGGAAATCTTCTCCCTTCTGGAAACCTGGGCATCTTCCCCCAACAAATGGCTAAGGAGGCTGGCAGCAGCCACGGTTCCCCCATTCATAAGGGCAAAAAAGGACAGGGCCCAAATATGCCTCCGCCTCTTAGAGCAGCTCATGGAAGACAGGGACAGGGATGTTCAGAAGGCGGTTTCCTGGGCACTGAGGGAGGTTACAAAGAAGGACCCGGCGGCAGTCCATGCCTTCTTAAAAAAACACGCCCGGGGAGCCGGACCTGCCACCAGGAGAATAATAAGGGAAGGGATGAAAAAACTTCCCCCGGAGCTTCAGGGGGAAATAAAAGCCCTCATGGAGGGGAAAAATGAAAAATAAAAGCCTGGCCGAGGGATTTGAAACCTATCCCCTTCCATGGGTAATAGGGCAAAACCTTTTCTTCCTGATTTATTTTGGCATAGGCTTTGCTGGAATGATTCCTCTTAGAATAAGGGGAATCCCGGCGGTCTCACTTTTATACGCTATTTTCCTGTTGGTCATGCTGGTTTTCGTCCTCAGGAAACACCTGTGCACCAATTGCTATTACTACGGAAAACTTTGCAGCACAGGATGGGGAAAACTTTCTGCCCTGCTCTTTGATAAAAACTCCGGCAATTACACCTTGGGGCTTAAACTGGCCACCATAACCTGGGGCCTCGCCACCCTCCTCCCCATATTGGGAATTTCAGCGGCCCTCCTTATAAATTTCTCCGTGACCAATTTGATTCTCCTCTTCCTTTTCCTTATCCTTACGCCCCTAAATTTTCTCATCCACAGGCAAAGCTGCAGGAAATGCAAAATGAGGCTTATCTGCCCGGGAAGCCTGGCTAAAGGAGAAAACCTTGAGGGAAGTTAGGGTAAAATCCGTCCTCAACAGGCACAAAAAGAGGGACCCATGGTTCCTGGACGATTACTCGGTAAATCCCTACGCTGGATGCTCCTTCAACTGCCTTTACTGTTATATAAGGGGAAGCAAATACGGGAAGGACATGGGGGCGAGCCTCTCGGTGAAGGTAAATGCCCCGGAAGTTCTGGAAAAACAGCTTAAAAGGAGGGCCGAAAGGGGAGAATACGGGATAATTGCCTTAGCCACCTCAACGGAACCCTACCAGAAAATAGAGAAAAAGACCAAACTCACCCGCAGGCTCCTTGAGGTTATCCTGAAATACCGCTTTCCCGTCCACCTTCTTACCAAATCCCCATTGGCCCTGAGGGATATGGACCTTTTGAGGAAAATAGACAGGGAGGCGCTCCTTCCCCGGGACCTGCAGGAAAGGCCAGGAAGGGGGGTCATAATAAACTATTCCTTTTCCACCCTGAACCCTGCCCTGGCGAAAAAACTTGAGCCCGGTGCTCCTCCGCCTGAGGCCAGACTTGAAGCCATGGAGGAATTTTCTAAGGCCGGATTTTTAGCCGGCGTCTCCCTGATTCCTGCCCTGCCCTTCCTTTCGGACAGCCAAGAGGAAATGGAGCGCCTCGTAGAGGAAACCAAAAGGCACGGGGCAAAATTCCTCTTCGCAGGGGCCCTTACCCTTTTCGGAAACTCCCCCTATCATTCAAAGAGCCTTTACTACGAATTCCTCCGGGAGCACTTCCCTGACCTCCTTCCCAAATACAAAAGCCTTTTCCGAATCTTCCCCCAGCCTCCTAAGGAATACCAGAGGAAACTCCAGAGCCTGGCAGAACGCCTCTGCAAAAAATACGGCCTCGCCCCCGGCCTCGTTTAACTCCCTGCCCTACTTCTCAAATTTCGGAAAAGTTCCAAAAAAGGGACAGACCCTATTTTGGGAGTGAAAAAACTTAAAACACGCACCGCTTAAAATCCGTAAAAAACAGAGAGAAAGGAAAAGGAGGCTTTTATGACCAGAACCGTCAGCAAAACAAATCTTGCATGGCTTTTAACTATCCTGGCCATATCCTGCGCAGGGGCAGGCATCGGAAACTGGGTAAGGCACACCAGCATATTGGGAGGAATCATATTGGTGCTTTTTCTCCTCTCGTTACCCCTGGGAATTGAACTTCTCAGGAAAAGGGACCCCATAGAATATTACGGCCTTGAACTGTCAACCCTGAAAAGGATAAATATAGGTCTGGTTTTATCCATTGGGGTTGGAATTTTCGTAATTCTTTCCCTGGTGGACGGCATGGTTTTCCACCTGTGGGAAGTTCTAAAGAATGCTGAAGGCTCAGGGGTTGGTGGAACCTCCTTAGCACTGGCAAAAAGCAACCTCTTTTATCTTGCGGTGGTGGTAATTTTCTCTGGAACCCTGCTTGAGGAACTATGGTTCAGGGGGCTCATCCAGTATAAACTCAGGGGAATAAAGGCCCTGAGGAAAATTAACCCCCATTTTGCCATATTGGTGCAGAGCACACTCTTCGGCCTGGCCCATTTCCTTCCCGTTTACTTCGCCACCCACTGGGGTCTTTCCCTTAAAATCTGGTTCTTCGTATATCCCTTCCTGGTGGGCCTTCTTCTGGGATACCTCAATGAGAAATACAGATCGCTCTGGCCCGGCTGGATCGTCCACTACACCAACAACCTCCTGGCCGTCTTCCTCCTCCGAGCAATTATGAGATAAAAACCGATAGAAACATTACTGGAAAATTTTTTCCAAATGGGCATGTTCTTTATATTCCATCCAGGGCCAAATTCTTTTGATTTCGTTGGTCCAATTTTTTCCTCCTTACCCAATATTAAATCATCCTTAAATTTAAACTCAATCTCCTCATTATCATTCTGAGGGCAATTAGTAAAGGATCAAAGTTTCTCTCTTCCTTCTTTACTTGCTTTACAAACTTAACCACATCCAGCTTCATTTCCTGTAAAGCCCGAGGATAAATCAACAATATGGAAATTTCCTCGCCATTAGTAAAGAAAAAACCAAAAATTGGGGATACCCATAGGAAAGGGAGGGGTGGTGGGACATTGGGCCATTTCCCCTCCTTTTGGGCCATCACCTTCGCCATTTCAAACCCAAATCTCTTTCATGTCATGTGGGGAC
>JALXBI010000094.1 GCA_026991555.1 Candidatus Aminicenantota bacterium
GGGCCGCGGGGGGAGGGGGGGCGTGGGAGGGGGCGGTCTCGTGGGCGGGGAGCGATTGGTGGGTGGTACGGGCGCTCGCGGCCGGCGCGGGGAGTGGGGCGACGGACGGTGCCGGTGTGGTGATGGGGGCGGGGGGGGGAGCCGTTTCAGGTCAACTTTTCTGAAATAGGCCTTTCTGGGTTTTAAGGGTAGCAGGCCCTTTTTTCGGGGGGTGGGGCGGGAAAAAACCATAAAATTTACTGTGCCAAGCAACAAAATTATTAGAGAAACTTGCCTCAATGCCTGGCCTCTCATCTTTTTCCTCCGGAAATCTAAGCTAAATTCTCCTATTTTTAATATTATAGTCCCTACATCCTTAAAAATCCAACTGACTGGAAATTTTTATAAGTTGTTCCACCATTATTATGGGGGGAGAAAATGAAAAAAATAGTTTACCTTTTTCTCATTTTAGCTTTTGCGGAAATGCTCCTGGCAAGACTTCTTTTCGTGGGGCCTGACCCCTATTTTTCCTACAGAACCTTTCCCCAGGACGCCCTTCTCTTTAAAAACAGGATGGTAGTTTTCTTCAGCCTTCAGAAAAGGGGATGGATGGGAAATCTTGATGATCCCGAGGCCAGCCCCAGTCCCACCTACATCTCAACTAAGGAAGAGGTAAGCCAGGATCTAAACGGGCAGGTATATACCGCTGGATTTGAAGGGAGCTGGAAAGCTCCTTATTTTACCGCTCTGGCCTATGGGTTTGAGTTTTCTTCCTTAAGGGTGATTCCCATCATTTCTGCCAGGTGGGATGTTTTTTCCCTGAAGGCTTCAGGGACGGCCATAGGGGAGGAGGATGGGGAAAAATTCCCCATTCCCTTTTCTTCCCGGCTCTCACAAACTAATATGCAATCTTCCCTGGGAGCTATAATGGTAGGAGAGCTTGGAGATACTCCGGTAGGAATGCTGTTTTCCTTTTCCAGGTTTTCCGAGGGCTCTCCCCGGGGCTACCTGCGATACGCCCTGGAGGGAGAGGAAAGGGAGTTGGGTGTTTTTAACTGGGGTTGGTCCACTGTTCATGGATGTAACCACATCTTCGGGGTTTCCGCTAACATAGATTCTTTCTGGCAGGATTTTTATGCCCAAACTTCCTATTCCCAATTGGATATGGTTATAGGAGCGGACTTAGGGGATAACCGCATAGGCTTCAGGTTCAGGAGGATCAGCGGGCTCCAGGATTATTACGAGTATCAGGAAGAGGAAAATAGGTTTCTTAAGAAAAAATGGGGAAACACCATAGGGAGAACCACCTTCAGGAATTATGGGGTTTTCAAGTTAAAGGAATTCTCTCCAGGAGTTAAACTATTCGTGGTGACCTTTTTAGAGGCAAGTTTCGCGAGAAATCACGACCGTTGGATGGGAGAGACTTTGCTGGACGGTTACAGGGAAAATGACTACGAAGCTGAGCTTCTTCCCTTTATTCATTTTGACCTTCCAGGTAAGGGTTTTCTCCGGATAGGAACTTCCCTGAGCATAACCCAGGGGAACTTCAAGCAGGTGGAAATATGGGGAGGAAGGGAGGTTTACGCGGGAGGCTGGGTATACTACGGGTGGGAGGAACAGTGGGAACGTCCCAGCTATGGCAGTTTCTGGAGGATTATTGTTTTTTCCGAAGCGGACCTTGAAATTCCCCTTTCCTCCGCCCTCCGGCTTATTTTCAACCTCTGGTCCCATCACAACTTCCTTTATACCCGCAAAATTTATGGCAGCACCAGAAGCGATGGGGATGGCCTTTATTTTAAGGAGAAGGCCAGAAGGAATTCCTTCCTCAAGGAATTCTGGCTGAGCGGTAGTCTGGGTTTTATGACCCAGGGGCCCATATCCCTTGGGATTTTTGCCGATTTTCCCATCCACTACGATAATTACATGAGAACAGAGGTGAAAGGGGAAAAATACTTCTCTGCCATAGCCGATCCCCAGCCCAAAATAAGAAAGCCCTTTTCCCTATGGGCAGTGATTTCCTTCGGTCTTTGGTAGTTGGAAAATTTCCCTTCATGGGCCTAAAATTTAAAGGGGGAATAAATGGGAAGAATTTTTGACAGCAAGGGGAAACTCAAAATTCCCGCCAGGGAGGTAAAGAGGGAAGAACTTGTAGTAGAAAAGGCCCTTTGTCCAGAAGGGCATAACCTTATAACCGATCGCCACATAATAAACGGCTATCCCGGGATTGAACTGGCCTTTCGCAGGGAAAATGGCCAGGAAGGAATGGTGGTTTTTTCCGCTATACTGGGTGACAGGACGAGCGTTTTCCTGAAGGGACATGTGGAGGAAGGAGAATCCGTGAAATTTCTATGCCCTGTATGCGAAAGACCCCTTCCCATTCTCACCACCTGCGATTATTGTGGTGAGGGCAATATTTATGTTCTCTTCTTAGATACCGATTTTTCCTTCAACAATGCCATAACCTTTTGCAGCAAAAAGGGCTGTCCCAACAGCACCATAAGGAAGGCGGACAGGATAATTACCGCTGTTTCCTATTGATTTTCCTGGCGGAATATCTGTATCAGGGATAAAGAAGGAAATCCCTTCTTCTTTCCGGAAAATCTCCGGGGTCAAGGAGAAGGTCAAGATCAGCTTCGCTTCCCTCCTTTATCCATTTCCTGAAGGCGTCGCTTCCTGTGATTATGTCAATGGGGAGTTTTTCCTTTTCGTATTCGTAGGGTGGGGGAATGAAGGAGGCTTCCTCCCACGTAGAAAAAATCCGCTTGGCTATGAGAAGCCCAGTTTTTAAGGGCTTTATGTTCTCCTTTGGGATTATCTCCAGACCAAAGCATTCCTCTCCCTGATATTTATCAAAGGTGGGGGTAAATCCTATGGGGAAAATCTCAACTCCTTCAATTTTCCCCACGTGGGTCCATAGCCTATATGGGTCTATAAAGGGGGCCCCAATGTATTGGAAAGGCCGGGTAGTTCCCCTTCCTTCGGATATGTTGGTGCCCTCGAAAATAACGGTTCCCCCGTAAACCAGGGCGGAGTCGTAAGACGGGAGGTTTGGGGAGGGATTCCTCCAGGGGAGGCCTAATTCCGGGAACTTTAGTTCCCTCCTCCACTCCGCCCTGAAAACCTCCACCTCTAAATCCAATGATAATTCCTGGCGGAACATTAAGGCCAGTTCCCCCACGGTCATCCCGTGGATCATAGGGATGGGCATGAGGCCCACTAAGGAGGAAAATTCCTCCTCCAAGGGTTTCCCCTCCATGAGCTCGCCCCCTAAGGGATTGGGCCTATCTAAGATGAAAATCACCTTTCCGGTGCCCGAAAGTTTCCTCATGAGGATGAGAAGGCTCCATATGTAGGTATAAACCCTCACCCCTACATCGTGGATGTCCACAAGAAGAACATCAAACTCGTCCATGAAGGGGGGAAGCTGGGGAGAGGAGGAATAAAGGGGATGGATGGGAATTTTTAAGAGGGGATGGGTCCTTGGGGGATTTTCCCTCATGTTGGCCTGGGCTTCGTGATAGAACCCATGCTGGGGGGCGATAATGCCCACAAGGTTTACCGCCTCCCCTAAGGCAATTTCCGAGGGCAGGAGGGAAGAGGTGAAGGAGGCCTGGTTGGCAAAAAGGGCGAAGGAAAGGCCCATGAACCTATGGGCCTGGGGCAGAAAGGCATCAACTCCCAACATGGACTATCCCCAGGATTGTTATATCATCATCCCTTTCCCTGCCGCATCTCTGGTTCATTTCAGAAATAATGCTTCTTACCACCCCGGGAGGATGCTCCCAGTTTTCCTCTATTATCCTCATTAAATTTTCCGTCCCGAATTCCTGACCCCCACAGTTTTCCTCCACAGCACCATCGGTGTAAAGGTAAAGGGCAGAGCCCGGGGGGAGAATTAACTTCCTCAGGGTAAAATCTGCATCGGGCTTTATTCCCATGACCAGATCGCTTCCCTCCACCAGGGCGGCTTTTTTCTCCTTTATTAAAATGGGGTAATTGTGACCGAAATTTACATAAGAAATTGTTCCCTGCCTTTGAACCTCACCCAGAATCCCGGTTATAAACTGGTTTGCCTCTGTTTGCGAGTAAACCAATTGATTGAGTTTTTTTGCTAAGGTCAGCAGGTCGGTTCCGTCCTTGAAAATCACCATGGCTGAATGGAGGAAGGATGTGAGAAGAGCAGCTGGTATTCCCTTTCCAGAAACATCCGCGAGGATAAACAGGAGAGAATCCCTGCTTCGGCGGAAGAAATTATAATAATCTCCGCCCACCCTTCGGGCAGGGTATGTTCTTCCGTAAATTTTAAAACCCTTGAAGCTGGGTGTTTTCTTGGGGAGAAAATGAGTCTGGATTTTTCTGGCCACCTCCAGCTCTTTTAGAGTGAGCCTGTGTTCAAGCAGACTTCTGTAGAGCCTGGCCCTTTCTATTACCACCCCAGCAATGGAGGCGAAGGCTTCCAGGAGTTTTTCCTCCCTTTCGGTGTAGGTGCCCACCTTGGTGTCCTCCACATTTATGGCCCCGATTATCCTTTTCCCCACCCGAATTGGAACTACCAGCTCAGAGCGGGTCTCTTTCTTAATTTCAAAATACCTGGGCTCTTTCCGTACATCTCTTATGTTAAGGGGCTTTCCCTTTTCTATAACCCAGCCCACCAGGCCCCTGCCAATTTTAAGGTGGAGAAGCTCCTTTTCGTTTTTTTCGTAACCTAAGGAAAGAATAGAGTAGATGGTCTTCTCCTTGCGGTTTACCAGAAAGATGGAGAAGAATTTACCGGCAATAAGGGATTTTATGGTTCTCAGAAGAACCTTCAGGGTTTCCTTCCATCCCACTGAAGAGGATAGCTTCACCACTACTTCCCGTATTTTCTCCAGGGCCACAGAATTGCGCTGGTGTTCTTCACAACGGGCCATGGCTTCAAAAAGATGGGTAAGCATTTTTAGTTTTTCCGGGGTCAAATTTCCGTGATATACCAGCGTGAATTTGCCTATGTCGATTTTCCTTCCCCTGCGAATTTCCCCTGCCACTAATTTCCCGTCCTTCCTCAGTCCCCAGGAACTTCCTATAATGGCATCTAACAGGGGCTTGAACTCCTCAATCATTCTTTATCTCCGGCTGGTAGATTCTATAGGTAGGATAAGCCAGATCTATGTCGGGCTCTTTCTCAAAGGCCTCCAGAACCATTTCCCATATCTCTTCCTCGGTTCCCCTTCTGGCCCTGGGTTTGCACAGGTATCTCATGGTCAGAAGCACGCCACTATCCTGGACCGAGGTATATACTTTAGGGCTGAGGTGTTTGTAGAATATCATGAACTTAGCCATTCTTTTCCTGAGGGCTTTCTCCGCTTCCTCGCTGAAGTGCAGAGATACTTTCTGTGTTATTTCCTCCAAGATTTTCTTCGCCTTTTTCCAGTCGCTCTCAAAGGTTATGAGCACGGGAATTTCGTTCCACACGAATCCGAAGCCATTGTTGTAATTGATTATGTGGTGGATGAAAACATAACGGTTGGGAACATGAACCACCCTGCCCGTTGATTGATCTGCTCCCACCCAGTTACCTACCTCAAGCAGGGAGAACTGAAAGCTGCGCAGGTCCACCACATCCCCCTTTATCCCGTTTACCTCTATTCTGTCTCCCAGAGCAAAGGGTTTTCTTACCATAATAAAAATCCACCCCATTAAATCTACTATTAGGTCTTTTAGGGCCACGGCAAGACCTGCAGAGGCAAGCCCCACCACCGTAATGAATTGGCCGGAGGATGTTGACCAGAGAAGAAAAATTAAAATGAAGGCGGTAAAACTGAGTAGATGGGCGGAGAATTTCCTCACCCTGTATTTAGTTATAGGGTCAGCCTCGCTTCTGGAGAGGATGTAGATCGTAAACCTGTGAAGCAGGACGAACGCAAGAATCAAGCCCAGGGATAATAGACTTCTATACAGCAGATGGGATGAGCTAAATAAGTTAGAGCTTATGAGGTTTTTGAACATATCCACAGAAAGATTTTACCCCTTTGGGGAGTAAGCTCAAAGATATTTACCTCGTCCCTCTTATAGGATAGAATATTTATGAAGTTCTCAAGTAAAGGAGAGAGCATGAGCATAACCGCCCTTATTCCGGAAATTGAGATGATTGAGGATACCCAGCTCAGGGGAAAGGTGGTTGAGGCCTGGAAAAAAGCTATCCTACTTGGAGGATGGAGTGAAGAAGACCTGCAAACCATCCCCTTTACCCTTCTAATCCCGGATACCCCTATTAACCTTATTATGCATACCAGGGCCGTTACTGGCTGTGCCATGGGGGTTTGGGATTCGTATGAGAGGATTTACGGGAAAATGAATCCGCTTCGCCGGGACATTCTCCTGTCAGGAGCCATACTTCACGATGTGGGAAAACTCATGGAATACGAAAAAAGGGAGGGCAGATTCGTAAAGAGCAGAAGGGGCAGGCTCCTGCGCCATCCTATCTCAGGAGCAGCTCTGGCCTGGTCCCTTGGGCTTCCCGATGAGGTATGCCACATTATAGCCGCCCATTCCAAGGAGGGAAATCATGTGAAGAGAATACCCGAGGCCTTCGTGGTCTATCATTGTGATTTCGCAAATTTTGAACCCTTCAGGGAGGAATAAAATGGGCAAGACCTTTGCTGAGAAAGTTCTTTCCCTCAAGTCCGGCACCGATGCTAAGGCCGGGGACATCGTGATGGCAAGGCCGGACTTCGTTATGTCCCACGACAACTCCGCAGCCATAGCGAGGCATTTTAAAAAAATCGGCTTGGAAAAGGTGGCTATCCCTGAAAGGATAGTTATAATCCTTGATCATGTGGTTCCCCCTTCTACGGTGGAATACGCGGAGAATCATAAGTTTATCAGGGAATTCGTGCGGTCCCAGGGGATAAAGAACTTTTTTGACATAAACCACGGTATATGCCACCAGGTTTTTATAGAGGAGGGATTTGCCCTTCCCGGCTCCTTGGTTCTGGGCTCAGATTCCCACACCACTTCCTACGGCGCAGTGGGAGCCTTTTCCGCAGGGATAGGTAGGACGGAAATGGCCTCCATATGGGCCACAGGGGAGCTGTGGATGAGGGTTCCCAGGACCATAAAAATAATTATAAAGGGGGAGCTTCCCCCAGGGGTTTATGCCAAGGATGTGATTCTTCACATAATAGGAACCATAGGTGCGGATGGTGCCACCTACAGGGCCGTGGAATTTACCGGTCCTGTGGTTGAGAAATTTTCCATAGCCTCCCGAATAACCTTAGCCAATATGGCTGCAGAGATGGGAGCAAAGGCGGGATATGTTCCTCCGGACAGTAAGACTTTAGAATATGTTAAGGAGAGGGCAAAGGACAATTTCAAACCTGTATATTCTGACCCGGATGCCGAATACGAGAAAGTGCTGGAATTTGATGTTACCGGACTTGAACCTCAGGTGGCAGCTCCCCATACCGTTGACAATGTAAAGCCTGTAAGCCAGGTGGAGGGCCTTGAATTCCACCAGGGCCTCATAGGCACATGCACCAATGGCAGGGTGGAAGACCTGGAGGTTGCGGCCAGAATATTAAAGGGAAGGAAGGTTCATCCCAATGTGAGGCTTCTGGTCTTTGCCGCCTCCTGGAAGCAATACATAGAAGCCCTTAAGAAGGGATATATCCAGACCTTAGCTGAAGCTGGAGCTGTGATTATGAATCCTGGCTGTGGTCCCTGTCTTGGCGCCCACGAGGGGGTAATAGCTTCCGGAGAAAGGGCTCTTTCCACCTCCAACAGGAACTTTAAGGGCAGGATGGGTTCAAAGGAGGGAGAAATTTACCTGGCTTCTCCGGCCACCGTGGCCGCTTCCTCTATAGTGGGAAAAATAACAAACCCCAGAAATTTCCTTTGATTTTCTGAAAATCGAAATAAAACTTTAGAGACTGGATGGCCTGAGGGAAAGGATGGTTTCAAGATTTTCTTTAACAATCTGCCTCATGCTGTCGCATATATTCTCCACCGAGGAGTGGGCAAGGGAGTAGTAAATATGCTGTCCCCTTTTGTTAAACTTAACCAGGCCTTTTTCCTTCAGGATTCTAAGATGCTGGGAGAGGTTGGACATGGAGACTCCCAGCTCCAGGGAAAGTTCGGATACGGTTTTCTCTCCGTCCCTCAGCAGGAATATAATTTCCAGCCTTGTCACGTTGGAAAGGGCGCTGCAGATATCCGCCTGCAGCTGGAGTATTTTTCGCATCTTCTCATCAATCATAATTTTATTATATACTAAAAAATTCCCGAGTCAAGCCCTGGGGTGGAATTTATCGTAGATTCGCCTCAATCGGGCCAGGTCTATATGAGTGTAAATCTGGGTGGTGGTTAAGGAAGAATGGCCCAGGAGAATCTGGATGGTGCGAAGGTCTACCCCGGCTTCAAGCAGGTGGGTGGCGAAACTATGGCGAAGCACATGGGGCCATACCCTATCGCCCAATCCAGCCTTTTCGCCGTATTTTTTGATCTTGTCCCAGAGGCCCTGGCGGGTCATGGGGCGGCACCTCCTGGTAAGGAAGAGGAAGGGGCTTTCTTTATTGCAGATTTTTCCCCTCACTTTCAGGTATTTTCTCAGCCATTCAAGGGCCCTGCGGCTGAAGGGAACCATTCTCTCCTTATTACCCTTTCCCCTTATTTTAACGAATCTTTCCTCCACATCCAGGTCCTGTATTTTTATGGAAACCAGTTCAGAGGCCCGGACCCCTGTAGCATAAAGAAATTCAAGCATTGCCCGGTCCCTGATTTCCTCTGGTTTTTCCCCGTCAGCAGAGGTCAGGAGAGCCTCTACCTCTGCTCTTGTAAGGAATTTGGGCAGCGTAGGGGGAATCTTGGGCAGGGTTAGAATAGGGGTTATGTCCTTTTCTATTCTTTCTGTAAGGAGAAGATAGTCAAAAAAGGAGCGGAGGGAGGAAACAAGTCTGGCGTAGGAACGGGGAGCAAGGAAAGGAGAAATGCTCCGTATGAATTTTTTCAAACAGTAACGGTCCTCATAATTCTGGCAAAAGTCCAGGTATTTTTTTGTATCCCTGAGATAGGCCTCCACGGTATTGGGGGAAAGGCCCCGGGACAGAAGGTAATTTCTGTAGGAGGTTAATATTTCCTTCACTAAAAAATGGAAAACTTGAAGTATTTCTTCGGGTTCCTTCTGATGTCCTCTAAAAGCCTCTGGAGTTCGTCTAAGAGCTTTTCCGTCCTTTCCAGGAGTTTTCTTTCCTTAAGTAGGGCTCCTGCGGTTCCCTCGCCTTTATTGAGACTCTGGAGGGTCTGGTTTAGGCTGGCGGCAGTTCGCTTCATTTCAAGGGATGCTTCCCGCAGGGCCCTGAGGGTTCCCCTTAGCTCCTGAAGATCAGTGGATAATTTCCCCTGGTTTTCCTCCATTACCTTTCTGAAGGCATCCGCCGCCCGGCCCAGTTTGTCTATGTTCTCCTTAGCCTTAGAATTTGCAACCTGCTGGCGTAGCTCCTTTAATATGGAATCCACATTACTTAATATTGAGTATATCCTATCCACTGCCGAGGGGAAATTTTCTTCTAAAGGTTTCTTTAGCTTCCCCAATAGCCGCTGGGCCTCAAACATTATATCCTTGTTAACGCCTACGATTCTCTCCCTGTTGGTTAGGTATTCCCTGTAAGGGGGAGGTGGTGGGATTATTCTTATAGCCTTTTCCCCCAGTATGTTCAGGGCAAAGATTTCAGCCCTTGATCCCTTGGGAATGGGATAATGTTTGTTGATGTCGGTCCTTACCAAAACATGGTCCTTTTCAAATTTAACCCCCTTCACCCATCCTATCCTGTAGCCCCTCATGAAGACCGGGGACATCCTCTTTAGACCGGAAACATCCTTAAATTCCACATAAACTATGTAATCCCTGGTGAAGAAGATTCTGCTTTCTGCCAGCCAGATTACTGTAACGAAAAATATAAGCAGGGCAGAAAAAATTGCCGCCCCGAATATGGCTGCCATTTTCCTATATTCCATAGGATTCCTCCAGTTTATAAAGATAATCTAAATATTTCTCCTCCACCTCCTCCTTTTTGCCCACGAAAAACATTTTCCCTTCCTTTAGCAGGGCCACCTTGTCCGCCACGGTTTCCATGCACTCTATGTCGTGGGTAACCACCACCGAGGTTACCCCGTATTTTTCCTTCAGCCTGTTTATCAGGTTGTTTACTGCCTTGGCGTTGGTTCTGTCAAGCCCGGTGGTGGGTTCGTCGTAAAGGATGTATTTGGGCGATGAAACTATGGCCCTGGCTATGGCCACCCTTTTTTTCATCCCTCCGCTTAGTTCCTCGGGATAAAGTTCCTCGGTTCCGGATAGTCCTACCACCTTCAGGGCTTCCTTTACCCTTTTTTCTATTTCCTCCTCCTTCATTTTGGTATGCATCCTGAGGAAAAGGGCTATGTTCTCCCTTACGGTTAGAAAATCAAATAGGGCTCCCCCCTGAAACACGAAGGCGAATTTTTTCCTCAGTTCAAAGAGCCTCCTGCGGGATACCTTAGTTATATCCTCTCCGTCCACCAGGATGCTCCCCCTTTCAGGCTTTATCAGGCCCACGATGTTCTTTAGAAGAACGGTCTTGCCCTGGCCGCTGGGGCCCAGAATCACGGTGGTTTTCCCGTCTTCTATGGTTAAATTTATGCCCTTTAGCACATCCTTGTTTTCAAACCTCTTCCAAAGGTCCCTTATTTCTATCATAGAAGCAATTCCCCCAGGAAATAATCGAGGATAACTATGAGCACCGCCGAAACCACCACGGAGGTGGTGGATGAAATTCCCACGCCCTTGGCTCCTCCTTTGGTTCTAAGGCCGAAGAAACTTCCGCTGAAGGCTATGATAAATCCGAAGATGGATGGCTTTATGAAATTCCCGAAATAAAGCTCAAAGGCCTTAAAACCCATTTTCATTCCTGAGACATATTCGCCCGGGCTTATCCAGTGAAGAATTGCCGTGGACATGAGGAAGGAAGAGAATATGGCCAGGAAATTGGCGAAAATGGTCATTACCGGAAGCATAACCGTTCCTGCCAGCACCCTGGGCATAACTAAGAATCCCACTGGATCCAAGGAAAGGGTTTCTAAAGCGTCTATTTGTTCCGAAACCTTCATGCTCCCTATTTCCGCTGCTAAAGAACCGCCAATTTTCCCGGCCAGAACCAGGCTAAGGACGATGGGGGTGAGCTCTATTATGGTGCTCTTGAAAATTACATTGGCGGTGAAATATCTGGGGGTAAGGGCTGAGGTCTGATATGTTCCCTGAACCGTGGAGCCCAGGCCGATGAATATGGCAATCAAACTGGTAACAGGGAGGGTTGAAACTGTAAGGGAATAGAACTGTTCAATTACCTGTCTTCTGTAAAAATAAATTCTGGGGAGCTGAAGAAGGGTCTGGACAAAAAGGACCGCGGCTTCGTAAATGGACACGAAAAAATTAATTCCCCGGTTACCCAGGGAAATAATAAAACTCTGCTTTGCCATACCGCCTATTTTATCACCTCCCAAAGGTATCAATGAGATAAGTCAGGTAAGAAATCACCTTTCTTCCCACCTCTTCCCCCCTGGATATAATTTCATCCGCTCTGTAGTATTCGTTGGAGGAGAAATCCGAAGTATCCACATGTATGAACATCTCCGGGGGACAAACCTTGAGCTTGGACCTTACTATTTCCTCCTGCATAATATCTACCGCATAAAGAAATGTGCTGATCACGTGGGGCGGTCCGTTTTCCTCACCCAGGAGCAGCCTTGAAAGGGCTCTCCTTAAACGTTCTACGAAATTTCCCTCCTCCTCCTGGGCAGAGGGCTCCGCTCCCTTAGTCTTCCAGCTCATGACATTCACCGCTATTACGAAATCAGCCCCGAGTTTCCTTGCCAGGTCCACGGGAACCGGATCCACCACTCCCCCATCCACCAGGTAGCTTCCGCCCACCTTTACCGCGGGGAAAAAGCCCGGGATAGCAGAACTGGCCAGCAAAGCCTCCACCATTGGTCCTTGGGTGAAGTAAATTTCCTTTCCCGAAAGTATATCCGTGGCCACGCATCCGAATTTTACGGGGAGGTCTTCAATTTTTCTATCACCGAGAACTTTCTGGAAAAGGCTTTTTATTCTACTATTGTCCACCAGGTGGGTCAGGGATGGACGGTGGGGAAGGAGTTTTTTTACATCATCCTTTGTTATGGAGGTGGCCATTTCCCTCATTTCTCCTGGAGTGAGTCCTGAGGCATAGAATCCTCCGATGACCGCTCCCATGCTGGTTCCGGTTATGATGTGGGGTTTTATGCCAGCCTCTTCCAGAACCTGGATAATTCCAATGTGGGCAAGTCCCTTGGCACTTCCCGCCCCAAGAGCCAGTCCTATTTTTATTTCCCTGCCCATCAAATATTAATTATCCAATTTTTATCTCTCTCCTTCAAATTCTCTAACCTTTATGTTGACCAGGGCAGAAGAGCCCTCCTGTCCCTGGGCGAGAATCCTGTGTTTCCCGGGAGCTACAGGGAATCTTATGGCTTCTCCGGAGGCCGAACTCCCCAGATATTTTCCATCGCAGAACCAATAGATTTTTCCTTTCCCGGAAGTTGCCTGGAAAAGAAGCCCCTCTGCCCCCCTTACTCCCCTGACAATAAAATAAACGGCACCATTCTGGGGAGAGAGAATTCTAACGCCCACCCCGGAGCTCAGGGGGCAATCCGGAGGGAAAGGCGGAGGAAATCCTTGCCTGAGGACCTGCCTCACCGCCGGAGGAAATACTGTAAAAACTCTGAATTCTAATTGTCCTCTTCGATAATTCTTGAAGGGACAGGCCCTGAATCCTGTTTTCCTTTCCACTAAAAATCTCCTGTGGAAGGGACATTTAATGTAAGGATGATGGTTCTTGAGGACCAGAACTGTTTTTGTGGATGAGCAATTTTCCCCTGGAGGGTAACCGGAAAAGGCGCATACTTTTTCCTGGGTAAGCTGTTTTTTTGCCCTTTCAAACCAGGGATAATACCCGTCCCAGGGGCCAGGGTCTATGGCCCGGAAGATGTCAAACATTAAAGGGGCTGCGGCCAGGGCCCCCACTATTCCCGCTGCTCCCCTGGAATTAAAATTCCCCACCCAGACCCCCACGGTGTAGTTCCTTGAAAATCCAATTGACCAGTGATTCTGACCTGACTTAAACTTGAACTTTATGTTCCATTGCTTTGACTGCGAATTTTGAAAAATTTATTAATAGCAAAATACAATAATTGATTTCCAAGAGTATAAAACTGTGATTCTTGAAACTATAAACAAAAATCGGAGTGAATTCTCAATGCAAATGTATACTCACGATATTTTGTAAAATAAAAGAACGATTGGACATCATGG
>JALXBI010000095.1 GCA_026991555.1 Candidatus Aminicenantota bacterium
GGGATTGTGTTAGCGTAGGGGGAAGGGGAAGGTTTTTTCTGCGAAGGGATAGGTCTGTGGTTTTTAAGGATTTTTAGAAAAAGAAGGGGGATTTCTGTCTGTTTTTGGGGGTGGATTTTTGGGTAGGGGGAGTTTTGGGTGGAAATTTTCTGAAGTGGTGACGATTCGGGAGGGAGTTTTTGGGAAAAAAGTAAAAAAGGGTCTGTCCCTAATTTTTGAATTGTTAAGAGGAAATTTATTATTACGGAAAGGGAAATATTATTGGACCAGGCGGTAACCTATGGCCCAGTAGCCTACCCAGTGTTTCAGGGAAAAGGGGGCGGTGGTTCCTATTCCCAGACGGAAAGCGGGAAGAACCCCCAGGGTGTAACTGTCGCCATAGCGGAAGGCTACCCCTTCCATTTTCCTTCCCATAAGCTCCGCCATTTTCCTCAACGTAAGAAGGCCAAAGGGGACGGAATACCTCCCGCACCAGAGGATTCCCTCTCCCCATACCCTGTCGGCAAAGGCTCTTATCTTATCCTCGGTGATGAGTCCGGAAAGGAATTTCTTCCCTAACTCCCGGTCCTGGGCTGTGGCCTTCCTGTGGGCCTCCTCGTCAAGACCGAAAACCGAATAATTAAAATCAGGCCCATAATGGGTATTGTCCGCAGAGATTATGAAGGAAATGTCCTTTCCAGGTTTTAGCCCCTTTTCCTTCATGTAGGAATAAAGAACTGCGGCGAGTTTCTCTGAAACTTCCTTCATTCTCCAGTAATTCATACCGGTAACCATTATGGAAAGAATCCTGACCTTTCTGTTGTAATACTGGAGGAAGGGAACCATGGACTCAGCGGAATGTTCTATTTTCTGAGCCTCGTTAGAAACCATGTAGTATTGGGAGGGAAGGTGTGTTTTTATGTATTGCCTGAGCCCCCTGTCCACCTCCACCGGGCCATAGGGACCGTCCCACCGGTCATAATCATCAAGGATTATTATCCCATGGGGGTCCTTGAGGAGCATTCTTGCCCTGTGATGGGTGACTGCGAAAATCACCACGGTCTTTGCTCCTGCGACCCTGGGCATAGCGTAAATGTAAACCCTTCCAGCGTAAATGTGGTCATCGTGGGGGGAGATGACGGCGAAATAATTTCCCCTTATTTTTGATGCTCCGGGCTCCAATTTCTCCGACAGCTTCACTATGGTCTCAATCTGATATGGCTTGGTGCAGAATCCCACATTATCGAAGAAATGCCTTACCCCTCCTGCCATTATTAAGCCCGTTAAAATTGCAAAAATCGCAAATTTTCTCATTTTACCCTCCAAATCTATCTATACCAAATCCCACCTGGGGAAGGGAAAAGGAAATGTTGAAAAAGTATTTCTCCTTTCTGAAGGGCATGTAGGCAAATCTGAATATGAAGCGCACGCACTGGAGGTTCAGGTTGGCAATGATGGTGTATTGTCTGGTCTTTTTGCTGCCTATGTCATAAAACCAGAAACCGCTCAGGCTTAACCCAAGGGGGGAAATGGCTATTCCCCCCGAAAGTCTCATCTGATTGGAAATAAGGGAGGTTTCCTCAAATACCGACTTGGTGGTGAAATAATTTCCCGAAACATAGAAGGGAAGACCCCTTGGCCTCAAACTGAGGGTTATGGAATTGAAAAGGAAATACTTATCGTAGGGCTCGTATTGGCCTATCCAGTAGAGGGAAAGGGAATCGTCAGGGGTAAATCTTAGATTCATATTGACCGAGGAAAATTTATGGGAAACAGGAAGCCCTAAAGGAGTTATCACATTTTCCGTTTTCGGATAATAACTTCCCCCTATGGAAAAGGAGAGTATTTCCACAGGGGTTCTTTCCCCCCATACTTTCTTTTTAGCAAGCACCCGATTGGTCAGGGAAAAATCCACATGGGAGGATGCAGGGAAATAATCGTAGCCGTCATAGGAAACTATTCTGGGAAAGTAATCGTAATCAGGGGAAAAGACAATGGAAACCGAGGGCTCTATCACATGCTTGAATTTTGGAGAATAGGCCAGGTTGGGAGTTTTGAAAATTCTGTAGAAAACGGGGCCCGTAATGGTGGCGGAATAGGAATAGGCAAAAATTCTCAAGGGTTCGTCAATTCTCTCTTCGTCCTTGAGCTGCTGGGTATAATAGGCCATGTGAAGGCTCAGCCTGTTATCAAGGCTTATCCAGGGTGCGGGAGAAAGGGTGTATACGAGGCTGGGTTTCCAGATTATCCTTCTCAGGTCATAGGTTTTCTTTTTTCTCTGCTCCTGGATATTGCTGGCGATGAGTCCGCCGGAGAAATAGAGGTTTCCGATTATTCTTTTCCGGGTAAAGGTAAAATTAAGTTCCGGAAGGTGGCGAAAAACCGTTTCTCCTCCCAGATAACTTTTTTGCTCATCCGCCCGAAGGACCAGACTGGCATCCTCCCAGGATTTCGTAAGGTAAGCGGAGGAATAGAAAAATCGCTGAACTATCCGGAAATAATTGGTGGAAATGTTCCACAGAAATTTATAGGAACTTACCAGGTCTGCGTTGGCAGTAAGCCTCCATCCCCTTCCCAGGTCAAGAACCTCATGTCCCTTTATCAGGTAGTCCGCTTTACCGTCCCAGTATTTAAAATAGGAGGCCCTGAGGTTCCCGTAATTTCCATCGCTCCAGACATACCTGTATTCCCCTGTAAACATGTGCCCCAACTGGGACATGTAATCGTAGGAAAAGGTAAAATCCAGCCAATCTGCAGGAGCCCAGTAAAAATCCTCGCCAAAATAATAGCCCCGGTTGGAGCTGTGGCCGAATTTAGGCATGAGGAAACCTGTTTTCCTCTCCTTCTTTGAAGCGGGATAGTATAGATAAGGAAGGTAAAGCACCGGAATTCCCTTGATTCTCAGGACCGTTCCCCAGAGGGATATGTGGTCGTCCCGGTAATACTTTCCCCTTTTAGCCCTGGTCTCCCAGAGGGGGCATGTCTGGTTGCAGGGCGTGAACCAGATTTTTTTAAAGGAAAATTCTTTCTTAGAGGAGGCCCTCACCTCCTCTGCCTGAAAGAAAAATTTCTTCTGCAACCATCCCCAGACATTCACGAAGCGGAGTTTGCCGGTCTTGTAATTGTAAAATCCCTCCTTTCCTGCTATGAAGCCAGAATCAAAGATAACCGATACATTTCCTATGAGGTGAACATCTCCGGTTTTCAGGTTAACCTCCATCTGATCAGCGTAGAGCTTTCCCAGTTCGGAACTTACCTCCACATCCCCCTTTGCTATAAGAAGGTCCCCTGAAATCTTCTGATAATCAGCCGTAATTTTGGGAATTTTGTCTGCCAGCAGAAAGCAAGCCAGCAAAAGGAAAAGTGCTTTTCTCATGAAAGAAGGTGAACCACCAGACCGCTTTTAAGTTTGGGCTCAAACCATGTGGACTTGGGGGGCATTATCTTTCCCTGGTCTGCCACTTTTAAAAGTTCCTCCACCGATGTGGGATACATGGAAAAGGCCACTGCGTATTTCCCGCTGTCCACTAATTTCTCGAGGTAGTCGGTTCCTTTTATCCCTCCAACGAAGGTTATCCTGGGGTCCTTCCTCGGGTTTTCTATTCCCAGCACCGGGGAAAGGAGGTGGTCCTGAAGGATGGCAACATCAAGGGAGGAGACGGGGTCCTGCGGGTCAAACAATCCTTCCCTGGGCCGAAGGTAATACCATTTTCCCCCAAGATACATGCTTATGGTGTGCTTTTTCGGAGGTTCAGGTCCTCCCGGGCTTATCTTAAAATTCTCCTCCACCTTTTTCAGAAACTCCTCCCCTGAAAGCCCGGCCAGGTCCTTCACCGCCCTGTTATAGGGAAGTATTTGCATTTCGTCGTGGGGAAAGACAACAGCCAGAAAGAAATTGTATTCCTCCTCGCCTGTATGGGATGGGTTTTCCTTTTTCTTCATTTCCATCACCCTGTGGGCTGCGGCAGCCCTGTGATGACCATCGGCTATGTAAAGGTGGGGAATATTTTCGAAAATTCCCTTTATTTTCTCTATTAGACCTTTGTCCCTTATTACCCAGAAAATATGCCTTACCCCCTGGCTGGTAAAATCGTATTCCGGCTCGTGCTGCTGCATATAATTTTCCAGAAGTTCCTTTACCGGCAAATTCCCGTCCCTGTAGAGAAGAAAGACAGGGCCAGTATTGGCGTTGGTATAGAGTATGTGTTTTGTCCTGTCAAGCTCCTTGGCCTCCCTGGTTAACTCGTGTTTCTTGATCTTACCACTGCCGTAGTCCTCGCAGGAGGCGGCCACCACCAGTCCGGTTTGAACATGATCGCCCATTTCCTGGCGGTATATGTAAAAATACTCTTCGGGGTCCTGGACTAAGATGCCCTCGTTTACGAACTTTCTGAGGTTTTCCGCTCCCTTCCTGTAAACCCTCTCATCGTATAGGTCCACACCTTCAGGAAGGTCTATCTCCGGCTTTATAACATGAAGGAAAGAATACGGGTTGTCCTTAGCCATTTCCAGGGCCTCTTCCCTTTCCAGAACATCGTAGGGAGGGGAAGCTACCTTCTCCACCAGTTCCCTTTTGGGTCTTAAACCTTTGAAGGGTTTTATTCTCATAATTGCGACCTCCTTTTATTAGATTATTTTACAATGAAGGCGGTTGAAAAACAGAACTCAGGTTCCTGGGAAGATAAATCGCAAATTTCTTTCCCTTTCTGAGGACGAGCCATCCATTTCTGAGAACTTTTATTAGCGAAAAACCCCGGGGAAGATAAAACCTATAAAGATATTTTCCTTTCTCCGAAAGAACATCAAAATGGCTCTTTCCCGGCGCCTCGTTTACCTCAATCAGGAGCAGGCCCGAGGGAAGGGCCATAATCCTTTTAAGCACCGGAAGTTTATGGGGTAATCTTTGGGCAATGGCTTCAAGGGTCCTTTCCCGGTTAACCGGTTTCCAGATGAGAAACATAGGAGCAATCTTTCTCCTTTCCTCTAAGGGAAAATCAGGGTTGGGAACATCAAAATGAAATTCCCTCACGAGCTCTCCATTGAGAGTTAAAACCTTAAGGGAATAACGGTGGCTCTCCCCTGCTATTACGTGATCCGTGAGAGGAGAATAGGTCCAGAGAAGGGTGGGTATTATTTCAGGGACGGAAATGGCGGAAACACCCCGGGGGGATTTTATTATAAGGGTTCCGGGTTTGAGGCTTTTTATAAGCAATTTTTCCGGGTGACTTTTATCCCCTATCAAAACGAGCTTCTTTAATGGCTTCCCCTCCTTCAGCTCAAGATAGGAGCCCAGAAGTTGACCCTCCTTAGTGGGAACTACCCTCTCGTAGAACCTGTCCAGAACACCTTTACGGGCCGGCTCACCGGGACACATCTTCACCACCTGGCGGGGGGTGGTGGCCCAGAAACATCCTGAGGAGAAATAAAGGGATGGGACATAATTTAGGAGTCCGGGTTTTAGAACTTCTTCCCTGTTCCCGGAGGAGGTCAGCTTCCATACCCCGGTATCCGGTCCCGAAAAATAAATTTCACCGGAAGGTGAAAGGGCAATGGAAAGGCGAGGATGCTCCGACCCTTCCAGGGGAAGGTCCATTTTCTTTTCAAGTTTTAATTCTACCTCCCCCTTTTTGGGCCTGTATCCCCCGCAGGCCGCCAGGAAAATTAAAAGGGAAATGAGCCAGAGTTTTCTCATTGAAGCTCCTTGATGAGATTTTTCAGGGCCTCCTCCACCTTACCTTTGAATTTTATTATCCTCACCCCTAAGGAGGAAAGCCTGGCTTCCCCCTTCTTTCCTATATTACCGGTTATTATGGTATTGCAGTCATCCACTAAGCGATAAACATCATAGGTTTTAAGGTGCTGGAAATTGTCCCTGTGTATGTTCGTTCTCTTTTCCATAAATACGGGGCTCCCGTTCTTCACCTCATATACAAAGAAATACCCTGCCCTACCGAACATGCGTGGGAAAACCTCAAGGCCATCGTCACTGGCAACGGCCAGGCGGAATTTATCCGCCCCGGCCAGAAGAAGGTTTTCCTCACCGAAATTTTCCAGCCTCATCACCCTGAGGCCGGCTTCTTCGGTCATTCTCCTGAGTTCCTCCCTGCTGAAATACCTCTCAGGTATCCCTGTCCTGGCTCTCTCATCCCAATCCCAAACCAGGATTTTCCCTCCCACCGCCAGTTTTTTCCCTGCTTTTCTCAGGAATTCCACCGGGGAGGAAAAATGGTGAAGGGAGTGGTGGGAAAAAATCAGGTGAAACCACCCTGGAAGTTTATCCACCTCCTCTGCTCTCAATCTCAGTATTTCAAGATTTTCCCCCCTGGTCTCCTGCACAAAGGGGTCAATGCCCACAAAGTGCACCTCAGGAAATTCCGCTGCCAGTTTCCTCAAAAGGGAGCCGGAGCCACACCCTGCCTCAAGAACCCTTCCCCTTTCTGGCAAAAGGTTCTTCAGAATCTCCTCAAACATCTCAGGGGGATTATAACACGGGAATGTTAAAATTAGGGGGATGAAAAGAGTGGTAGTAGGACTCAGCGGTGGCGTTGATTCCTCGGTGGCAGCCCTTCTCCTGAAAAGGCAGGGATTTGAGGTTATAGGGGTCAGTTTAAAGCTTTACAGGGAGGAGAGCGGGGCTGCGGAAAGGGTGGCCCGTTTTCTTGAAATACCCTTAAGGGTGCTGGACCTCAGGAGGGAGTTCAGGGAAAAAATAATGGATTATTTTGCCCGGGAATACAGGAGGGGAAGAACTCCAAATCCCTGTGCCCTTTGTAATTCTTACATAAAATTTCGTTACTTAGAGAAGGTCCGAAGGGAGGAGAAGGCGGAGTTTATAGCCACTGGACACTACGCCAGAATAGTGGAGAAAGGGAGGAAGTTTTACCTGGCGCCGGCTAAGGACAGGGGAAAATCCCAGGAGTATTTTCTCAGCCTTCTTCCAGAGGACATTTTAGAAAAGACCCTGTTTCCCTTGGGGAACCTGACCAAGGAGGAGGTGAGGAAATTGGCAGGGAACATAGCAGCAAAAAGGGAAAGCCAGGATATTTGCTTTGTTCGGGAAAGGAATTATCACAAATTTTTAGAGAAAGAATACGGTTTTTTGCCGAAAAAGGGAGATATAATCACAACTTGGCGGAAGAAAATAGGACAGCACAACGGGTTCTACAAATTCACTGTTGGACAACGAAGGGGAATAGGAGTTTCCTCCACCCAATTTCCCGGAGGGGCGAAGGGTCCACTGTATGTGGTGAAAATTCTCCCGGAGGAAAACGCTGTGGTCGTGGGAGAAAAAGAGCAGGCCTACAGGTCGGAAATAAAGGTGGAATTGAAGCTCTGGAAGGGAACAGGGGATGGAAACTACCGGGTAAGAATCAGATACAGACATCCCGGAGCAGAGGCGAAGGTGAAAATTGAAGGCAATATTGCAACAGTTAATTTCCTCCTTCCCCAGTTCGCCCCTGCTCCAGGACAGTTAGCGGTTTTTTACGACGAGGAAGAACTTGTGGTAGGCGCAGGGTTCATTTTCTAATTCTCCTCACCACACGCTTCTCCTTAGGGACAGCGCCTATATGCCTATGGGTTACGCTTTTCCTTCCGTAATGGACAAAGCCATGTATTCTCTTGGAGGTTATAAGGGCTGATGCCCGAGAGGCAGTCTTTGTGGAGAGCCGCCACTTACATACACGATTGTTCCCCCAATCCACTGCATAAACATTTCCGTCCTCGTCAATAGCCAAACCTCCAGTGCCGTTCAATTCTCCATCGCCGGTTCCGTGCCCTGCAAAGGTGAGGACAAATTTCCCATCAGGCAGAAACTTGTAAATCTTATCAGTGCCCCACGCTCCATAGCCCTGTGGGGACCCCACATAAACATGACCCATTCTGTCTGCGGCTATTGCAAAGGGAAAGGGAACATTTTTGGAAAATTCTCCCTTTTTACTGCCAGAAGAAGAATAGATGACTATTTTTCCACTTTGTCTTAAGGTTACATACACATTCCCGTTGTTGCCAACAGCAGCCCATGTGGGTTTTCCGCTTATATTCCACTCCGCTATTTCATTTCCATGGGAATCCAGTTTTAAGAGTTTATTCGCATCCGGAAGGGGCATGTAAATATTGAGGTCATCGTCCATGTCAAATCCATAAATAAGGTATGGAATGGCCTTTTTCCACTTCACATTGAAAGAAGCAGAAAAGGCTATGAGGTATGAAAACGCCCCCCAGTTTAGAGGGTCTCCTCCCACATAAAAGGTTTTGTTCTTCTTAACATAAAGGAGAGTGTAAGGATGATAGGGAATTGAGAAGCTTGTCATAAATCCTCCGGAGGCGTTGAATTTCTCTATCCTTGCATTTACATAATCCGCCACATAGACTTTTCCTTCGCTGTCTATGGTAACATCAGACGGCTCATCGAATTTTCCATTGGTTTTGCCATATCCACCGAAGCAGAGGTCAAATTCATATTTGTAAGGAGCAAGTTTAGCCTCTATCGTATATTCCTGACCCGCAGCCAAATTCATCCTTTTGCTCCATTCCCCATAAAGATCCCTCTTCACTTTTATCTCATGTTCCCCGGCAGAAACCTCAATTGTGCATGGGGTTTCCTCTTTTTCCTCACCGTCCACATAAACCGTCCCTTCCGCAGGCGAAGAACTTATTTTCAAGGTAGCTTTCTGCTCCTCCTGTATCCCTCCGCCTTCCCCTCCTTTGCTCAAAAGAAAATACGCAGCTCCTCCTGCCACCACAGCTCCTCCCAGCAGGTAAGGCCATATTTTGTGGTGGCGTTTGGAGACAACAGGTTGAACCCCTGAGGAAGAAGAAACAGGCTTTGCCTGGGACGCAGGAGCTGGGTTAGACGAAGGAGCCTGTATAATCTTCTCTATTTCTATCCTCACAAGGTTGGATTGGACATAACCCACAGCACCATTCTGGCTCCTGACTTTAAGCCACATACCCAGGTCTTTCACCACATCCAGCTTTTCATCTGGCTGGGCTATGTAAACCACTGAGGCTCCAGGTGAAGGCGAGGAGAGAATTTTCAAAACTTTCAGCGCCACCGCATATTTCTTTTCCACTCCTCCTAAAACATTAAACCCGCCTAAAAACACAAACAGAATTAGGATAAGGGAAAGGGAAATTCCCCTTTTACTGTTCATGCTTCACCTCCTCCGTTTTTCTAAATTTCATTTTAATATCCCTTTCTTAAAATTTCAAAAAAATTTTTCGAAGATTTCCCCCATTTCCCATGCTGATTCAAGCATTATTTCAAGAATTTTTCATTTTATAAGAGTTAACAATCTTTTTATCTTCTCGTATCCTGCTCTCTTAATAGGGGTCCCCTTAAATTCACCCTCAAACTCCTCCTTTGAAGGCAACGCATCAAGGGAAGGCGGAACTCTGGGGAGAAAGTCCTTAAGTCCGGTCTTAACCGCTTTCCTGTTCCATGGGCAGACTTCCTGGCATATATCGCAGCCGAAAATCCATCCCATGTTCCTTTCCCTGTATATTTCCGGGATTTCCCCTTTATGCTCCACGGTTATGTAAGAAAGACAAAGGCGAGCGTCAAGGAAATAGGGCTTTAAAGCCCCGGTGGGACACGCTTCTATGCAACGGTTGCAGGTCCCGCAGTAATTTTCTCTGAAGGGCTCATCCGGGGGAAGTTCCAAGGAAATGAAAATCTCCCCCAAGAAGACCCAGGAGCCGTATTGGCGGGTTATAAGCATGGTGTTTTTTCCTATCCAGCCAAGGCCTGCTTTACGGGCAATCTCCCTCTCAAGCACCGGAGCGGAATCCACGAAGAACCTCCCCTCCACCCCGGGAAATTCCTTCCTGATGAAGCCGAAGAGTCTCCTCATCATCTTCTTCATGACCCTGTGGTAATCCCTGCCCAGGGCATATCGGGAAATCTTCGCCCGTCGGTAATTCACCTCTCCCGGATAATAATTGACCGCTAAGGATATGATGGTTTTAACCGGGGGAAATATTTCCTTGGGATTAAGCCTGAGGTGGATATTCCTCCTCATGTAGGCCATGCCCGCTTCTGCCCCCCGGGAAAGCCAGTTCAGGAGGAAATCCCCCTTAATTTTCTCAGGGGTGGTGAAACCTATTTTGGAAAAACCCAGCTCTAAGGCTTTATTCCTTATCCTTTCCTTTTTTTCCAAGGCGGTAAAGTCTGACCATGGCCCTCTTCCATGTGTTAAGTTTCGTGTTGGGACATCCCCCTATTATATCACCGGGGGCCACCTTCCTTAAGACGCAGGCCTTGGCTGCAATCATGGCCCTGTCCCCCACTTCCACATTATCCCTTATCCCGGCCATTCCCCCGCAAATCACCCCCTTCCCTATCTTAGCGCTTCCTCCTATGGCTATCATGCCGGCGAACATGCTGTCTTCCCCGATCTTAGTTCCATGGGCAATGAGACACAGATTCCCTATTTTTACCCTGTTTCCTATCCTGGTGGTTCCCAGGGCAGACCTATCTATTACTGTATTGGCCCCTATTTCCACATCGTCTCCTATAACAACCCTACCCACCTGGGGAATTTTCTCCCCGGCTTCAAAACCAAATCCGTCGCAGCCTATAACCACCCCTGGATGTATAATGCACCTTTCCCCTATTTCCGTCCCTTCCCTTATAACCACGTTGGAGTAAATTCTGGTTCCAGAGCCTATTTTCACATCGTGGTAAACCACCACCCCGGCGTCTATTTTAACCCCATCTCCTAAAACCACATTTTTGCCGATTTTCACGAAGTCACCAATGTAAACATCCCTGCCAATTTTCGCCGTGGGATCCACCGTGGCGTTGGGAGAAATGCCTTTTTCGCCGGGCTCCTCTGGATGGAAAATTTTTATCAATTTTATAAGGGTGGCCCTTGGGTTTTCGGATATTATGAGGTTTTTCCCGGGTATAACCGTATCGGGACCAACCAGAAAGGCGGAAGCCTTTGAGGAAAGGGCGAGTTTTTCGTATTTTTTCCTGTAAAAGGGGGCAATCTCCCCTTCCACGGCGTCCTCTAAGGAGGAGACCCCCTTTATTTCAAGCTCGCCATCTCCCCTGAGTTCAGCCTCCAGTATATCTGCTATTTCCTTAAGTTTCATCCTTCTCGTTAAGCAAAGCGGAAATTTCCGCCCCAAGCAGAAGAATTAAGGAGGAAATTTCCACCCAGAAAATGAATATTATCACCGTAGAAAGGGTCCCGAAAACCTTGCTTGCCAGGGATATGTTTTCAATATACCACATGAAAACATGGGTTCCTGCAATCCATAGAACTGCAGTGAAGATTGCGCTTCTCAGGGCAGCGAAGGTTTTTACCCTTCTTTCTGGAATCCATTTGTAAAGCACGAAGAAATAAAAGGTTGCCAGCAAAAATGGAATTAGAATTCTCACCAAAAAATTATTAACGATAGCCATTATGTAAGGGTTAAGATACTTGGATAGGGTTTCGTTGGAACCCACAAACCTGTTAAAGGCGCTTATTGCTCCCATCAATCCGAAGGCCCCAAAAAGGAAAAAGCCCGAAAAAATCAGGATGATGATTTCCTTCAGCCTCTTCCAGAAAAAGGATTTACGGCTTTCAACTTCGTATATCTCCTGGATGGCGGATATGACCTTGGAGATAAGCATTATACCCAGAACCACCGCAAGGTAAATTCCCAGGATTCCCACCTCCTTTATCTTGGAGGCGTAAATCTTCATATTGGTGAAGAAGCGAGGGTTTATGGACGAGAAAAAGTCCTGGGAAAACAGGTTAAGATCGTTAATAACGCTTTCCGAAGACCCGATTATGTAGGTTGAAAGGTAGAGGAGAAATCCTGCCAGGGGGACTGAAGCCCACAGGGCATAATAGGAAATTATAGCTGCCTTATCATCAATCCTGTGCTTTGAAATGCGCCTGTAAAGAGCCTTAAGCCAGGCCCACAAGGATTCAGTCCCCCCGGACCTTTTTAAAGTTTGATTTTTCCTACGAGAAGAATCTCAATGAGAAGGGTGTAAATAACCAGGGACTCAATGAGAACCAAGCCCAGAATAAGACCGAACCTTATCTGAGGAGCAGTGCCAGGGTTGCGGGCTATAGCCTCCGAGGCCCTATGCACCACCTTGGACTGGGCAATGGCTCCCACCGCAGAAGCTATTGCGATGCCAAACCCGGCAGCCGCAGCAATCCACCCGTAAACGGAAGCGGATACAGCACCGCCGGCGGGTCCCTCCGCGGCAAAAAGCGATGAGCCCAGCATAAACAGAACGAAGCCTAAAAGATACCTCATGTTAAACCTCCTTTAGTGTTCTTCTGAGACCGCCCCGTAAAGGTAAACGGCGGTCAACATGGCAAAAATATAAGCCTGCAGGCCACCTGTTATAATGGCCAGTGCCATTAAAGGGACTGGCAACAGGGGAGCAAAAAGGCCCGCAAGCACCACAATTAAAGTTTCCTCAGCGCTTATATTCCCGAAAAGACGAATGGAAAGGGAAAGAGGCCTGGAAAGATGGCTTATGAACTCTATGGGGGCCATAATGGGAGCGATAAATATGTATTCTCCGGTAAATTGTTTTATGTAAGCCAGTTTATGCTTTCTTATGCCCTGAAGGTGGTAGTAAAAGAAAACAAATATGGCCATTCCCGCGGGAACATTTATGTTCATGGTAGGGGCTGAAAGCCCTGGAAAAAGTCCGAAATAATTCATAGTTATTATAAAAAGGAAGAGGCTCCCCACTATTGGGATAAATCTTCTTCCCTCCTCCCCTATTATGTCCCTGTTCAGGGAATCAAAGAAAAGGAAAACCTGCTCAAAGAAGGCCTGTTTTCTATCAGGGTAAAATTTCGGTTTTCCCGAAAGAACCCCGAAGACCACGATGACCGTTATTGAGGCTAAAATTGCCAGCACCACATGCTGGGGAATGGGTTCATGGTGATTAAGGTGAATTCCGAAGTAGGAGAATATTTTCACAACCGCAGGACCAAGGAGCCGGTTTATTTCTCTAACTATCCATAGTGTCTTCTCGTGCATCTTTTTTGCCCCTTAAAAGAACCAACAGCATAACTAAATTAGCCGATAAAGCCAGGGTAAGGGTCCCTGAAAGGAAATATATTACCATAATTTTTCCTCTTCTCAAAAGGTAAAAAGTCAGCAAAATGACCAGGCCGATGGTTAGCATGAAAAGACCTATATACATGGCAGCCCTCTTTACTTTCTTTCCGGTTATCCTGCTGGAAAGGCCCGTAATTCCGAGAAAATGAAGTGACATTATGCCTCCTCCCGCGAAGAAAAGCATGGAATTTACAGGAGCGGAAAGAAGCAGAACCAAAAGACCGCCGGCCATGGTGAAAATCACCGTCAATTTCAATATTAACCTAATTTCCCTTTCCATCCAGCTCCCTGTTGTATTCAACGATTTGCCTTATGAGCTCATAAAACCCGGCGATTATACCCAGGATTAAGCCCGCTGTTTTTCCCCAGGTTTTGGAAAAAACCCTATCCACCAAGTATCCGAGACCATAGCCTATCAACATGGATGAGGGAATTATAAAGGCAAGGCTGGTAAGCCTCAGGATTTTCCTGTTAAAAAGGGGTATCATTCAAAGAAATCCTCAAAATCCGAACCCTCCCGCCGGTCAAGAATCCCGAATTCGTCCCTCCTCCTTTCAATAGCCCGGAAGAAGAATTTTTCGTCGGGATAATGTCTAATATAATTTCCCTCTGTGTCACTGTAAACAAGTTCAAAATAATCCTCCCCGATCCTGCAAAAAACCGACATGGAGGGAAATTGATCCAGGTCCCCTATTTCTTCAATAACCTCTGCCCTGTCCTTCAGGGCATCTAAGGATCCCCAATCGTAAACTTCTATTTCCTGTATTCTCATTCCCAGAACAAGTTAGAGCAAAATTCAGAGGATGTCAATACCATTAAAGCATTTTTTTCAGACGAAAAAGTATTTCAAGGGCCTGTAAAGGAGTAAGCCTCTCGGGATCTATGCTGGATAGAAATTCCCTTAATTGGTCCTGCTCCTCAAAGAGAGAGGGTTGATAGGAGCTTCTGTCCCTGCCCCTGCTTCCCTTTCCCTTTTCCAGCTGTTCCAGAACTTCCCAGGCCCTTTTTATCACCGCATCAGGAACCCTGGCCAGCTTGGCCACATGAATTCCGTAGGACTTCTCAGACCTTCCCCTTTCAAGTTCGTAAAGGAAAACCACATTCCCCTGCCATTCTGAGACCTTTATGTGGTAATTGACCACACCGGGAAGCTCGTCTTCAAGGTCGGTGAGCTCGTAGTAATGGGTGGCAAAAAGGGTCTTTGCCCCTATTTTATCGTGTATATACTCCACCACGGCCCAGGCGATGGAGATTCCATCGTAAGTGGAGGTTCCCCTTCCAATTTCGTCCAGGATAACCAAGCTCCTTTCTGTGGCCTTGGAGAGTATCTCAGCGGTTTCCTTCATCTCCACCATAAAGGTGGACTCCCCCCCGGCAAGGTAATCAGAGGCGCCTATTCTTGTGAATATCCTGTCCATAAGAGGGATTTCCGCTTCCTTTGCCGGAACGAAACTCCCGCAATGGGCGAGGAGGGAAATCAGGGCCACCTGCCTGAGGTAAGTGGACTTGCCCCCCATGTTTGGTCCCGTTATTATGAGAATCCTCTCCTTATCGTCCATGTATGTGTCGTTGGGAACAAATACTTCTGCTCTCTTGAGGACCTCCACCACAGGATGCCTTCCTTCCTTTATCACCAGTCTTTTCCCATGGGTTATCCTTGGCCTTGTATACCCCCTTTTTCTTGCCACTTCAGCAAAGGAAAGAAGGAGGTCCAGCTCCCCTATGGCCCTGGAATTTTCCCTGATTTCCTCTATATGCCGCCCTGCCTTTTCCCGGATCTCTCTGAAAAGGGCCTCCTCAAGTTCCTTTATCCTCTCTTCGGCGTGGAGAATCTTCTCCTCCATCTCCTTTATCTTAGGGGTAATGAACCTCTCGCTGTTCACTAAGGTCTGTTTCCTTATGTAATCTGCAGGAACCATGGAAGCCTGGGATTTTGGAACCTCTATGAAGTATCCGAAGACCTTATTAAACCCTATGCGGAGCTTTTTTATCCCCGTCCTCCTTCGCTCTTCCTCCTCCAAGGAAAGTATCAAAGCCTTGGCATTTCTCGAAATCTCCCTCAGCTGGTCCAGCTCAGGGTGAAAACCCTTCCTTATAACCCCTCCCTGGGAGATAAGGTAAGGGGGCTCGTCCACCAGGGCCCTTTCAAGGAGGGAGACCAGCCCGGGAAGGGACTTTATCCTTTCCCTTATTTCGGAAAGAACCTTTGAGTTCACATCTTTAAGGGACTCCTTGAGGGAGGGAAGAATTTTCAGGTATTGCTTTAAGGCCACTAAGTCCCTGGGACCTGCAACATCGTATCTGGCCCTGGCCGCCACCCTGTCCAGGTCCCCTAAGTCCCCGAGAAGGGACCTCAGAGCCTCCCTCAGGCGGTTGTTTTCGTAAAGCTCACTTACTCCTTCAAGCCTCTCTTCTATATCCTCCTTGCGGCGGAGGGGAAACCTGAGGGTGTGACGAAGCATACGGGCTCCCATGGGGGTAAGGGTCATGTCCAGAACCTGTATTAGGCTTCCTCGCCGGGTTCCATCCCTTAAATTCGAGAAAATCTCCAAGTTTCTAACCGAGGTGCTGTCCAGGAAAAACCCTTCCTTCAAGGAAACCATGGGAAGGAGCTGGGGAGACTTCCCCCTCAGCTTGGAAAGGTAATTAACTGCAGAGTTATAGGCCTTCTCTAAAGGGCTCTTTCCTTCTGCCTCCTTTACCTGAGTAAGGGGAAAATCCCTGATGGGGAAATTGGCTAAGACCTCCTTGGGAGAAAGCAGGGAAAGGAAGTTCAGCACTTCCTCCTGGCTAAGTTCCCCTCCCAGAACCTGACCTGTGGCCAGGTTGGCGAAAACCGCCCCTATTTTTTTACCATCCTTCCAGAGGGAGGCAAGATATTCGCCCTCTCCCCTTTCTCCCTCAATTTCTATGGCAGTGGAGGGGGTAATCACCCTCACCACATCCCTCTTGACCACTCCCTTAGCCTTCTTAGGGTCCTCTAACTGCTCTGCTATGGCTACCTTATATCCGGCCTTAAGGAGTTTCTCTATGTAAGCATCCACAGAATGATAGGGAACCCCACACATGGGAATGGGGTCCTCCTTGCCCTTTTCCCTGGTGGTAAGGGCTATGTCTAAAACCCTGGAGGCCACCTTGGCATCTTCAAAGAAGAGTTCGTAAAAATCTCCCATCCTGAGAAGTAGGAGGCTATCCGGGTATCTGGCCTTCAGGGTTACATACTGCCTCATGGCAGGGGTGAGTTCCCTGTCCATCCTGGTCAGAGATTATTTAAAAGAAATTCCGCCACCCTCTGCAGCACATCCTCCCTGTAGCCCCTTATGCCGTGGCTCTGACGGGGATAAATCATCACGGAGAACTTCTTTTTGGCATCAAGGAGGGCCTTTACCATGGCTACGGTGTTCTGGAAGTGGACATTATCATCGCTGGTTCCGTGGATTATAAGGAGCTTTCCCTGCAGTTTATCAGCAAAGTTTACAGGGGAAGAGTTTTTATAACCCTCTGGATTCTCCTTGGGAGTGAGCATGTATCTCTCGGTATAAATACTGTCGTAATACTTCCAGTCAGTAACAGGGGCCACCGCCACCCCCACCTTGTAAACCCCGTCACCTTTGAGCATTGCCATGAGGGTCATGTATCCCCCGTAGCTCCATCCCCATATCCCTATTCTATTGGGGTCAATAAAGGTTTGGGTTTTAAGGTAAGAAACCCAGAGGAGCTGGCCCTCCAGCTCGTGTTTTCCGAAATTCTTATAAATCCAGTCCTCCCATTTCTTTCCCCTGCCGTAACTTCCCCTGTTGTCTACGCTGGTTACTATAAACCCCTTGGAGGCTAAATATTGGTGAAAAAGGGCGAAGCTTCCCATCCATGCTCTCCTTACCACCTGAGCATGGGGTCCACCGTAAACATAAACTATAACGGGGTATTGTTTGTCCGGGGAAAAATCAGGGGGTTTAATGGTGAGGGTGTAATACTCCCTTCCATCCAGGTCCACCCTTCTTATCTCCGGAAGCCTCAGGCCCAGTTTCTTTACCCCCTCTCCCTTGTCAATGAGCCTCGCCCTTTCCCCTGTCCTGAAAAGGTAAAGCTCTGTTGGGACAAGAAGGTCAGAATGGAAGTCCAGGAAATAGCGGAAATTCGGGGCGAACCTGGCGGAGTTGGTGCCGGGAAGGTGGGTGAGTTCCTTAATCCTTCCCCGAAAACTGGAGGCGTAAATCCTCCTCTCCGGTGGAGAGGAAAGGTTGGCCTGAAAATAAATTCTCTTTCCGTCGGTCCCATAAAGGGAAGTAACCTCCCAGTTTCCCTTGGTAATCTGTCTTATGAGCTTTAATTTGAGACCCTTGAGCTTGTAAAGATAGAGGTGCATGTGCCCGCTCCTCTCACTTCCCCATATCAACTTATCTTTATAGAAGCGGAAATTACTGGTTACATTCAGCCAGGTTCCCCATCTTTCTTCCAGTGCCAGGGATTTTTTTCCTGCAGAGACGCTGTATATCCAGAGCCTGAGTCTGTTCTGATGGCGGTTGAGGGTTATGAAATAGAGCCTGTCGCTGTCAACCCATCCTGCCCTGGCGATGTATTCGTCTTCGTAGGGAATCCAGGTTATTTTTTTCCCAAAGATGTCGGTTATTCCCAAGGAGACCTTTGGGTTTTCCTGCCCGGCCTTGGGATATTTTTCATGGTATATCTTCCCGTAAAGGGGAATGAAATCAAGGATGGGGTAGGATTTAACCTTAGTCTCGTCAAACTTGAGGAACAGAATCTTCCTGGAATCCGCAGACCACCATATCCCCCTGCAAAGCTCCAGCTCCTCGCAATAGACCCAATCGGTTTTCCCGTAGAAAACCTCCTCTCCCCCATCCCTGGTCAAACTCCTTGTCTCGCCGGTTCTGAGCACCGTTAACTTAAGATTTCCCCCGGAAGGATAGGCCACCATGGTATGGTCCGGGGAAAGAATTGGAGCTTTAGCCTTTGCAGAATACCATTTACCATTGGAGGTATCGTAAAGATAGAGCCCGTCCCTGGACGGGAAAATGAGGAATTCACCCTTCCCATAGAAGGACTTGAACTTGAAATCTTTTCCAAATTTCTCCTTAAAACTCCTGGCCAGGTCCATAAGCTCCACCGCAGAGAAGGAGTTCACATCGTAGCGATAGAACTTCCCGTCTTTCACATAGACGAAAGCCCCGGAATTTATCCAGTGGACCTGACGGATGTTGGTTCCGTAGTTCTTAAATATCTGGTCCCACTGGAGGGAAAAGGCGGAAAAACTCAGCAGGAGGAGAAGGGCAAACTTCCTCATGGTTTCCCCCTTAGAGGGCCATTTTCATCGTCCCTGCCACCATGAAACCTGCAACAATAGCCCCTATGATCCAGTAAATCACTATGGATATTATTATCACCACAAGGGTGTAAACAGCGGCCTTGTCAGACGGAACCTTTTTTATGGGAGTCACCCCTAAATAGAAAACATAAATCCCATACAGGGCGAAAAGTAACCCGAGGATGGCTAAAGGTGGAATTATGGCGAAAAGTCCTCCGACCCAGGCCGGAGTGGAAGAATAGACCGCCAGCTTGTGGGAAGATAAAATGTCCTTTTCTCCGTTGAAACTGGGCGCTAAGGCGTCAATTATGTATGCCAGGACGAAAACACCCGCTAAGGTTAGCACGATTCTCAGAATAAATCCCACTAAAGCAGAGCCCATGGGGGTGCGGAAATGGGTGCCCAGAACAGAAAAACCAATAATGGCCCTGCCTATGAATTCGGCTAAAGCCGCCGCTGACACCAGGATCAAGGCATAGTTCACATAAAGCTCCTGAACACTGGTTTGCTCCGTGGCGATAACCTCCCATTCGCTTTTAGGGGAAAGAATAATATTCTTGGCCCTCTCAACGAGATTCATCTCAACCTCCTTAAAGATTTTTATTTCAAATCTTATTTTAACACTTCAGGGCCTTTTTGCCACCACAGCATAATCCTGGTGGGCGAAGAGAAAACCGTTTATTCGCCTGAGGCTTTCCCTTATAACGGCCTCCCTCTCATTATGGGCGGGAAATTCGGGAAGCTGCCTTGGGAAATTTAACCTGAGTATTTCCTCAACCCTCCACCCCCCGGATTCCAGAAGAAATTCTAAGGTTTTCGGATGAAGGGGGGTAATGTGGGTAGGATCTAATAGAAAGGCGCCGTGAAAACCCGAAGGGGAAGCCACATTAACCGTCTCTGCTATAAAATAACCGCCTGGCCTGACTTTTTCGTAGGAAACCGCTATTATCTTCTCTATGTCCGTAAAGGTAAAATGCTCAAGAACCTGGGCTGAGAAAACTGCTCCTAAGGAGGAATCCTCTAAGGAGGATAGATATTTAATCCCATCGCCAAGATGGCACTTCAGACCTCTTGAACGGCATTCCTCCACAAACTGGGAATTTATGTCCACTCCAAAGGCTTCAATTCCTTCTTTTTTGAGAAACTCCAGAAATTCCCCCCTTCCGCATCCAAAATCCAGAACAGGTTGAGCTTCCTTCAAATATTTCAGATAAAGCCTCAGGTTTTCCTCCTTGGGCTCAGCCCTGAACCTCCTCTCAAACCAGTAATAGAAACCTGAGGAAAAATCCGCCTTCCCCTGAAGCGAAAGGGTCTTGGCAGTATGAACCAGCCGGGAAAGGGCATCAACCAGTTCCCTGAACCTTTCTTCTTTTCCCTCCAGCTCCTCCATGGCCTTGGAGAACCACTCCTGATCCTTGGCATCCATCAGGGGTATCAGGGTCATGTAAAGTTTCCGGTGTAGCTCCCATACTGAGGATATCTTCTCGGTAAGTTCCACAAGATAGGGAACCAGAAGGTTTATCATTTGAACCATCAGCTCATTGAAATCTCCCTGGGGCCCCAGGAGTTTTCTTCTGAGGGAATTTGCGCTTACTTCCTGAACCTTCTCGTTTAGTCTCGCCCTTATTTCCTCCACCTCTGGTCCCAGGGGTTTAATCTGCTCTTCCCGGTCCAGCCTGCCGTGGAGTTCCTCGTAATTAGAGCTGGCCTTAGCCCTTATGATTTCCAGGTCTTCAGGCTTTTTCATCGGGGAAAAGCGGTGCCAGTTCTTCCCTTGAGGGGGGCCTGTCCAGAAGGCTTATAATCACTAAGGCCAGAAGGGAAATCAGGAATGCGGGGTATATAAGGGGAATTCCTAAGGGGTCCCCTTCCGGGGAAAGGGATGGCTTAAGGGAGGCGAAAATCCTCAGGCCTATGGCGGTTAAACTTCCCAGGATAATGGACCAGAGGCCAGCCTTTCTGGTAGCCCTTTTCCAGGCCAAGGCGGCAATGAGGGCCGGGGTTATGGAAACCCCGTATATGGTATAGGCGAAATAGGCCATGTTCAGAACCGACTGCATCTTCACCGCAAGATAGTAGGCGATCACGCCCAGTATTAAAACCATGATTCTCTGCAGGGCCACCATCTCCCTGTGGGTGGTCTGCTTTTTCAGGAATCTCTGGTATATGTCCCTCATGATGTTGGTGGTGGGGGAAAGAAGGTAGTTCATTCCCGTGGAAAGAACCACCACAGAAGCGGCGCCCATAAGCAAAAGCCCGATGACCGGTGGGACCATGTGCTTGGCTGCCACAAGGACAATGGAGGCGGGGTCAATTCCCTCCTTTCCTCCGCTGCTCATCCATGCCTGAATCTGGGGCCAGTATTTTCCTGAAGCGAAAACAGCAATTACCACAACAATGGTTTCCACGATGATGGTGCCCACAACCCATAGGGCCACGGCCTCCTTGGCATCCTTTGGGGTTTTTGCGGAATAAAATTTTTGGTACATGCTCTGGACCCCAAGAAGGAGTAGCATGGTGGCCAGGAAATAACCTCCGGCTTTAAGGTAAGGATGGGCGCCGAAGCTCTGGTTGATTATGGCAAAATGGGAAGGCGGAAGGACTGTTTTTATGGTGTGCCAGCCTCCGGCTGCGTGTATAACAAAGGGAACTGAGGTTATGGTGGCTATGAGAATTATTATCCCATTGGGAAGGTCAGTATAGGCCACGGCTATCATACCGCCTAATGCGGTGAAAAGAATCACGAAAATTGCGGTTGCGAATTGGCCGGTTCCCACGGAGATTTTTCCATCGGTTATAACATTGAGGATGTATCCTCCTGCCCTGAACTGGTAGGAAACTATAGCGGTGAAACTCACGATGAGGGCAAGGGCCCCAAAGAGGCGGGCAAATTTACCGTATCTTACCTCAAGGATATCCCCCACGGTATACTGACCGAAGGTTCTTATCTTGGCAGCCAGAAAGTAGATTATGATGATGCCCACCCAGGCTCCCGCAGGCATCCACAGGGAGGAGAAACCGGCCCTGGCCGCATATTCAGCCCCAGCAATGAAGGTTCCAGAGCCAATCCATGTGCATATGAGGGTGAAGACCATTACCCGGATACTCAGGCTCCTTCCTGCCACCATAAAGTCTTCCTGGGTCTTCACCCTTTTGGCCCGTAGAAAATTAAGTCCGGTAAGCAGAAGGAAGTAGAGAATTATTATGTAAAGGGCCCACATGGCTCAGGATTTCTTTTCAGCCTTAAAGAATTCTTTACCAGCTTCAGTGAGCCTCCACTCTCCTCGCCCCACCTTTTCCATGAGGGGCTTTTCCATTTTCTTGAACTTGTTCAGGTGATGGTAAATGTTCTTTATCCTTATCCCCAATTTCTTCACCGCATCACTGATTTCCCTGGTTTTAAAACTCGCTCTTCCCAATTTCTCCTGTAAATAATACACCACCGCTGCCAGTTTCTCCTCGGGCTTTAATTTCTGCTTCTTCAACCAGGCCTTGGCCTCCTCCACGTTGAACTCAACGCCCTTGGTCTGTCTTTTAGCTCTGGCGACCCTTTTTAGGGTGATTCTTTTCTCCCTTATTTCCCTTTTAGCTGCCTTGGGAAACTCTCCCATGAGAAGGGGTTTAAATTCCTGAAATTTCGCTTCCACGAATTCCCTGTCCCCTTCTACTTCAAGTTCCAGCTTGTCTCCTGTTCTTATAAAACGAATCCGGTAAAAGTTGGTTTTCTGAATCATTGGTTTCCTCCTTTATTGGATTCAAAAGGAGTTTAAACTCAAAAATTTAAAATGTCAATACTCCTCAACCACAAAATTTTCAAGATGGGATGTTTGATTCAGAAGGTAAAGGGTAAATCCTCGCTCTTCGTTAAATTTTAAAATGGAATAGGAAGCGGTATCCACATGAATTTTCCAGAAGAAGGGCTCCCCTATATCCAGAATCCCGGCGATTAACGGTTTTAAAACAGCCCGGTGACTGACCACTGCAAAATCCTCTTTAACCTCCCCTAAAATCCTCTTCAGGGTTTTAACTGCCCTTTCCCTTACATCCAGCACGCTTTCTGCCCCGGGAAGGCGCAGCTTCTCCGGTTCCGTTATCCATAATTTAAACTCCTGTGGATATTTTTCCCTTATCTCCTCTTTCAGCTTTCCTTCCCATGGGCCGAGATTTATGTTATTGAACCCCTCCTCCACTATCACCGGAGCCGAAATCTTCTTAGAAAGAATCTCTGCAGTTTCCTTGGCCCGGCTAAGGGGCCCTGTATAAATTCTCTTTATTCCCGCATTTTTTAGAGCCTCAGCTAAGGCCTCAGCCTGCCTCCTGCCGTTTTCGTTCAGGGGAAAATCAGCCCTTCCCCTGAAGTAGCCTTCCCTGTTTCCCTTAGTTTCTCCGTGCCTGATGAGATATATCTTCATGATTCCCTCCCATGGTAAAAATTAAGGAAATATAATAAAATATAACCTTCGGAGGTAAAAATGTTTGCTTCTATAGAGGATGCCCTGGAAGATATAAGGCAGGGCAAAATGGTTATTGTCGTGGACAGTGAGGACAGGGAGAACGAGGGTGACTTGGTAATGGCCGCAGAAAAGGTCACCCCTCAGGCTATAAATTTCATGGCCAGCAAGGCCAAGGGACTCATATGTGTATCCATTACCAAGGAGAGGGCAGAAGAGCTGGAACTTCCTCCCATGGTGGTGGACAACACGGCTCCTTATAAAACAGCCTTTACCATTTCCGTGGATGCGGTGGAGGGAACCACAACAGGAATTTCCGCCTACGACAGGGCAATAACGGTGAAAAAACTGGCTGACCCCAAGGCAAAGGCCAAGGATTTCGCCAGGCCAGGGCACATATTTCCCATAATAGCCCGGAAGGGAGGGGTTCTGGAAAGAACAGGCCACACCGAGGCTTCCTTAGACCTTGCAAGGCTTGCAGGGCTTTATCCCGCCGGGGTAATGTGCGAGATAATGAACGAGGACGGAACCATGGCCCGCCTCCCTCAACTTGAGGAATTCGCAAAAAAATACGGGCTGAAGATTGTAAAAATAGAGGACCTGGTGAGGTACAGGATGGCCAGGGAATCCTTAGTGAAAGAGGTAGCCAAGGCCGACCTACCCACGAAATACGGCCACTTTACCATTCACCTCTTCAAGGATATAATCCACGGGCACGAATATGTTGCCTTAGTCAAGGGGGAAATAAAGCCCGACGAGCCCGTGCTGGTAAGGGCCCATTCCCAGTGCCTTACTGGAGACACCTTTGGCTCTTTAAGATGCGACTGCGGACAGCAACTTCACCGTTCCATGGAAATGATAGAGAAGGAAGGAAAGGGGGTAATACTTTACATTCTTGACCACGAGGGAAGAGGAATAGGCCTTGAAAATAAAATAAAGGCCTATGCCCTTCAGGATCAGGGCCTTGACACGGTGGAGGCCAACAAGAAACTGGGATTTAAACCTGACGAAAGGGATTACGGAATGGGGGCCCAGGTTTTAAGGGCCTTGGGGGTAAGGAAGATGAGGCTCCTTACCAACAACATGAGAAAATTCGTTGCCTTAGCAGGGTATGGGTTGGAAATAGTGGAGAGGGTTCCCATAGAAATACCCCCTAACCAGGTCAATAAGGAATACCTGAAAACCAAGAAGGAAAAATTAGGCCACGACCTTCACATGGTATAATATTTGCTGGGAGCGGGCAGGTCACCGCTCGCCTTAAGGCGGGAGGAAAGTCCGAACTCCACAGGGCAGGGCGGTCCCTAACGGGGACCGGGCGCAAGCCCAGGGAAAGTGCCACAGAAAATAGACCGCCCCGCCCTTCCAAAGGGCGGGGTAAGGGTGAAAAGGTGGGGTAAGAGCCCACCGCTCCGATGGCGACATCGGGGGCACGGTAAACCCCGCCCGGAGCAATGCCAAAAGGGGTGGCTGGCCCGGCCTTAACCCCTGGTAGGCAGCTTGAGGGAAGGGGCAACCCTTCTCCCAGACAAATGGTGGTCCAAGACAGAATTCGGCTTATAGCCCGCTCCCCAAAAAGTCAAAAAACATGAAATTATCGGAATTTGATTTTGACCTTCCTGCCGAGCTCATAGCCCAGGAGCCTCCTGAAAAAAGAGGCCTTTCCAGGATGATGGTCCTTTACAGGGAGGAGGAGAGGATAATCCACGATAGATTTCTGAACTTTCCCTCCTACCTTAAGGAGGGAGATGTTCTGGTTATAAACGTCACCAAGGTCATAAAGGCAAGGCTGCTGGGAAGAAAACCCACCGGAGCCAAGGTGGAAATTTTGCTTTTGAGAAAACTGGGGAAGAACCTCTGGGAAGCTCTCACCAGACCGGCTAGAAGGCTCGGAAAAGGGGACAGGGTAATTTTCACCCGGGGGAGGGAGGCGGAAATCCGCCAGGAAGGGGAAGGGGGAAAAAGGATAGTTGAGTTCCTGTTTCCCCTGGAAAGGGAACTGGACAGGCTGGGGAGGGTTCCCCTGCCCCCCTACATAAGGAGGGAGCCCCTGCCTGAGGATGAGGAAAGGTATCAGACCATATACGCCAGGGAGGGAAGGTCCGTGGCGGCGCCCACAGCCGGCCTTCATTTTAGCCGGGAAATCCTGAACGAGGTGAAGAAAAAGGCAGAGGTGATTGAAATAGTCCACAATGTGGGAGAAGCTACCTTCAGACCTCTTACCAAGGAAGTGGTGGAGGAAAATTCCCTGCCCCCTGAGGAATACTACATTTCCCCGGAGGCCTCCCTGGGGCTTAAGAAAGCGGTGGAGGAAGGAAGAAGGATAATCGGGGTGGGAACCACGGTGGTAAGGGCCTTGGAGTCAGCCTATGCCCATGGGTTTTCCCCTGGAAGCCATTTCACGGACCTTTTCATCTATCCCGGTTATGAATTTAAGGTGATAAAGGGACTCCTCACCAATTTTCACCTTCCCCGTTCCTCCTTAATCCTTCTGGTTTCAGCCTTTGCAGGGAGGGAATTTCTTCTTCGGGCCTACCGATTAGCGGTGGAGGAAAAATACAGGTTCTATTCCTACGGGGATTGCATGTTGATTCTTTAGCTCAGGAGAAGTTTAAGGGCGAAGATAACTATGAGAACGGTAACGAACCTCTGGATAAATTTGTTTCCCTTCTTAACCGAGGCTATGGCCCCCAGCTGACCACCTAAGGTAGTTCCCACAGCCAAGGACAACCCCGCAGTCCAGTTGACCATGCCCCTTGAAAGGAAAACCCCTAAGGCGAAAACAGTAAAAATCAGAACCACGAAAATCTTCACCGCATTTCCCCTTACCAAATCAAGCCCTGAAAGCAGGACGGCGGAAAGTATGAAAAAGCCAACCCCTGCCTGCACGAACCCGCCGTATATCCCTATGAGGAAGAAAAGAAACATGGTGAGGGCCCATCTTTTAAAATTAAGGTCAGGAAAATCGCTCACCGACGAGGAACGGGCAAGTTTCTTTATGGGATTTATATATAGGGTAACCCCTGTGACCAGGACCATGAGAAGGGCTAAGGTCTTTTTAAAGGCTTCCTGACTTATTATTGTGGCAAGGTTCGCCCCAAGCAGGGCCCCTGCCACTGCAGGAGACACCACCATCAGGGAGAATTTCCAGGGAAATACTTTGAGCCTGTAAAACCTCCAGAGGGCGAATATGTTCTGAATAAGAATCCCCACCCTGTTGGTGCCGTTGGCCGTAGAGGGCGGAAGGCCCAGGAAAATCAGCACAGGAAGGGTTATAAAGGAACCACCACCGGCCACCACATTTATAAAACCGGCAAACAACCCAACCAGGGCGAGAAGGGCCAGTTTCCAGGGAGGCATCAGAAAGGAAGGGAGAACTTGAAATTCTCGGGGATGAAGGCTTTAAAATGAGGGTCGTATTGGTAACGGAAGTTCTTCCGGCTTAGGGCATCCTCTAAGGCCTGTTTTAGAATTTCTATTTCCCCCGCGGTGTTATAAAAGCTCAAACTGGTTCTTATAGCTCCCAGGCCAGGAAGTTTTCCCTCCATCAGATTTTTCTTTACCCTTTCCGTTTCCTCTCCGGAAACTCCCATGAGTTTTTTCACATAGGGCTGGGCACAGAAGCAACCGGTTCTGACTCCTATAGCATATTCAAAGGAAAGAACCGAAGAAATCAAATAGGGTGAAACTTCCTTTGTGATAAAGGATATAACCGGAAAATCCCCGGCTCTTCTTTCCCCTCCTAAAATTTCAATTTTGTCAAAGGAGGAGAGCACCCGATAAAGTTCCTGATGAAGTTCTTCCTCCCTTCTCTCCAAGTTCTCCATCCCCCATTCCTCAAAGGTCCTCATGGCCTCGGCCAGGGCCACGGCCCCCAGTATGACAGGGGTGCCTGCCTCCTCCCTTTCCGGAAGCTCTGCCCATATAACCTCGTCCAGGGACACGAACTTCACCGTTCCTCCACCCACGGATTCAGGAATTCCATCCCTGAAAAATTCCGCCCTTGCCACCAAGGCACCGGAACCGAAGGGAGCGTAAAACTTGTGGGCAGAAAAAGAAAGGAAGTCTATCCCCCGGGAAACATGAACTCTCCTGTGGGGAACCAGTTGAGCCCCGTCCACTGAGAATAGGGCACCGTAGCGATGAGCAATCTCCCCTATCTCGTAAATTGGATTGGGAAAACCCGTGACATTGGAGGCTCCAGAGACGCTGACAAGTTTTATCCTGCCTCCCTCCTTTTTGAGGGTATCCTCTATGCGGTTCAGGTCAAGCCTGCCGTGGGAGTCCACTGGAACCACCACGGTATCGTAATAGTTAAGCCACGGCAGGAGGTTTGAATGGTGTTCCATCTCTGTGGTAAGAACCTTCCCATCTCCTATGAATTCTTTCAGTCTGCGGGCCAGCTTGTTTATGGCTTCCGTGGTGTTTTTGGTGAAGATTACCGTGTGGCTTTCAGGAACATCAAGGAATTCCCTGACCTTTTCCCTGGCTTCCTCAAAGAGCTCTGTTGATACGAAGGACTTGTATCCTATGCCCCGCTCCACATTAGAATAATAGGGCAGAACCTGATTCAGTTTCTCTTTAACCCTCCTCAGGGCAGGGGTGGATGCCGCATTATCAAAGAAGATATAAGTCCTTTCCCCTGATAAAACCCTAACTTTGGTCTTTTCTCCTACAACTTCTGGTCTCATGTTTCGGATTATAAAATTTTTGCAGGAAAAAACAAATATGGAGCTATTAACTCTTGGTTTCTTTCAAAATCTTTATACCACACACGAATCTTTCTAATGCAGTGAAGGCAGAACCAATTAGCAGAATCGCCAAGAAGGCCAGAGCCACCCACTGGGAATAAATAAGAAAAACAATAACAGCTGCCATTACATAAACCCTGACGAGGCGTGTAAAAATCCCTACTTTACATTCTCCTCCCAGTCCTTCTATTCTGGCCCGGGTATAGCTAACCATAAAGGCAAAGAACATGGTGATGGCAAGAAGGAGAAGGGCCCAGCCGTTGTTTTTTGCATAAAAATACCATCCCATCCCTAAGTACCACAGAAATTCGTTGAGCCTGTCAGTGGTAGAATCAAGGAAGGCCCCGGCCCTGGTGACAAGGCCGTATTCCTTAGCAAAGGCCCCATCCAGGGCATCTGTAAACTGAGATGCTATGTAAATAATGAAGGCCCAGGAAAAATGCCCTGTGGCTATGGTATAAGCGGATATGGCGGTGAGAATCACTCCGGAAAGGGTTATGAGATTTGGGAGATAGGGAGGTATTTTTTTAAGACCAAGAGCCCTTATCCAGCCCCTTACCTCTATCCTCGCCTCATCGGCTTTTCTCTCAATGTCTTCCATCATTCCCCCTTCATGTGGAAATAAAGGGAGGCTACGAAACCCCCTCCGCATATAAGGAAAGAAAGAATCATGAAAACCACGGCTTCAGGCCTCAAACTTCCCTCCTCTCCGGTAATTAAATAGCACATAGAGAATCAGGAAAACCACAAACCACTGAAAAATCACCGTGGCCGGGGTATAGGTGGAAAAGGGATCCCAGAATTTTCCCCTGAAACTGGTTCCCAGCCACCAGCTCAGAAGGAAAAGGAACTCCACTGGAACAAGAAATTTAGTTACCCCTAAAACATAAGAGAAGACGGGATACCTGGTTGCCCTCTTTACATATTCCATAAATCCCCTCCCCTTTTTCCAGACTACCGTGGAGAAAATAAACCCGTTCAAAAGAAGGGCCAAGCCCCACACCCAATCCTGATTGTTGAGGAAATTGAGACTCAAAGCGGAGGGAAGGCCCAGAAGGAAGCCCACCGAAGCCACTATCAAAGAAGCCTTCCTCCTGGGGATACCCATATCCCCCAGAACCCTTACCTCAAGCTCCATGAGGGAAATCAGGGAGGAGGCTGCTGCTAAGAAAAGGGAAAAGAAGAATAAAAAGGAAAAAAGCCCTGGCAGGGGCAGGCGGGAAAACAGTCGGGGAATCCAGAGAAAGGTAAGCCCCACATTCCCCGAGGAAAGAATCTTTAAGGCTTCGCCAGAGGAAGATGTGAAGGAAAAAATAGTCCCCACCACCGCAATGGCGGCAAGAAGAGAAGCTGTATAATCCCCGAAAACCAGCACCGCGCTGTTGGTGAATCCGTCTTCGGTTTTTCTGGCGTAAATTGAATAAGTTAAAACCAGGCCCCACCCTGCCCCGGTGGACCAGGCAGCCTGACTTGCAGCCTCTATCCATATCCTCGCATGGGCGAGCTTTGAGAAGTCCGGATAGAAGAGAAAATCAAGACCCTTAATTCCTCCTGGGAGAAAAACTACCCTTACGGCGAGAAGAACCAGGAGGAGGAAGAGGGAGGGGACCATAAGGGAGGTGGCCCTTTCGATTCCCTTGGATACACCCCGGGAGACTATATAGGCCACGAAGAAAATGGAGAAAAGGTGAAAAATTAAAGGCAGGGGGGACGATTGGAAACGGGTCCAGAAATTCTGGGGAGAGGAGAAAATTTCCTTGGAGAGAACCGAGCCTAAACTGTAAAACATGGCCCAGCCAGTCACCACAGAATAATAGAACATTATTCCCGCGGTAACCGCGGCGATGAACCCCCCTATCCAGCCTTTCCTTCTCCCGTAAATGTCCTGGAATACTCCCACTACCCCCTTTCCATGGGTTCTTCCTAAGGAATACTCCAGGAAAACCAGAGGTAAGGCCCAAAGGAATAGGGAAACCAACCAGGGGATTACGAAAGCCCCTCCCCCGTTCTGGGCTACCACCCTGGGGAACCTCCAGATGTTTCCCGTCCCTATGGCCATACCCAGGCCAGCGAGAATGAACCCCCACCTGGTCCTGAATCTCTCCTTCATTCTACCAGAATTAGAACAGGCCTTATCCCCAATTCTCCACCCTCTTTACCCGGTTTGCCTATACCTATAAAATTTGAGCGGAAGTCCATCAATCGGAAGTAATCGTTCCTTCTTCCTCCTTCCTTTCCCCCTACCATTTTCAGGGGTATGAAATTGCCGTGCCTGGCCCTTTGGACGCCTTCCTCTCTAAGGTATACGGCGGGATATTCGTTTAAAACTCTGTTAAAGGGAATTATAGCCTCGTCAATTCTGCCCTCTTCAGCAAATTTTCTCAACTCTTCCAAGCTATAGGCGTCTTCCAAGGAAAACTCCCCGCTTTTCAGCCTTTTAAGGTAATCGAGATAACCTCCCACCCCCAGTTTCTTCCCTAAATCGTGGGCAATGGACCTTACATAGGTTCCTGCGGAGCACTTTATATCAAAGTGAAGGTAGGGAGGCTCATAGGACTTCAGGGCGAAATAATGAATTTCAACCTTAACCGGTTTGGGCTCCACCTTTTTTCCCTTTCTGGCCAGAGCATACATTCTCTTTCCCCCCATTTTCTTGGCAGAAAAGGGGGGTGGAACCTGGATAATTTGCCCCACGAATTCGTCCATGGCCTTTCTTATTTCTTCCTCGGTAAGGTTCAACTCCTTAACCTCGGATACAATCTTTCCGTCCCTGTCGTAGGTATCCGTCTCTGCTCCCAATCTAATTATGCCCGTGTAAACCTTGGTGCCCTTCACCAGAAAGGGAAACAGCCTGGTGGCCTTTCCAACTCCCAGCACCAGCAAGCCCTCGGCCTGGGGGTCCAGGGTTCCCATGTGCCCCACCTTCCTCTGGTGGAGAATGGCTCTGACCTCATCCACCACATCGTGGGAAGTCATACCCCTTTTCTTGTTTACCAGTATTATTCCTGTTTTTTCACCCAAGGGAACATCTCCTCTATTTTTTCGTAAACCTTTTCCAAAGCCTCCTGCGGGGGAAGCTCAAGGTTGAATCCCGCTGCCTGGGGATGACCGCCTCCCCCAAAGGCCTCGGCCAGGAGACCCACATCCGCCCTTCCTTTGGACCTGAGACTCACCCTGAAGCCTCGTTCCAGCTCTTTAAATATAATGGCTATTTCCACTTCCTCCACCGACCGCAATATGTTCATCACCGTCTCTGTTTCTACATCGTGGATTTCAAGTTGAAGTTCTTCCAAAAATTCCCTCAGGAGAAAAACAGATGCTACCTTTCCTGAGGGGTGAAACCTCAGGGTGGAGAGCATTTTTTGAAGGAGGAAAATCTCTTCCTTCCGGTGGCTTTCCAGGATAATGCGGCTTACATGGGCAGGATTCGCCCCTGCCTGCACCAGAAGCGAGGCATATTTAAGGGAAAGGGCACTGGTATTGGAAAAGCGAAACCCTCCGGTATCTGAAAATATGGCAGCATAAAGGCAGGTAGCCACATCCTCATCAATGGGAAACCCGTATTCCATGAGGAGTTCAAAAATCATTTCCCCCACAGAAGAGCGATGGGGTTCAATCCAGTTAATGTGGGCGAACTCCTCCGAGGTCCTGTGGTGGTCTATGTGAATGGTAAACATACCTGATGGATTCTGACCGCTCCTTTCGGCTGCAGAGGTTTCCATAAAAACCACACAGTCGTAGGAATCGGGTATCCTGCCCATTTTTATCTCATGGGCATGGGGAAGTTTTTTAAGGAAACATGGAGTGGGGTCCATGTTATAAATGTCCGCCCTTTTACCCAGTTTCCTCAGGGAAAGCATCAGGCCCAAGGCCGAACCTATACAATCCCCATCGGGCCTCAGGTGACAGGTTATGGCTACAGAGGAGCATTCCCGCAGTTTACTGGCTATCTCCTTTTTCTTCCCTGAGTTTCCTGAGAATTTCATCAACCCTTTTTGCCCTCTCCTCCTCTTCGTCTTTGAAAAAACTTAGTCTGGGAGTATATCTCAAATTAAGGTTAGTTGCAAGAAGTTTCCTGAGATATCCGGCCTTCTGCTTTAAAATTTCCACGGCCTCCTCCACATCTTCCAGGGCGGTTATGTAAATCCTGGCCGAGGAAAGGTCATTGGAGAGCCTTACCCTGGTCACCGATACCATCATGTCCGTAAGTTCGTAAATGCTCTGAATGTCCGAGGATATCTGCTCCAGAAGTAGCTTTTCGAGTCTCTGTTTTCTCCTTTCCCTCAAAGGAATTCCACCTCCTCCTTTAAAATTTGAGCGTCCAGAAGGGAAGCCTCCTTCAAGATCCTATCAAAAATTCCCTCTACCGTTGAACGCTCTGAAGCTATTGAAACCATGGCCAGGCCAGCTCTCTGCCAAAGACTCTGAAAATCAACCTCGGCCACCGAAACATTGTAATGGTTCCTTATTCTATTCTTCAGGCTGCTTAGAAATTTCCTCTTTTCCTTCAGGGAATGGCTCCAGGGCAGGTAAAACTCTATGTAAAGATAACCTATGACCATTCAAACTAAACCTGCCTTCTCTCGTATACTTCAATAATGTCTCCCTTCTTCACATCATTGAAGCTCTCCAGCCTTATACCGCATTCGCTGCCCATTCTTACCTCATCCACATCGTCTTTGTAATGCTTCAGGGAGGCTATTTTCCCGTCAAATATGACCTCTCCATCCCTTATAACCCTTGCTTTAAGGTCCCGCCTCACCTTGCCTTCCACCACCAAGCATCCGGCCACAACCCCAACCCTGGCAATTTTAAAGGTCTGTTTAACTTCTGCCCTGCCCACCACCGTCTCCTCAAACTTGGGCTTAAGCATGCCCTTCAGGGCCTTCTTAACATCCTCAAGTAACTCGTAAATTACCCTGTAAAGCCTGATCTGGACCTTTTCAGAGGAAGCTGCGGCTAAGGCCTTTTTTTCAGCCTTTACATTAAAGCCTATTATTATAGCCTTGGAGGCAGAGGCTAAAAGAACATCGCTTTCGCTCACCGGGCCAGTGGCTGCGTGGAGTATTCTTATCTTTATCTCGTCGGTGGACAGTTTCTCCAGGGAATCCCTTATGGCTTCTAAGGAACCTATAACATCGGCCTTGAGGATTATGAGAAGCTCCTTCTCCTCCTGACCTTCCAGTTCCCTTAAAAGGTCCTCTAAGGTTATCTTCCGCTCCACCCGGCGGGTCCCCATTTTCAGGTTTTCCTTTCTTATCTCCACAATTTCCTTGGCTTTTTCCACATCCCCCACCACATAAAGCCTGTCCCCTTCCTGGGGCACCTCTTCAAAACCCAGGATCTCTACCGGATCCGAGGGACCGGCTTGTTTGATGGGTTTTCCGAATTCGTCAAAGAGGCCCCTTACCTTTCCCCAGGTAAACCCGGCCACGAAGGCCTCCCTGGGTTTAAGTATTCCCTTCTGAATTATTGCCTTTACCGTAGGACCTTTTCTGGGGTCAAGCTTGGCCACCAGGATGGTTCCCTGGGCAGGAACATCCACCGGGGCCTTGAGCTCCAGCATTTCACCTACCAGCACTATCATCTCAAGGAGTTCGTCCACGCCCTTTCCCGTCTTGGCAGAAATCTCAACAGCCACCGTATCCCCCCCCCACTCTTCCACAAGAACACCGTGCTCTGCCAGTTGCTGTTTAACCCTCATGGGATCAGCCTCGGGTTTGTCAATTTTGTTTATGGCCACTATCATCTGAACCCCTGCTGCCTTAGCGTGATTTATGGCCTCAACGGTCTGGGGCATAACCCCGTCGTCGGCGGCTACCACCAAAACCACTATGTCGGTGACCTGAGCCCCCCTGGCCCTTAATTTTGTAAAGGCTTCATGACCGGGGGTATCTATAAAAGTAATCCACTTATCCCCCACTTTAACCTTGTAGGCCCCAATGTGCTGGGTTATTCCCCCTGCCTCCCTCTCCGCCACCCTGGTTCTTCTGATGTAGTCAAGGAGGGTGGTCTTTCCGTGGTCCACATGTCCCATTACAGTGACTATGGGAGCCCTGGGAACCCATTGGGTCCCTTTTCCGTGAAGCTCCTCTAAGCTTTCCTCAAAACTCTTGAATTCTATGCTGACCTTTAAAATCCTTCCTATTTCCTGGGCTAAGGTGGAATCAATTTTGGTATTTGAAGTTATGTAAAGTCCCCCCTCCCGGAGCTTTTCCTCCACCTGGGAAACCTTAACCCCCAGTTTCTCCGCCAGATCCTTGAGGGTTTCACCCTCCACCACCGTGGCGGATTCCGGGAATTTAACCTCCTTTTTCTTCTTCTTTATAATCTCAAATCTTTTAGAAGAAACTTTCTGAGGGGGCTTTTCCTCTGGCTTTTCCTTCTTTGGAGGAGCGGTTTTTTTCCGGGATGGAGAAGGCTTAGCTCGAGTTCTGGGTTTGGGTTGGGGTTTAGGAGAAGTCTCCTTTTCTTCCGGGGCTGGTTTTGGCTTTGTTGCCTTTTTCTCCGTAACCTTGGGTTTAGGGTTGGGTCTCTTGCCAGTTTTTTTATACTCCTCTATTCTCTCCTTTATCCTTATAAGTTGCTCCTCGTTTATAGTGCTACTTGCTGTTTTAACCTGTATACCTATATCCCTCAGTAGCTCTATGACAAGCTTGCTATCGAGACCAAATTCCTTGGCGATCTGGTAGACCCTGAACTTCGCCATACTACCTCCTTAATCTATAGCCCCTTATTCTCAATTCCTCTTTAATTCTATCCAGAAATTTCCCGCTCATGCCCGGTAAGGATTCAAGCTTCTTTTCCGGAAGTTCCTGTAGCTTCTTCCAGGTGAGAATTCCCATCCTTTTAAGAGCAAGGGCAAGGGGCTTGGGAAACTCGGCAAAGGGAAGGCTCTCGTCGGTTTCCTTAAGAACCTCCTCCCTCCTTTCGCTTTCGGTTTTCAGGGAAATTTTCCAATGGGTAAGTCTGGAAGCCAGCCTTATGTTAGTGCCCTTTTTTCCCACCGCCACCGAATAATTTTCGTCAGGAACTATGACTTCGGCAATTTTCCTCCCCATATCTACAATCTTAACTTCGCTGACTTTTGCGGGACTCAGGGCGTTGGCTATGAACTTCTCAGGATCCTCATCCCACAGCACTATGTCTATTCTCTCTCCTGAAAGTTCCTTGGTAACGGCCAGAACCCTGTTTCCCTTCATGCCTATACACGAGCCCAGGGCATCTACAGTGGGGTCCTCTGCGTATACGGCTATTTTTGACCTTACTCCGGGTTCCCTGACGATGCCCTTTATTTTTATTTTTCCCTCAGCAAGCTCAGGAATCTCCCTTTCCAGAAGTTTCACAACCAATTCTGGTCTCGTCCTCGAAAGTATGAGCTGCACCGGCTTAGCGTATCTGTAAACCCTCAGCAGCAGGGCCTTTATTTCCCTTCCTGTTCTGTAGGCTTCCGAGGGGATCTGCTCCCTTTTTGGAAGAAGAGCCTCATCTTTTCCTATGAAAAGGTAAACATCCCCATCGCTGATGCGGTGAACCCTTGCGGTAACCACCTGCCCTTCCAGTTCCCTGTATTTGTTGAAAACCCTGTCCTCCTCTGCTTCCCTGACCCTGGAAAAGAGAACATTTTTGGCAGCCTGGGCTGCTATCCTCCCTAAGGTTTCAGGGGGGAGAGTAAGTTCCACCTCGTCCCCCTCCTTGACATCTTCACTGAACAGTTTTTTCGCCTTTTCTATATGTATTTCCCTGGTAGGGTCTTTAACCTGCGAAACCACCTTCTTTCGAACCAGAACTTTTACTTCTCCCTTTTCCCGGTCAAAATAAACCTCTATTTTCTCGCCCTCCCCAAAATATTTTTTTGAGGCTGTCCTTACCGCATCCTCTATGGCCTTTATAAGATAGTCCTTATCTATGCCCTTTTCCTTAGAAAGTGCCTCAATAGCCTTTAATATTTTCTCGTTTTCCATAAGAAAAAGATTATATCAGAATCTTCGGGGTTTTGGTAAAATAAAGGAGGAGTATGAATGTGTGGTGCTGCATTATAATTCTGCTTCTTCTGGCAGCCGATGTATACCTATTCGTAATGCTCTTAAGGGCAAAGAGGTTCTTTCACCGTCAGATTGAGATATTGAAAATCAGAGGAAGTCTCCCCAGGGAATTCAAGGATAAAAGGGCCTTTCCCAGGGTGCCCGGTTTCTCCGAGAAACCTATTATCCTCAGATTTATCTCCCCGCCCTTAAAGGATTATGAGGGGGTGGTGGATAACATCTCCACGGGTGGAGTGGCCATACTTCCTAAATTCCCTGTATCAAGAATCAGTATTGACCAGGAAGTGGGTCCCATAGAAATCGTTTTCCCTGACGGAACCTATAGGGTTGATTCTGCCAAGGTAGTCAGAATAGCCCACCTCGGAAACGACAGGATAATCGCCATGAAGTGGCTCAGGATCCCTTACCGAACCAGGGACAGAATTCAGAAATACATTGATGAATACTTCCGCAGCCGATCTTAAACGGATAATCCATTTACTCTCCGAAATCTACTCTTCCTTAGAGCCAGAAGAGGTTCTTTTCCAGTCCCTGAAGGGAATAGTCTCCCTTATCGGATGCGAAGCCGGGTCAATCTGGGAACTATCCGAGGAAGAGGGGAAACTTTTCTTCAGGGCAATTGTGGGAAGAGGGGCTGAGAATTTAAAGGGTAAATCATTACACCTGGGGGAGGGAATCGCAGGAAGTGTGGCAGCCTCCGGAAAGCCGAGGGTGATAGATGATGTGAGGAAAAGCTCGGAGTGGAATCCGGACTTTGATAGGGCGAGCAGTTTTCACACCGAGAACCTACTAACCTTTCCGCTTAAATCCAGGGGGAAGGTAATAGGAGTTATACAGCTTCTCAACAAAGAAGGAGGTTTCCGGTCCGAGGACATTGAACTCATAGAGAATTTGGCCGGCCCAGTGGCCATGGCCCTGGAAAATGCAAGACTTTACCTATTCCAGAAGAGGCTATTTAAGGAAACAGCATTGGCCCTGGCAACGGCCATAGATAAAAGGGACCCCTACACCGGAGGCCATACGAAAAGGGTTCTTGAATATTCAGGGAAAATAGGCGAAATTCTCGATATTGAGGGAAACGAACTGGAAAAACTTGAACTCTCTGCCATACTCCACGACGTAGGAAAAATAGGGATTCCCGATGAGATTTTAAGAAAAAAGGGAAGCCTCACAGAGGAGGAAAGGAGGCTTATAGAGAAACATCCGGAAATAGGAGCGGAGATTGTTGAGGGAATACCCGGAACAGAATCTATAGTAGAGGGAATAAAATACCACCACGAAAGGTGCGATGGCTCCGGTTATCCTGATGGGCTAACCTGCGAAGAAATTCCCATCTTCGCCAGGATAATAGCCGTGGCCGATGTTTACGACGCCCTGACCAGCGAAAGGCCATACAGAAAAGCCCTTTCCCCTCAGGAAGCTCTTGATTACTTGAAGGAGAGGGAGGGTCAGAAATTCTGGGAGGAAGCGGTCCGGGCCCTCCTCTCGCTTTTTCCGGTCGGAAAATAAGGCCTCTGGCCAATGTTAAAATATTGATATGAAGGAAAAACTCAGAAAAATTTCCCCCTTTAAATGGGAAATACCCAAACACGGTAAGATGAGGGTTCCGGGTATAATCTACGCTTCCGAGGAAATAATGGAAACTGTGGAAGACGGAGCCCTCCAGCAGGTGGCCAACGCAGCTACCCTTCCAGGAATTGTTAAAGCCTCCATGGCCATGCCCGACATCCATTATGGGTATGGGCTTCCCATAGGAGGAGTAATTGCCACGGACTGGCACGAGGGAATAGTCTCTCCTGGAGGCGTGGGATTTGACATAAACTGCGGGGTTAGGCTTGTAAGAAGCAATCTTACCCTGAAGGATATCCAGGGAAAGAAAGAAGCACTTCTCAATGCCCTTTTCAGGAAAATTCCTACCGGGGTGGGCTCCACAGGAAAATTAAAACTCTCCCATTCGCAGCTCAGGCAGGTTCTGGCCGAGGGCTCCTACTGGGCTGTGAGAAAGGGATACGGGACGGAAGAGGACCTTCAGGCCACCGAGAGCACTGGCAAGCTCCCCTGGGCAGACCCTTCCGAAGTTTCCACCAAGGCCTTGGAAAGGGGGAAAGACCAGCTTGGGACCTTAGGCTCTGGAAATCATTTTGCTGAAGTCCAGGTGGTGGACGAAATTTACGACGAGAAAACCGCCAAGGAATTCGGCCTGGAGCTGGGAATGATTACCCTTATGATTCACACTGGTTCCAGGGGACTTGGCCATCAGGTAGCCACGGATTTCCTGGTAATAATGGAACGGGCCCTTTCTAAATACGGCATATGGCTCCCGGACAAACAGCTGGCCTGCGCCCCCACCCAATCCAAGGAGGGTAAAAAATACTTAGGGGCCATGGCCTCGGCGGCCAATTTCGCCTGGGCCAATCGGCAGATTATAATGCACTGGGCCAGGGAAGCCTTCAGTGAAGCCTTGGGAATGAGCTGCGAGGAGCTGGGACTTGCCCTTATTTACGACCATGCTCATAACATAGTGAAGAAGGAAGAACACAGGGTCAACGGCAGGGAAACGGTGCTGGCCGTCCACAGGAAGGGAGCCACCCGGGCCTTTCCTCCGGGACACGAGGAACTTCCCCCCCGCTATCGCAAAACAGGTCAGCCGGTTATAATCCCCGGGGATATGGGAAGGTATTCCTTCCTTCTGGTTGCCACTCCAAGGGCCATGGAGGAAACCTTTGGCTCCTCCTGCCACGGAGCAGGAAGGCTCATGAGCAGACACAAGGCCATTAAGGCTGCCCGGGGAAGGTCCATCGAAAACGAATTGAAGAGGGAAGGGATTCTCGTAAGGTCTGCCAGCAGGAAAACCGTCATGGAGGAGATGCCCGAGGCCTACAAGGATGTTTCCTTAGTGGTGGAGGCCATAGAAGGGGCCGCTATCTCAAGAAAAGTAGCGAGGATGAGGCCCCTTCTGGTAATTAAGGGTTAACGGGTATAGCGGAAATACATCCAGCGGCTCTTGGGTCCGGACCTTCCCGAAGCATCAACGCCCCAGACCCTCCATTTTCCAGGCTGTGCTCCCACGAAACGGAAGGTATAACTGGTTCCCCTTATGCCCTCAACCTTCTTCCACAGAACTGCTCTGCAGGTCTCAGGCCTTCTCATGGGGCCACAGGGTTCAATGTAGTATATCTCCACGGTATAGGAAACAGCCCCGGGAACGGGTCTCCATTTCAATGTGGTGGTTCTGGGGTAGTGATGGAAAACCTTACCATTGGGAGGATAAATGGGCTCTGGAGCTTCGGTCACTCTTCCTACTGCCGGTGGAGCTACGGTCGCCTTCCTGAAGGTGTAGGACTTGTCCATATTTTTCCTTTCGTCCAGGGGAAATCTAACCATGGTCCTTACCCTGAGGATGTTTCCGGAAGGACGGTTGAGTATGAGGTATCTCTCCGACTCCCTGAACCTGTAAATAGCTAAGATGGACTTAAAATGCCTGCCCGGGTCGTCGTAGGGACTTCCAGCAAAGGTATAGGCCTTCGCCTCCCCCCAGTAACAATCAGTAGGATGACATTTGCCCCACACCTTCACATAAGTGTCTCCTCCCCTTCTTGTTACGACAATCTTGGTAATTCCTTTGGTATGCGGATTGGTGTTAATCCATGTTCCATAAACCCTGTCAATTCCCTGAAACTGATAAGCAAAACCCAAAGAAAGAACGAAAAGAAAAGCTGCTATTTTTCTCATGTCACCTCCTTCCTTTTTATTTTAACAGATTAAATTTCAAGAAGCATTCCGTCGGAAGCAGCCTTGATCTCTAAACCAAGGGTTCGGGAAAGCTCCTGGGCCATCTCCCAGGGCTTTGCCCTGAGCATGTTCATCCCGAAATGAGTCATAATTAAAAGCCTCGGTTTAATTCTAATGGCCAGCTCCTTCACATTTTCCAGGCAAAGATGTTTTATCCTCGGATTACAATCCTTAAGAACAGTATTCACCACTAAATAGGAACAGTCGGAATAGCATTCGGGAAGCTCCGGAAAGAAAGCCGTATCAACTATAAAACACAACTTCCCCTTTTCATGGGAAATTTTTACTCCGTAGGTTTCAACTCCGTGAACATGGGGACAGGAAATCTCAAGTTCCATGCCCTCCAAGGAGTATTTTTCCCGGGCCTTCATTCTTATTATTTCCACTGCTCCCATGAGATAACGGAAGACCACCCTATCCTCCCCCTCCACTGCCTGAGCAGGAGCCAGAAGAAAACCCCTTTTTCTCTTGACTCCCTCTGTCATGGCATCAAGGAGAGCATTAACATCCCCGCTGTGGTCCAAGTGAATGTGGGTAAGAATAACCCCATCAAGGGAAGAAGGGGGAATTCTGGGCCTTGACTTGGCCATTCTCACCAGGGTTCCAGGGCCAGGGTCCAGGACGATTTTCTTCCCATTAACTTCAATATAAGTCCCTGCTGAAGAGCGAAGCTGGGTAGCCATAACATATCTGGCCCCTGCGGTTCCAAGAAATTTAACCCTCATTTGGGAACATCCGCCTCTATAAAGATTTTCTTTATCGAAGGGAATTTTTCCCTTATTTCCCTTTCTGCCATGTCAATGGCGGAACTTACCTTTTCCATAGGGGTGGTGGGAGGAAAAAGAACCTTCCCTGCCAGGAGGATGTTGTCCTCCCCTAAAATGAGGGACTTCAGATAAACCACCCTCTCCACCCCCTCCTGCCCTGAGAGAATTCTCTCTACCTCCCTCATCACCTCCTCAGGAGCTGACTCCCCCACTATGAGAGAATGCATCTCCGAACCCAAGAAAAAGGCCACGCCTATAAGGAGAAAACCTATAAGGACGGAACCCAACCCGTCAAAAAGGGCAAGTCCGGTAAAATGGGAAAGGAGCACCGAGAAGAGGGCAATGGTTAAACCCAGAAGGGCTGCCATGTCCTCTAAGTAAACCACCACCACTTCAACCCTGGGGGTCTTTCTCAGGAAGGAAAAAACCGAAAGAGCTCCCTTTTCCCTGTGAAGTTCACTGCTGGCTTTGAGAAAGGAAATCCCCTCCGCTGTCATGGCAAATAGGAGAAGGCCCACAGCCAGAAAGGGATTTTTTATCTGATGGGGATGGATGACCTTCCTCACCCCTTCCCAGAGGGAATATAATCCTCCTAAGGCGAAAAGCTGAACCGCCACGAGAAAGGCCCAGAAAAATCTCTCGCTGGCATAACCAAAGGGATGGGTTCGGTCCTCGGGCTTTCTGCTCCTTGCCATTCCCACCAGGAGGAGAACCTGATTTCCCGTGTCCGCTGTGGAATGTATGGCCTCCGAGAGCATGGAGGAAGAACCTGTAAGAAAATAAACCACAAATTTGGAAAGGGCTATGGCCAGGTTGGCTCCCAGGGCGAAAAGCACTACCTTCTTGCTACCGTGCGCCATGGATTAATTATACCTTCATTCCCAGTCATGAGGATGAAAATGCCTGTGGATTACCCTCCCATGCCGGTGCCGATGAATGTGCAACAAATTGGCCCTAAGGAGAAGCTCCCTGTCCGATAGAAGCTCCTTAAAATCCCCTTCGTATATTTTCCTGTGGTCCTCGGAAAGGAGAATCGCCCTCTCTCCCAATTCCGGAGCCAGGCTCAGGTTCTGGGTGGCCACCACTGTGGTGGCAGGATACTCCCAGAGGAGGTCCAGAATCTCTCCGGTGCTCCTGGGATCAAGGTTAGAAAGGGGCTCGTCAAGGAGGAGCACCTCAGGCTCTAAAGCGAGTATAGAGGCCAGAGCCACCTTCTTCTTTTCGCCGATGCTGAGCTCCGCTGGAGACCTTTCGAAAAGATTGGAGATTCCCAGCTTCTCCCCCCATTTTTCAACCCTTTCGTCGATGTCTTTAATCCTCATCTGTCTCAGACCAAAGGAAATCTCGTCCCTTACCGTGGGATTAAAGAGCATCACTTCCACATCCTGAAAAAGGAGAACCACGGACCTTCTGAATTCCCCTTCAAAATTCTTAATCTTCCCCGGCCTTAATTCCTTTCCCTTCCAGAAAACCCTGCCTTTTTTCGGAAAAATAAGCCCGTCCAGAATCTTAAGAAGGGTGGATTTTCCGCACCCATTACCTCCAAGGAGAACAACCCTATCCCCTCTTTCCAAATTTAGATTTATTCCTCTAAGGACATCCTCCTCTGCGTAGGAAAACCACAGGTTCTCAACCCTGAACATAAAACCCCCTTGAACGAAGGGCCTGCTTTATTTCCTCTCCCCTTCTTTCCGAAACCCTCAGGAAGTATCCAAAAACGGCCCCGGCATAGGGAAAAAATGCCTTGCCAAGACGTCTGCTTACTGTCCGGGAACGGAGGGCCTGCTGAAAGGAAAAATAGGTTTTTTTGAAGGAGGAATACTGGGCATAGGCTAAGGAAAATACCGCCTGGAGGGTTGGAGAAAAGGAAAAAATCTTCAGTGGATGAATCAGGGAAAAGAACGCTATGGCCGAAAGACTCATGGCAAGAACCCTCAGATTGAAAAGAAGCAACCAGTGCCACGGGGAAACCCCTTCCGGATGAAAGAAAATGTAAGGGAAGGAGATTAAGAAGAGAAAAAGAAGAAGGCTGAGGATTCTTCTAAGCTTTAAAAAGGGAAGGGAAAGAAGAATTACCGGAAGGAAAACATACCAATTGTGAGAAAGGGAAAGAAAAAAAAGAAAACCAAGAAACAGAAAAAATGCTAAGGTTTCCTTCATTTTCTGAGCCTTTCGATGAGGACAAAAATCAGAATTATCAAACCTGCTCCCACAATGGCTGAAAGCAAATACGAGGGAAGTTCTCCAAGAAACTTCAAGGAATAATCGCTGACAGGAGCCTTCCATAATCCTGATAGTTTTTTGACTCCGTAGGGAACAAAACCCAGCATCTCCCTAAGTTCCCCCTCTGCCCACTCCCCCCAGGCTCCTCCTCCCAGAAGGCCCAGAGGCACCAGAAGCAGGAAAACAAGAAGCAGTTTAACTTCCCTTTTCATCCTTCTTAATATAGGAAAGCACCGCAAGGTTTAAAATCCCTTCCAAGGGAGCAAAAAACAGCAGGGTTGGAACGAGCATGGCGGGGACGGTTACTTTTAAGCCATAAGGGAAATAAAGGGGAAGAGCGCCGTGGCGAAAAATAAGGGCCTGAAGCCCAAGAATAAGGGAAGCGGTAAGGGAGGAGAAAACTAAGGATACATATCCGCTCAGGAAATAGGAAAATTTACCCCATTTTCTGGTTATCTGCCAGGCCCAATATCCTACGAAGGCAGGGATAATGCCCATGACAATCAGATTTGCCCCATAGGTGGTTATGCCTCCATCGCCAAAAATAATGGCCTGGAGGGCAAGAACCACAGATAGGGAAGCCACCGCCTTCCACGGACCGAATAATATGGCCAGAAGAGAGGTTCCCAGGGCGTGTCCGGATGTCCCTCCTGGGATGGGAATGTTTATCATCATCACCACGAAGGCAAGGGCTGAAAGCACTCCCAACCTGGCAAGATGTTCCTCGTCGAGAACCTTCTTAAAAGAATAGTAAACAAAGGGGATGGCCACCGCGTATGAGGCCGCACAGGTTTCGGGAGAAAGGAAACCATCAGGTATATGCATCTGCAAAATTTTAAAAGGAGCTGGCGCTACTGTCAATTCCCTCAAATTAGGGACAGACCCTTTTTCTTAATTTTTTCCAAATTTCTCCAAAACTTCAATTGGGGACAGACCCTTTTTCATTCTTTCCCGAAAACTCCCTCCCGAATCCTTGCCACTTCAGAAAATTCCCACCCAAAACTCCC
>JALXBI010000096.1 GCA_026991555.1 Candidatus Aminicenantota bacterium
GTGGATTTTTTGCTGGTGGGAGTTTTGGGTGGGAATTTTCTGAAGTGGCAAGGATTCGGGAGGGAGTTTTCGGGAAAGAATGAAATAGGGTCTGTCCCTAATTATTAAAAATTCTTTGCAGTCTGAGTACCAGTAGGGTAAAATAAACAATTATGAGAGGACTTATAGTAATAATTCTTCTTGTGGCCGGGATTTACCTGGTTCTTCACTATGCCCACAGCAAGAAAGTGGTTGAGGATGCCCAGGGGGGGATTAAAGGGCTTCGCCAAACCAGAATTGAAACCACTAAGGCCGATCTCAGGGCCCTTGCCAACGACATACAGGCAAAGTATTTAACCGAAGGGGAATATCCTGACTCCTTGGAGGAGGTTAAGGGTAGGGTGCCCGAGGACCCCTGGGGCCATCCCATCATTTACAGGAAGCTTGACGGGGGATTTGAGCTTGTAAGCGCTGGGCCCGATGGTATTGAGGGCACCGAGGACGATATCGTGGTGAGAAGGTAAGTGCCGATGAGGATTCTCGTAACCGGTGGCGCAGGATTTATGGGTTCGCATTTTATACGAAAGGCCCTGAAAGAGGGGGCTGAGGTCATAAACCTTGATCTTATGACCTATGGGGAAAGCACCGACACCATGGAGGATTTTTTCCATCACCCATCCCATCGCTTCGTTAAAGGGGACATAAGGGATAGGGAACTGGTTTCGGGCCTCATGGCTCAGGCGGACCATGTGGTCCATTTCGCCGCGGAAACCCATGTGGAAAGATCCCTGCTCGACGGGGGGGAATTCGTCCTTACCGATGTTTACGGGACCTATGTTCTTCTTGAAGAGGCCAGAAGGAGCGGGAAGATAGTGAAGTTCATCCACATTTCCACCGACGAGGTTTACGGTCCCATTGAGGAGGGAAGTTTCAGGGAGGAAGACCCCATAAATCCCACTTCCCCTTATTCCGCCTCCAAGGCCGGAGCGGACCGCCTTGCTTATTCCTTCCACAGGACCTATGGACTGCCGGTGATTATTGTGCGGCCCTCCAACAATTACGGCCCCTTCCAATGGCCGGAAAAGGCTATCCCCCTTTTCATTACCAATCTTCTTGAGGGCAAGAAAATACCCCTCTACGGAACCGGGGAAAACATAAGGGAATGGGTTTTCGTTGAGGATGGGGTTGAGGGTTTGTGGCTTCTTCTGGAGAAGGGCCAGGCAGGCCAGTGCTATAACCTCTCCTCCAATTTTGAAATAAGCAATCTTGAGCTGGCTAAGAAGCTTCTTCAGATAATGGATTTAGGCGAGGAATGGATAGAATTTGTCCCTGACCGCCCGGGACACGACTTCAGGTGCTCTGTGGACAGTTCCAGGCTCAGGGGCTTAGGATGGAGGCCCAAGGTGGGTTTTGAGGCAGGGCTTAAAAGAACCGTTGATTGGTACAGGGAAAACCGCCGGTGGTGGAAAAAAAGGAAGGGGGAAAGGGCAGGGGAATATTACAAAAATTTTGGAGGTAATGCATGAGAGCTTTGATAACTGGCATAACAGGCTTTGCCGGTTCCCATCTTGCCGATTACATTTTAGAGAACCATCCCCATGTGGAGGTTTACGGGATTGTGAGGTGGAGGTCGCGGACCGAAAACATAGAACATTTGAGGGAAAAAATTAATCTCGTTGAGGGGGACATAAGGGATTACATTTCCGTAAAAAGGGTTCTGGACGAGGTAAGGCCGGACCTCATATTCCACTTGGCTGCCCAGAGCTTCGTTCCCACATCCTGGAAAGCTCCCCAGGAAACCCTCACCACCAACATTCTGGGCCAGACCAACATATTTGAAGCCGTTAGGGAACTGGGGCTTTCCACTGCCATCCAGATAGCGGGCTCCAGCGAGGAATACGGCCTTGTTAAGGAGGACGAGGTCCCCATTAAGGAAACCAATCCCCTGAGACCCCTTAGCCCATACGCCGTCTCCAAAATAGCCCAGGATTTTCTTGGTTATCAGTATTTTATGAGCTATGGGATGGGATGAGAATCATAAGAACCAGGGGCTTCAACCACACAGGGCCCCGCAGGGGAGAGGTATTCGTCTGCTCCAATTTTGCCAAGCAGATTGCTGAGATAGAAAAGGGAAAAAGGCCTCCGGTCATTAAGGTGGGCAACTTAGAGGCCATAAGGGATTTCACCGATGTGAGGGACATGGTAAGGGGTTACTGGCTGGCCGCCACCGAGGGCGAGGCCGGCGAGGTTTACAACCTCTGTTCAGGAAGGGGCTACAGAATAAGCGAGGTCCTTGAGATGCTCCTTTCCCTTAGTAAGGTTGAGGTGAAGGTGGAGCAGGACCCGGAAAGGATGAGACCCTCGGATGTTCCGGTGCTCATCGGCGACTGCACCAAGTTCAGGGAGAAAACGGGATGGGCGCCTAAAATACCCTTTGAGAAAACCCTTGAGGACCTTCTGAATCACTGGAGGGAAAGGGTTTGAAATACCTCATAACCGGAGCCTGCGGTTTCATCGGAAGTTATCTTTACAGAAGGCTTTCCTCCGAGGGGGAGGTTCTGGGAATTTGCAGGCGAAAATGTGAGACCTGCCAGAGGGAGCTCCTCCTGGGAAGGGACCCCTTGGAGGAGGTTCTGGACTTCAAGCCCGATGTGGTTTTCCACTTGGCAGGACAGAGCCATGTGGGAGCCAGCTGGGAAAAACTGGAAGAGACATACTCAAATAACACCTTAGCCACCCTTTACCTTCTGGAGGGCTTTGCCTCTGCGAAGCAAAAACCCGTCTTCCTTCTGGCCTCCTCCGCTGCGGTTTACGGAGCTGTTCCCAAAAAACGACAGCCCATAAGGGAAAGCCAGCCTCCGTCTCCCCTTTCCCACTACGGGGTATCCAAACTCAACGCCGAGGAGGTCCTCCGGTTTTACCGCAGAGTTTACGGCATAAAGGGAATAGCGGTCAGGCTTTTCAATCAGATAGGGCCGGGCCAGCGTCCATCCTTTGCCGCCTCCTCCTTTGCCAAGGCCATAGCCGAGGCGGAGAAGGGGAAAAGGAAACCCGTGGTGGAGGTGGGAAACCTTGAGGCAAAAAGGGATTTTACCGATGTAAGGGACGGGGTGGAGGCCCTTTTCATTCTCTCCCAAAGGGGAAAGCCAGGGGAGGTTTACAACCTGGGTTCCGGCAAGGTTTATTCCATAGGGGAGATTCTCGAGATTCTCCTCTCCTTTTCCGAGGTGGAATTCAGGGTTGAGGTAAAAAGGGCCAGACTGAGGAAGGCTGATATTTCCATGCTCTGGGCCAACATAGGAAAACTCAACAGGGTAACGGGATGGACACCATCTATTCCTATAGAAAAGACCCTTCTGGATATTTTGAACTGGTGGAGGGGGGAGATTGAATGAAAAGCTCAGGAAGACCGTCCACATTCTCTTCGGTCTTCCCGTCCTTCTAATCCCCATCCTTCCCTGGTGGGCCCTTCTTCTGATAGCGTCCGCTGCCCTTTTTCATAACATCTTCCTCTTTCCCCTTTACGCAAAATCCCTTATGAGGAGCAGGTTTGACCGGGGAATAGTTTATTATCCCTTTTCCGTGCTCCTGCTACTCATTCTCCTTAAAAATCACTTGGCCTTAGCCGGGGCTGCCTGGGCCCTGCTATCCTTTGCCGATGGGATGGCCTCCCTGGTGGGAGGAAAACATCCCCTTGCATGGAACCCCAAAAAAAGTTTTTCCGGCACCGGGGCCTTTATCCTTACCGGATTTGTTCTGGTTCCTTTAGCGTATTTCTATGTGGCAGGAAGCCTTGACTGGAGAAGGCTTTTGATAATTGAAGGGGCGGTCTTGCTCTCAGCCCTTTTTGAATCCCTGGACTTAGGTTTTGACGACAACCTCATAGTTCCCTTTTCCTTCGTGGTTTTCTTCATGGCCCTTTCCCGGGCCAGGATTTATTTTTCCCGCCCGGAGATGATTTCCTTAGGAGTGGTTTTTGCCGCCTTCTTAGTTTCCTTAGCCCTGGGCCTCTTTGACCTTCCAGGAAGCCTTTCAGCCTTAGCCATTGGCGCAGCCCTTACACTGTTTGGGGGA
>JALXBI010000097.1 GCA_026991555.1 Candidatus Aminicenantota bacterium
GTCAGGTAGCTCGTCGGGCTCATAACCCGAAGGTCGGTGGTTCAAATCCACCCCCCGCAACCATCCCCTCTTTTCCCTTTGCAAAAAAGGGCTCGTCAGTTTATAATAATCATTCATGAGAAAAACAGTAATAATTTTGTTTACTCTGCTTTTCTCCTTCTGTGGGGGAAAATCCAGGGGAGAAAAGAAAGCCCCTGTTCCGAAAAAGGAAAAGAAATACGGGGTTGTGCTCCAGATAAACGATAAAAATTACACTCTCAGGGATTTTGAAGTATTTTTGGAGGGGAAAAGAATCTCAGCACGGGGTCTAACCTCTGCGGCAAAATCCGCTCTTTTCAGGGAATTTGTTAACACCCGGCTTCTTCTTTACGATGCGGAAAAGAGGAGAATAATCCTGAATCCGGATGAGATTTCCGTATACAGGAAAATTCTTGAGGACATGAAGGTCAAAGTGGACGCCGCAGTTCTTAAATCCATTTACGAAAATCTTATTATAAGTAAATACGAGAGAGATGTGATTTTCAAGGGAATAAAGGTCACGAACCAGGAAGCCTATCAGTATTATAGAAAGCATCCTCAGGAGTTTATAAGGAAGGAGAGGGTTAAACTTCACCACATCCTGGTGGATTCAGAATCCTTAGCCCTTCAACTCAGGGATAAACTGGCTAAAGCAGGGGTAAGGGAATTTGAAACCCTGGCCGAGAAATTCTCTATAGCTCCTGAAGCGAAGAACGGGGGCAGGATGGGGTGGTATGAGAAAGGGGACCTTCCTCCCGAGATGGAGGATGTGGTTTTCTCCCTCTCGCCTGGAGAAGTTTCCCAGGTGGTGAAGACTCCCATGGGGTATCATATATTCCGCTTGGACAAAAGGGAGGCCCAGAGGATGCTCAGCTTTTCGGAGGTAAAGGAAAAAATAAAGGAAAAACTTCTTGAGGAAAAAAAGGAGCAAGCCCTGAGCAAATGGCTTGAAAAGCTTAAAGCCCAATACAGAGTGGTGATTTACCCGGAAAATCTTGATTTTCCTTACAGGGAGGAAAAATGAAAAAACCTGCACTTATATTAGTCCTGGCAGGATTCCTTCTGGCAGGGGAATATAAACTGGTGGATGAAGTTCTTGCAGTGGTGGGAGATGAGGTCATAACCCTGTCGGATGTGAAAAATTACGAAAAGGAACTTTACAAATTTCTGTCTCAAAAATACAAAGGACAGGAACTGGAGGAGAAGTTTGCCCAGCAGCGGAAGAAAATCCTGAATAATCTGATCCAGAAGAAACTCCTTTTAATAAAAGCAAAGGAAGAGGGGATCAACGTGGACCAGGACCTGCAGCTTACCATGAAGAACATGGCCAAGGAATACGGTTTTTCCACCGTGGAGGAGCTGGAAAAAGCCATGGCCGCCCAGGGAATTAATGTGGAGGAGTGGAAGAAGGCGGCCAAGGAAAACCTCATGCAGCAGAGACTCATTCAGAAGGAAGTGGACATCAAGCTTTCGGTAACCCAGGGCGAGATAAGGAGTTATTACGAGAACCACAAGGGGGAATTTTCAACACCTGCCCGCTGGAGCCTGAGGGCCATAAAGGTTAATAAGGAGGAAGGGGCTGAGAAAAGAAAAAGGGAAATTGATAAGGTTCTTGAGACCAAGGGATTTGACGAGGCGGTGAAGCTTTCAGACCCACCCTTTAATTCCAATAACGGGGAGCTTGGCGAGCTCTCAGACAAGGAAATAAGGCCCGAATTTTTGAGATTTATAAAGGCTACCCCTGCAGGAAAGCTCACTCCCTGGATAGAGACGAAGGACGGCTTTTACCGTTTTCTTGTGGAGAAATACTTCCCTCCCTCGGTAAAGCCCATCTCCCAGGTAAGGAAGGAAATAGAGCAAAGAATCCTTGAAGAAAAGAGGGCCCGTGCCCTCAAGAAATTTATAGAAAAACTCAAAAAGGAAATCCCGGTAAAAATAATTCGCCCCTATCCATGAAAACAATGATATTTGTGCCTCCCGGCGGATATTTCGCCGAGAGGTGGTCCAAGGGCCCCATAATGCCTCCCTTGGGCATAATCTACATAGCCACGGTGCTCAAGCAAAACGGGGTGGATGTGGAGCTGGTTCCAGCAGAACTTTATCAGATGTCCTGGAAGGACATAGCCCGAAAGATAGAGACCGAAAAACCGGACATTGTAGGGGTTACCTCCACCACTGAGAACCGGTTTCAGGCCTTTAAACTGCTTAAAATAGCTAAAAAAGCAAGACCCCAGGTCTGGACCGTTTTCGGAGGGCCCCATGCCTCCATGGCAGCCCGGGATACCCTGACCCACCTTCCCTTCGTGGACATAGTGGTAAGAAACGAAGGGGAAATAACCACTTTAGAACTGGTAAGGGCCCTTGAGGGCTCCCACCCTTATAAAAACCTTGAAAAGGTCCTGGGAATTTCCTTCAGGGCAGAGGACGGAAGGGTAATAGAAAATCCCCGCAGGCCCTACATAAAACCCCTGGACCTTCTTCCTATCCCTGACCGGGAGCTTATCCACTTCAGGAAATACAACTTCTCCATGGAGATACCCGGTAAGGGAATGGTTCCTGCCCTTAACATGATGACCTCCAGGGGCTGTCCCTTTAACTGCAATTTCTGCGCTACCCCTGTCAACTGGGGAAGGGCGGTGAGGATGCACTCGGTGGAAAGGGTAATCCAGGAAATAGAGCAGGGGATGAAGGATTACGGCATAAAGGCTGTTTGGTTTTACGATGATACCTTTGACGCCAACCCAAAAAGACTTGAGAAGTTATGCGATATTTTCATAGAGAGAAAATACGGCATAAACTGGTATGCGGAAGTAAGGGTGGACATACTCACAAAGCCCCTCCTTGAGAAAATGGTCCGCTCTGGTTTGTATTACCTTTCCTTTGGGGTGGAGGCGGGTTCAGAAAGGGTAAGAAAGGAAATAATCAGGAAAAATGTGGACATAGAACAGGTCCGCCGGACAATAAAATGGGCTAAGGAACTGGGAATAACCCCCAATCCCTTTTTCATATTCTCCCATCCCACAGAGACCTGGGAGGAGGCTCAGGAGACCATAAGGCTCATAGAGGAGTTCAGCAGCGATTGCGACATATCCGTCTCCATCCTCCACGTTTATCCTGGAACTGACCTTGAAAAAACCGCAAAGAAGCTTGGCATCCTCCCTGAAGATTTCACATGGACCCGCAGAAGGGACCCCAGAATAATAACCCTACCAGCAGCCCAGGGGGATGTTCCCCTTTTCAAACACCTTCTTTCCTGGGCCCAGATAAGCGAACTGGTATTTCGCTGGAACCTGGCCCAGAAGAAGGTATCTGTCTGGAGAAAGGCAATTCAGGCCATAAAAAACATCCGCACATGGAAGGACATTCCCAGGTATGCGGTTATGTTTTATGTATATGTTAAACTCAAAGTTAAAAAAGCTTTAGGTAAGATCTGATGGACCTTATTCTCGTAAGATACGGAGAAATAGCCTTAAAGGGCGCCAATAGAAGGCGATTTGAAAAAACCTTAGAGGAGAACATAAGGGCCTTTTTGAAAAAGGAGGGCATTTCCTTTAAAGGGGTTTCTTCTAAAAGGAGCAGAATTTTCATCTATGAACCGTCCTCCCTTCCCGATCTATCAAAGGTCCTTGGAATAGTATCCTATTCTCCTGCCTGGGAATTTGCTTCCCTCCGGGAAGTTAAGGAATTCTTGGCGCAGCAGGAAGAAATTTTCTCTAAGGCCGCTTCCTTCAGGATAACTGCCTCCAGGGCAGATAAGAACTATCCCCTCACATCCCCGGAAATTGAAAGGGAACTTGGGGCAGTGGTTTGGGAGAAATTCTCCGTCCCGGTAAACCTGAAGGAGCCGGAGGTTAATGTGGGTGTTGAATACATAGACGAATTCTTCTATGTTTATTTTGAAAAGCTCCCTGGGTGGGGAGGGCTTCCTGTTGGGGTCAGCGGAAAATTGGTGGCCCTTCTTTCAGGAGGCATTGATTCTCCGG
>JALXBI010000098.1 GCA_026991555.1 Candidatus Aminicenantota bacterium
TGTCAGGAAATTTCTTATGCAATACCTTGGTTATGGCCGCTGTAAGCGTGGTCTTGCCGTGGTCAACATGACCTATGGTGCCCACATTCAGATGGGGCTTCGTCCTTTCAAATTTTGGCTTAGCCATATCCTAACCTCCTTAATTTTTCTTATTTATGTTTATCAAAAAAATTCACCCTATTTAAGAGCCCACGGCCAGATTTGAACTGGCGACCCCGTCCTTACCAAGGACGTGCTCTGCCGACTGAGCTACGTGGGCCCGGTAATTGGAGCGGGAGACGGGACTCGAACCCGCAACCATCGGCTTGGAAGGCCGATGCTCTTCCAGTTGAGCTACTCCCGCTCCCATGGTGGGCAGGGATGGATTCGAACCACCGAAGCCTTGCGGCAGCGGGTTTACAGCCCGCCCCATTTGGCCACTCTGGAACCTGCCCATCCATAATTAGCTAGCGGAGGGACTCGAACCCCCGACCAGCTGATTACAAATCAGCCGCTCTGCCTGCTGAGCTACGCTAGCGTTCAAATTTGCATTTTATCACAAAATACTTCCCCCTGTCAATACAAAGACCAGGGGAAGCATTATTATAGCAAATAATATTCCTGAATCCAACCCCTTTTCATGCCAAGTTTGTCCATTATCCTCAGGACCTTCTCGTATTCCTCAGGAAGGATTGGTCTCGAGAGTTCCTCTATGCTTCGTGCCCTGTAAGCCGGGAAATACTGGCTCATAAGGCTTATGTGAACATCCGGGGAGAGCTCCTTGGCAATGAATTTCAGGCTTTCCTCGGAGCCGGCTATGTCATTGGGCAGAACCAGGTGTCTTATAAGAAGACCCCTTACTGCCACCCCTTCCCTGTTGAGTTTTAAAAATCCCACCTGACGAAACATTTCCTTGAGGGCCCGGCGATTGTATTTAACATAATCCTTTGCCCTGGAGTATTTTTTTGCCATCAGGTCCGAAGAATATTTTATGTCAGGAAGGTATATGTCCACTATACCGTCAAGAAGCCTAAGGGTCTCCACCTTCTCGTATCCCGAAGTATTGTAAACCAGGGGAAGGCGAAAACCCTTCTCCACGGCAATACTCAGGGCCAAAAGGATGGAGGGGACGAAATGGGTGGGGGTTACAAAATTTATATTGTGGGCCCCCCTTTGCTGAAGGTAAAGCATCATCCCGGCCAGCTCCTGGTGGGTATAGACTTTACCTGCCCCCAGCTGGCTTATGGGAAAATTCTGACAATAAACACAGCGCAGGGTGCAGTTGGTGAAAAAGATGGTCCCGGAGCCCCTTTTCCCGCTTATAGGGGGTTCTTCTCCGAAATGAAGGTTGTAACTGGAGACCATGGGAGAGGCTCCGCTTCGACAAACCCCTTTCTTTTTCCCCGAGAACCTGTCCACGCTGCAGTTCCAGGGACATATTTTGCAATTTCTATAACCCTCGTAGGCCTCCTCTGCCCTCTGGCGAAGCTGATTAAGGGAAAAATTATAATAGGAAGGTTTATCCCAGGAAACGCCTTCTAACTTCCTCATTTTCCCTGAGCGCCTCCGGAGGGCCACTGGCTATAACCCTGCCCTCGTCTATTATGTAAGCCCTTTCTGCCACGGAAAAAACATCCTCAACATTATGATCAGTTATTATTATACCCAGACCTCCCCTGGCTAAGTCCCTTATTAATTTTTTAAGGCTTTCCACGGTGATGGGGTCAACTCCGCTGAAGGGCTCATCCAGAAAAAGGAACTTCGGAGAAAGGAGAAGGGCCCTGGCAATCTCCAGTCTTCTCATCTCACCTCCCGAAAGGGTATCCGCCCTCTGGTCTTTCAGGTGATAAATTCCCATGCGCTTGAGAATCCCGTCCACTGAGATGGAGATGCGGTTTTCCTTAGCCACCATGAGCAGGTTTTCCCTTACAGTGGCCCTGCGAAAAACGGAATTTTCCTGGGGAAGATAAACTAAACCCATGGCAGCCTTTTTATGGGTGGGAACTAAGGTTATGTCCTCACCATCAAGAAATATCCTACCCCCGTCTGGGGCAAGAAGGCCCACCAAGCAATGGAAGGTTGTGGTTTTCCCTGCCCCGTTTTTCCCCAGAAGTCCGGTAATCTCCCCGGAGAAAACCTCAAGGTTTATTCCTCTAAGGACCTGAAAATCTCCATAATATTTAACGAGGCCCTTGACTTCAATTTTACTTAGCATATCCCAGGGTCCTGAGTTTTCTCAGCTCTTCTCTGGTAGGCTTGTAACCCGGTCCTTCTAAATAAAGCCTTTCCAGGGGGGTTATCAACCTCGTCAGGGTGATCCCTTCCCTCTTCGCACCATAAAGGTTGTTTCTTTCCCGGGGATCCTTTTGAAGGTCGTAAAGCTCAACCTTAGGAAGGGAAGGGGCTCTACGGAAGAATTTCCGCTCAATGGAAATGTTGTGTATGAGCTTGAAGTTATCCTTGATAATTCCAGTTTTGCGAGGGAAATAAAGGGGAGGGGAGGACTTAGGGGTGGCGAGGAATACGAAATCCCTCTTGGGCTTCCAGGTTTGGGAAGCTTTTCCTCCGGTTATCTTGAGAACCAATTCCCAGAGGGAAATCAGGGAGATGGGTTTGTTGTCCCTCCCCTTCTTGAACTTTGAAGAATGGACAACTAAGGGAACATGGACCTCCTCGTCATAAAGGGAATATCCGTGTTCCCAGCTCCCGTGTTCGTAGAACTGTTCCCCGTGGTCGGCAAAAATTATTATGTGAGCTCTCTTCCATAGGCCGTTTTTTCTTAAAAAATCAAGAAATGGGCCTAAAAATTCCCGGTCAATTATGGATATTTCGTCCTCATACAATCTTTTGGCCAGTGCTGCTTCTGCTGGAGGAAGGGGAGAGAAAATGCCGGTAAGCCCACCCACCCTGGCCACTATGTCAAATCTTTTACCCTCTGCCAGATAAGGGCTGTGGGCCTGGTAGGTATGAAGAAATAAAAAAATCGGCCTATCGGACTTATCTTCGATAAAACTTACCGCCTGTTTGAGAAGCCTCTGGGAGGAATGGCGATCGAAAATATCATAGGGCCTCTGGGCATATAGGAGAAAACCCCTGGCAAATCCAAGATTCGCAGCTACCAGGCCTCCCCCGGTGAAGGCGGCGGTGTAAAACCCCTGGTTCTGAACCACCTCAGCCAATGCCCTGCGCGGGCTCTCCCAGGGATATTTTGAAAAAAGGGCTGCCATGTGCCCATCGTAAGTCCAGGGAACAGGGGTATAGGCCTTAGTAAAGAGCAGGGACTCCCTGACCAGGGCGTTTAAATTCGGGGTATTGGCCCCTCCTCCCCAGGGAGCTAAGCTGGCGGCCCTCACCGTATCCATGGAAAGGAGAACCACTATGGGAGCCCTGGAAGAGGGGGTATAGAAATAGGGATTGGTAACGAAGGCGAGATTTCCAAACTCCCTCCCTTCGGCCCTTATCTCTATTCTTTTAGCCCAGGAAGGCAGGCGATAGTTTTTCAGGAGAACACCTTTCTTCTGGTGGTACTTGTCTATAACGGCCTTTTTTTCCCCACCTACAGCCACGATTTTAAAATCGAAGCCCGGGGCAGGAAATACCTGTCCTACAGGTGGAGGAAGGGGCATTACCATGGAATAGAACTCCACCCTCCTTTCTCCCTTAGTAAAGAAACTGACGAAGTTCTGGGGAAAAAGTGGAACCACCTGATAGACCCTGTTTATACCCAGGTAGGAGACAGAGGAATATTCCTCTCTTATTTTTTCCCATTCTTCCTGAGTCAAAAGCTGAGCCAGGACAATATCCTTCCCGGGAAGTTTAAATTTCCCTCTGAAGGGAAACAGGGTAAAACTATAAGTACCGGAGCTTTTTTTCCCCAACAAGTAAATACCTTCAAACAGGATGGCGTATTGACGGTCTCCTTCTCCTCCCTTCCCCTCGAAAATAATTTTTCTATCCGGCAGGAGAATTACCCTGCATCCAGAAGCAGGAAAATTGACCTCTTCTCCTGGCAACTGCCTTATCCCCTGCCCTGGGGTCAGTATTATTTCCTCGCCGTTCTTTTTAACCGGACACCTTTGCAAACTTACGAAATATCCAGAAAAAGAGGGCACATGGCCGGAGATGCGTTTTACGGTTTTCCCCTGCCATTCCAGATAGGACCACTTAACCCGTTGTCTTCCCCAGATCCCCGGGGTTTCCCTTCCACAGCTCCAGAAAAAGAAGACCAGTATAACCCAAAAAACGGATTTCCTCATCCTGGAAATTTTAGCATTCCTTTATCCCTGCTCAAAAATCCTGTAAATGGGCGAAGGGTCAATTCCCTGTTCCCTGGCAAGGGTTAGAAGGAGGGAAGCGGCCCTTTCCACCTCTCCCCGCCTCAGATTCCCTACGAATTCCCCGGCAGAGATCCAGGGAATCAAGGTTCTTTCCGGATTCAAAAAGTGAAAGAGAACTTCGTCGGCAGGCCTCTCTAGCAATACCAGAGGATATTCAATTCCTGCTCTGCGGAGAATTTTCCGGTAAATTACCCTTTCCGGGCATAGTCTAAGGGCCCTTTTAAAGGCAGGGGTGTAGGGATAGGGAATAAGAAAAGGGGCATTGGGAAGGAGATGGAAATTTTTATATTTCAAAAGAAGTCTCCCCACGAAGGAAAACTCCTCTGCGAATTCCTCCAGCGTGGACTGACAATCGGTTAAAATCCAGTAGTGATAATTCTTTATCCCCTCCTCCTCAAACCTTTCCACCGCCCTCAAGATATCCTCCTGCCGGCTCCTTTTGGCCAGCCTCTTTGCCCTGCGGTCCAAAAAAGCGTCGGTCCCAATCCACAAAACTGGCCCTGCAACGAAGGGAGCTTCCCTCAAAGCTTCCATGGCCTTCAGGGAACGAAGGCTATCCATGGAGGTCTGGATTCCCCATATCCTTAGACCCTCTTCCTTTATTATCCTGAAAACCTCCCTGGCATAATCGGGTTCCAGAAGGATGTCATCGTCGGCTAAGTTGACCCTTTCCCCGCCCTTCTTCCTGAATTCCCTCATCCACTTCTTTACAGAGGAAAGGGGGGTCCTTCTCTGATGCCTTCCATGGGGGTGGGTGCAGAAAATGCACGAGCGGGGACATCCCCTGGTTAAGACGATCTCCAGTTCTTCCCCAGAAAGGGAAAGGTCCGGGAAAACATGGGAAAGTTCCTCCCTTATTGGAAGGGGCTGGGGAGGTTTTTCCTTTCCACTTAATCTAACGCCCCAGGGGCCCCGGGGTATTTTCCCGTCCCTCAGGGATGCCAAAACCTTCCCAAAGGCTTTGTCCCCTTCTCCTGGAAAAACCACATTCGCCTTGGGAAAAAGGTAGAAAACCTCCACGGGAGCCATGGTGGGGGTTATTCCGCCAAGGAGGACCAAGGGGCCAGGCGGGATTCTCCTTACAAACTCCGCCTCCTGGAGGAAAAAATCGTCAAAAAGGGTTATCCCAATGGCAAAATAACTGCTAAGCTCCCTTGGAGGGGAAAGGGTAAGGGATTGAACCTCAAGGAAGGAAAAATCCACTTCAAATCCCTTTTCCTTAAGCCCGGCGGAAAGGAAAAGAACCGAGGGGGGGGCCACGATACCCTTCCACCTTTCCATACCCTCCTTAGGAAAGACTAAAAGAACCCTCTCCATAAACTAAGCCCCGGGTTTGAGGAAACCGATAAGCCTTTCAGCCTCCCAGGTATTTATTATCCTCTCCGGGGGAAGGGCAGCCTTCCTGGCCACCTTTATTCCGTATTTCCTTAGCCTTTCCAGGTTCACTGTGGAATGGGCATCGGTGTTTATGGCAAAGTAAACCCCGTAGCCAAGGGCCTTTTCTGCAAGATGATAGGGAAGGTCCAGCCTCTGGGGCTGGGAATTTATCTCTATGGCAACCCCCCTCTGGGCCGCCTTTTTGAAAATCTCATCCCAGTCGGCTTCAGCAGGAGGCCTTTTTCCCAGGAGCCTTCCTGTAGGATGGCCTAAAATTTTAACGTAGGGATTGTCTAAAGCACGAAGAAGCCTCCTTGTCATCTCCTCCTTTCCCATGTCCAGTTTCAGATGGGGGGAAGCCACCACATAGTCCAGCTTAGAAAGAACTAAATCCGGATAATCCAGCCTCCCATCCTCCAATATGTCCACCTCTGCAGAAGCAAAAACCCTTATGGGAAAATTCCCCTTTCTTATTATCTCCACCTGCTCTAAGAGACGTTCAGCAGGGAGGCCACCGGCAATCTTTGAGGAAACCGAATGGTCGCTTATTCCTAAGTAATGGTATCCCATCTGATAAGCTTTATTTATCATTTCCTCCAAGGTGCTTTTCCCATCGGTCCAATCGGTATGAACATGAAGGTCTCCTTTCAGGAGGTTTTCCTCCACTAAGGGAGGAATACTTTCCAGATTAAGGTGACGGATTTCAGGGGGGGGCCATTCCAGTCCTAAGGCGTGGTAAATTTCATCCTCAGAGGAATGCAGAACCCGGTTTTTAAGAAAAAGCCCATCCTCGTTTAACTTGAACCCCTTCTCCTTTGCCCTTTGCTTGAGCCAATCCCAGTGGGTGCGGGGACCGGTAAGTATTATTTTCCAGACCCCTCTCCTTGCCCTGTCAAAGAAATCCACAGGGATTCCCGAGGGAAAATAAAACCTGACCTTTCCCTCAAGCTCCTTCTTGGGCCAGGGGAACTTCAGGGGTTTTGCGAAGTAGAGAATGTCAAGGTCGTCAAAGATTTCGTCAAACCTCCTGAAACTTCCCACGGCTTCAGCCCCCTCGACGCTTTCCAGCACGAGGTCAAGGGCTTCCTCCGCCTCCTCTATGGTGAATTTCCCCAAATAGATTTCCACCCTCTCCAAGGAGCGAAGAATTTTCTCTATTTTCTTGGGCCCGAACTTGGGAATTTCCTTGGCCCTTTCGCTTTTGAGGAAATTCTTAAGTTCCTCTACAGTCTTTATTCCGTAGGAGGTGTAAAGTAGCCCCACGGTCTTGGGACCCATTCCAGGAACCCTCAAAAGGGAAAGCAAGGAATAGGGCATTTCCGCAAGAAGTCTCCGGTGCAAATTACAATCCCCGGTCTGGATTATTTCCATTATTTTCTTTTCTATGGCCTCCCCTATGCCCTCTATCTTCCTCAGGTCCCCTCCTTCCTTAACATAGTCCTCAAGCCTCTGGGGGAAAGCCCTGATAACCTCGGCCACCTTCCTGTAGGACCTTATTTTGAAGGGATTTTCCCCCTTTATCTCAAGAAAATCAGCAATCTCGTCAAAAATACGGGCAATAACCCTGTTTTCCATTTAAATCTCCCCGTTTTCCTCCCTCAAATAATGGGCTCCTATGCTCCTTCGGTTCATAAGGGCCGCTCTTACAACCTCCTGGGCAACTATAATCCCATTTCTCAGACCTATTATGGCATCGTTGACCCTGGCGGTCCTGTAGAAACTTTCTATTCTATGATAAAGATATCTAAGATCGGATATGGCCCTCTGGAGCCTCCTCTCCGTCCTTATTATCCCCGCGTAATTCCACATGGTGTGTTTTATAAATACCCAGTCCTGAACTATAAGGGCCGGGTCAACTTCCATCTCGTTTTTGGGCCTTTTCCAGGGAGGGATTTTATGAAACGGAAGCTCCCCAACTTCCCTTTTTGCCATATCTTCGGCAGCCCTCCATCCCCAGGTAAGTCCCTCTAAAAGGGAAGTGGAAGCCAGACGATTGGCCCCGTGAACCCCTGTGCAACTTACCTCCCCCACCGCATAAAGCCCATCCAAGGAGGTTCTTCCCCAGGTATCCACAAGAACTCCCCCGATGCTGTAATGGGCAGCGGGGACCACGGGGATGGGCTGGCGGGTAATGTCTATTCCCAATTCCCTGCACTTTCTATAAATTTCGGGAAACCTCTCGGGAATGTTAATCTTAAGGGAGGAAAGGTCCAGCAAAACATAATTATCCCCCCTCCTGTGGAGCTCTTCGTATATGGCCCTTGCCACCACATCCCTGGGGGCAAGCTCCCCCTGGGGCGTGTATTTGTGGAGGAAGGGCTGGCCGTCTTTGGTAAGGAGCTTAGCTCCTTCCCCCCTTACTGCTTCTGAGATAAGGAAACCATCGGCATCCCTGTGGAAAAGGGAAGTGGGGTGAAACTGGATAAATTCCATGTGAAGCAGCCTGGCCCCTGCCCTGGAAGCCATGGCATACCCGTCTCCCCTGGCCCCTTCCGGATTGGTGGTGTGAAGGTAAATTCTCCCAAGGCCACCTGTTGCTAAGGCGGTGAATTTTGCGAAAAATCTCCTTATCTCCCCGGAATCATTGTTCAGCACATAGGCTCCCAGGCACCGGGGTCTCTTGTATGCCTCCAAGGGGTCTTCGGCATGATGGGTATTTGTTATAAGGTCCACTGCAGTGTGATGGGTGAAAATATCTATGTTGGGGGATGCATCTAAGGCCTTCCATAAGGCTTCCATTATGGCCTTTCCGGTCCTGTCCCCCACAAAGAGGATTCTTCTTCTGGAATGGGCCGCTTCCCTCCCGTAGAGGAATTTTCCGCCTTTTCTGGCAAAGGGAACCTTCAGGGTCTTTACGAGAAACTCCTCCACAATTTTTGGTCCTTCGCTGGAAATCACCTGGACCGCCTCAGGATTATTTATCCCGGCCCCGGCTCTTACTATGTCCTGGTAAAGAAGCTCCGGACTGTCATCCTCTCCTAAGGCCACAATACCTCCCTGGGCATGGTATGTGTTGTTTTCCCGCTCCCCTCTCCCTTTGGTTACTAAGGCCACCTTAAATCCCAGCTGTGCCGCCCTCCAGGCCAAAGTTCCCCCGGCAATTCCAGAACCGATTACGAGGACATCGTAATAAAGGGCATCGCTCATAGGACCTCCAGAAGAAGGCTTATATCCGAGGAACGGAAGGAATGGGTGAGGCTGCCAATGGAAATCATATCAACCCCTGTGGCAGCCACTTCCCTTACATTCTCCAAGGTTATACCTCCGGAGGCCTCAAGTTCCACCTTTCCCTTAGCCAAGGAAACCGCCTTCCTCATCTCCTCTACCGGGAAATTATCAAGCATTATCCTATCGGCACCTGCCTCAAGGGCCTCCTGGAATTCCTTAAGGTTTTTCACTTCCACCTCAACGAATTTTCCGCTCCTCCTTGCCCTTTTTATTGCCTCGGATACCGAACCTGCTATTTCTATGTGATTCTCCTTAATAAGGACCATTTCCCTGAGGTCAAACCTGTGATTCTCCCCTCCACCCATCTTCACCGCATATTTTTCAAGAAGCCTCAAAAGCGGAGTGGTTTTCCTTGTATCCATAATTTTTACCCCGAAATCCTTCACGGCTTCCACGAATTTCCGGGTGGTGGTGGCTATACCGCAAAGCCGCTGGAGGAAGTTAAGGGCCACCCTCTCTCCCCTCAAAATGGAGGAAGCTTCCCCCTCCACTGTAAAAAGAACCTCCCCAGGGGAAAAATCCTGGCCCTCTTCCTTCCTCTGGGTGAAAATCAGGGAGGGGTCCAGGACCTTAAAGACCTTTTCAGACACCCATCCCCCTGCCATAATACCCGGGGATTTGGCCACAGCCCTGGCTCTTGCCCTCACCCCCCTTCCCACCACATATTGAGTGGTTACATCCTCAAAGGCCCTGTCCTCTTCCAGGGCGTATTTCACCAGCTCGTCTAAACTGAGCATCAGAATTCTATCCCGAATTTTTTGTGAACCGGAAGCACCATGACCATGACCAAAAGAAGGTACCAGAGAAGCCAGTGTGCTCTTATACCGAGAAAGGAAATCAGCCTGGAGGGGTAATCAACGCTTATCCACGAAGCACAGGAGGAATTCATGGGGGGTTCCCAGGGATAAAGGAGCATTTCCCACTGGGGTTTTGAAAACCTTTTAGGAACCACATACTCGTTTCGAAGGCCGCTTACCAGCCTCTTACTTATCTTTTCCCCGTCGCAGGTGAAATAAATTTTCCCCTTACCCTTGCTAATAACCCTGAGCCTGAAGTCCACTTCTTCTAAGGCCTTCACCCTTACCCGAAGCTCTCCTTTATAAAGGGTAGAAGGAAGAAGATGAACATCTCCCTGGGATTTAACCTTTATCATGGCCACCTCTCCGGGATTAAAAGGTCTTGCTCCGTATCTCCACTCCATCTGAACGAACATGAAGAAAAGTATGGGGAAAAGCACGAAGAGGGGAACGAGGTTGAAGGCAAAATACCTCAAAACATTGGCCATAGCAGAGAAAAAGGACTTGGTTATAACCCACGGATGGTCCTTGTAAATTCTTATGGCTAAGATGTGGGCCTTTATGGCGTCCTTGGCCCTTCTTACCTGGGAAGGAAAGGAAATCCAGCGGTAAACCAGAAGGACCAGAATAGAGGTTAAAAAACTGAACCAGAGAACTCCCCAGAAGGGGGAGAGATTCCTGAAGGGGTAAAGCAAAAAATCCGCCCCCCAGGTGGTGAGCTTGACCAGGGAGGACATCAGGAAATGTATCCCAGTCCCTTAAGTCTTTCCTCCTCGCCTCCGCCTTCTCCTTCCTCGGTGTATTCCCTGTTTATAAGGTGTTCCACCAGCTCTTCTACCGAGGAATACCCCTTCTTTTCCACAAGTTCCTTGGCCTTTTCATAGGCTTCCTCGCTTATTTTCACCTTTTTTGCCATGGCTCCTCCTATATAAGTGGTTTTCCTTTAAAATCCGGAGGTGTTTCTACCCCGAAAAGTTTAAGAATGGTAGCCGGAACATCCCACATGTGAGGCTTTCCCTTAATTTTGAAATTGCTCATAAAGGTGGCAAGAACCTGATTGGGATCTATACAATGGTCCCCGCTCCACCAGTCAAGGTTGTCGTGCACCGCCTCCTTGGTAATTCCTCCTATGGCCGAGGAATTGTCCATGCGATATCCCCTGTGAAACCCTATTATGAGATCCGGGGCCCTGCTTATATAATCCTTGGAGAAAATGTCTTCGGAAATGAAAACCGCTGAGACAGGATGTTCCCCTGTTTTAGGATCCCTGAGGTCAAGAAGTTTTGCTTTTATCTCCTCCATAATAGACCTTTTCTCCGAGGGAGAAACTATACCCTCTCCTTCTCTTCCCTTCAGATTTATGTAAAGGCCGTTCAGACCTATGGAATAGGCAACGGAGTTTCCCCAGTCGGCCACCTCAACTATGTTGGAATCCGCATAATCGGAAACTGATGGTTTAAGATAACCGTTGTCAATTAGCCACTTGTTTATGTTCACCCCCCGGCGGAAGGGGGCAAATCCGTGATCGGAAATCACCATGAACGGGACATTCTTGGGAAGTTTCCTCAGGGTATATCCCACCACCTTGTCAAACCTTATATAAAGGTCCTCTATCATATTTCCGTATTTCCTGCTTTCGTCTGGATGGTAATAGGGATGCTTGGGGTCTGAAAGGGCCCAGAACATGTGCTGGCCCTGGTCAAGGGAGGAATAATAGAAGAAAAGAAATCCCTTCCTCAGGGAAAGGAACCTCTCCAGTTCATACTCATATATCCTGTTGCTCTCGTCTAAGATGGACATGGACTGGGTAATGAAGTTCCCCACAGAGAAGGTGAGATTGCTCAGGGCCTTGGTATCCGCGGGAAGCCCTAAGGTATGGAAAAGCCCCAGCTTTTCTGCCAGTTCCTTTGAATAATCCTTGGGGGTAGAAAGGGGAAGGGCAGGGTCCTTGGGATCAACGCAGAGGGGGGAGATATAAAGCCGGAATTTTTCCCCTGCATCCAGAAGAAGAAACCTGACCATGGCCGTTATATGTTGAATTCCCTCCACCACTTCAAACTTCAGTTCCACCCATGGACTGAGCTCGCCCTCTTTGAGGAGTATCTCGTTCCCCTGAATGTCAATCCTGGCGGCCCTTGAACCCCGATCCAAGTAAACCTTAAAGGGTATGGTAAGGGGCTCCTCTTCCTCCTTCAGGGGATTTTGCGGTCCCTCTATCTCGGTTTCCATCTCGTCGTAATCGTTGAAATAAGCGTAATAAACCTTAGCTCCCGGAAGGTCCGCCTGAGCTTCCTTTTCGTCGCTGGTATAAAGGAAATAGGTCCCGTAGGTCCCTAAAAGGTCAGGGGTTCCCATACCTGCCAGGGTTCTTGCCTTGCTTTTCTCAGGAGGATAATTGGAGGGGACCTTGAAAACCGTTGAATCTATGTCGGCTTCCTCTAAATAATTCCAGAAGGCCTTTCCTCCCCGGTTAAGGACAACCTTTCCCCCTTTAAGGGGTATCCTCCAGCTGCCCAACTTCACAAAGTGGCTGGCGGGTATGGTATCGGACTGGGAAAACTTGGGCATGTAGGTCTTGGGGTCCCTGTGGATGAAATCGTAAATTCCGTAACCTCCAGGGTCCTTTCCGGTGATAAAACTTCCCCAGGCCACAGGACTCTGGGGAGGAGGGGTGGTGAACATTTTGTGTATATAGCCGTTTTCGAGAAATTTCTTTATGTTGGGGAGCTTACCTTCCTTTACCATTTTCATGACCCTGTTGGGGTCCATACCGTCAAATCCCAGAACCAGAACCTTCCTCCAGGAATTCTCAGAAGCGAAAAGAGCCCTGGAGAAAAAATACGGAGCCGCAAACCCGGCCCCCATAAGTTTGAGAAATTCCCTTCTCTTCATAGTTTCACCCCCAGATTTTTCCCCTCCACGAAGGCGGGAGGGGCAACTCCCAGAAGGTCATAAACCGTGGGCGCTATGTCCATGAGGCTGGCAGATTGGGAGGAGAGCTTTTTGTTAGAGAAAAATATTCCTGGAATCTGCTCTGAAGTGAATCCGTGGTCCCCGCTCCAGCGTCTTGTATTGTCAACTATTATGGGATAAGCCACCTTGCCCACGGCACTTTCCCAAGAAACCCTGTATCCCAGTTTATAGCCCACTATGATATCAGGGGCGTTTTTAACATAAGGCCCCCGGTATATTTCCTCCCTGAGGAAGGCAGAAGCTACAGGATGCTCACCCTTTTCCTCATCATAAAGCTTTAGAAGTTTTTCCCTTATCTCCTTTTTAAGGGCTTCGGCTTCCTTTGGAGGAACTATCCCCTCTTTTTCTCTTCCCTTCATGTTTATGTATATGCCGGAAAGACCGAAACCGTAAGCCACGGTTCTGGACCAGTCCACATCGGCGAACCATTTCCCGCTGCCGTCCCTTCCTTCCTTGAGGTGGAGATATCCCTCCTGCTGGAGCCATCCATTAATGTTTACCCCCCTCCTGAAGGGACCGAAACCGTGGTCCGAAACGATAAAGAGAACATCCCCCTTCCTAAGCCTTTTCAGGGTCTCACCCACTATCCTGTCCGCATCCTGATAAACCCTGTATATGGCCTCAACCACTTCCTTCTTCCTGCTATCCTTAGGGGCAGGGGATTGGGGGTCTATGTATCTCCAGAACATGTGCTGAATCCTGTCCGGATATTCAAAAACCGAAATCAGAAGTCCTTCCTTGGCCTTGGGCAGGGCGTCGAAGAATATCCTTTCCCTTTCCCTGTTGGCATTGTAAACCTGCTGGATATAGCCCTCCTCGTCTAAAACCCCCTCGTTCAGGGCCCAGGTATCCTCTGCCATGCCTAAGGTGGCGAAGGGACCATTCTTTTTGGCAAGATAAACCGCAAAGATAGAAGGATGGGAAAGGGGCATGGCGGGCTTTTCCGGATTGAGGTTTATGGGGGAAAGGTAGAGCCTCAGGGGGGAAGTGGAATGGAGATACCACTGGGCAATCCCGGAGACCTTCACCAATCCTGCCTTGAAATCCATCCTGAACCAGGGGGAAAGTTTCCCCTTCTTAATTTCCATCTCCCCGTCCTCGGTCTTGATCCTTACCGAATCCTCGCTTAAGGGAATTATTTTGAATTCCTTATAGAGTACCTCTCCCTTTTTAAAGGGATGGGGTGGCCCTGGAATTTTGCCCTGGTAATAACCGTTATTCTTATGCAGTTTAAGGAAAAGGCCCTCGGAAAGCTCAAAATCCCCGGGCTTTTCTTCCTCGGAAAAATAGGTGAAGGTCCCCTGGGTTCCCCGAAGGTCAGGGGTTCCGAGACCCGCAAGCTGCAGGCCATAGAACTTCTCCGGGGGAAAGGTAAAGGGAACCCTGAGCACCTGAGCATAAACACCGCTTGAGCCAAGGACCTTCCACATGGCCCTGCTCTTTCTGAGGAGCTCTATTTTAGGCTTGCTTACGGGAATCTCCCATTTGCCTATTTTTATGTATTTTTTAGGGGGAAGAATTTCGGAGGCGGAAAGTTTGGGGAGATAGGTTTTAGGGTCCCTGGCCAGAAAGTCAAATATATTGTGCTTTCCCGGATTTACTCCAGTGGAAAAGGTGGACCAGGCCACCGGGGAAAGGGGTGGCTCTGTGCTTCTAAGGGGGAGAAAACTTCCCTCCTCCGCTAACTTGCGGAAATTGGGGAGTTTCCCCTCGTCCATGAGCTTTGAGGTTAGCCTGTAGTCCATCCCATCAAATCCCAGAATGACCACCCTCTTGACCTTGGCCTTTTTCAGGGCCCTGGCCCTTTTGATGGCCCTTATTATCACCCTTATAGGCAGGGTGAGAAGGTTAAATATAGCCACGAAAAAGGCCAGAAAAACGAAGAGAAACGAGCCCAAGAAGGCAAAACCTGCCCCGGGGCCCACATAGGCCAGGAGGGGAAGGGGGATGAGCCCCACAAAAATTATCAACCAAATCTTTTTTCTCATGCCCAACTTTTTATTATACCTCCTTTTTAATCTTTAGGGAAACCCAATCCAAAAAGGCCTCCCCCGGATTATTACAAGTTTAATTTTAGAATAATTCTAAAATTTGTCAAGCCCCTCCTGAAAACTTTTTGGTTGATTCTTCGTAATGTTTAGTGTAGAATTTAAACTAAATAGTTTAAGAAGGAGGGAAAATGTCGGAAACCTGGAAGGACATAGCAAAAAAGGCCCAGGAAAGGGCAGTTATAGGCGCTGCCACAGAGCTTATCGGGGAAAAGGGATTCGTCCTTACCACCATGGACGAGATAGCAGAAAGGGCAGGGATTTCCAAGGCCACCATATACAAGCTCTTCCCTTCCAAGGAAGCCCTTCTTGTAAGGGTTATGGAATCCATTAACGAGGAAATAGTGGGAGAGATAAAGGAGCTTAAACCTGGGGAATTCCCCGAAGTTTTCCCCAGGTTACTGGACCTATTCCTTTCTCAGGTGGAGCGAAGGCAAAATTTCGTCAGGCTCCTCACCACAGAGGCTTTTTCCCACGGACCCTTTCTAAAGGAAGGAAGAAAAGCCCTTTATCGCAAGATTATAGAGAACAGGAAGTTTTACAGGCAAACCATTGAAAAACTGGTGGAACAGGGGAAAAAATCCGGTTATATAAAGGACCCACCCAAAATGGTCTCTGGTTTCATACTTGCCACCCTCAAGGGGGTGGTTTCCGAAACCCCCTTTTATCAGGGGGAGGAATTCAGGGAATTTCTGAATTTCATTAAGAAAAAAATACTCACCATGGTGGGTCTGGGAGGTGAAAAATGAAGAAAGCGGTGGTTCTTTTCCTGTTTTTGCCCGCCCTGGTATGGGGAAAGGTTAAATTTGACCTTCAGGGGGCCATCTCTTACGCCTTAGAGCATTCCCCAACATATCTTCAGGCGAAAAAACAGCTGGAAGCAGCGGAGGCAAGGGCAAGAAAATCCACTTCCCTTTTCCTTCCCCAGGTAAAACTCCAGGGACAGGACATTCTTAAAAAGAAGGTCTTCACTGTGGAAATACCCCCATTCTTTCCGGGAGACAAACCCAAGAAGGTGAAGATGGACTTCACCAGAAAATACCAATTCGGTCTGAATTTTACACAGCCACTTTTTACCAGCGGAAAACTTTCAGCTTCCCACAAGATAGCTCAGCTCCAGGCCGAGGCAGCCCGGTGGGACCTCCTTCAGAAAAAACTTGACCTGACTTTCCAGGTGAAGAAAGCCTTTTATTCCCTGCTTCTCGCTCAAAAAATGCTGGAAATCCAGAAGGAATCCTCTAAAATAGCCTACGAGCACTATCGACAGACCAAGGCCCTTTATGAGGCAGGGGCTGCCACCAGGTTTGAACTTCTTCAGGCCAAGGTCAACTGGCAGAACACCAAACCCGAACTTTTGAAAGCCCAAAATGCAGTAAAACTCGCCAGGCTTTCCTTGGGAAATCTGCTGGGAATAGAGGATGATTTTGATATAGAGGGAAGTCTCGCTTTTTCCCCTTTAGAAATAAGCCTTTCAGCCCTGGAGGAGTTCACAATTTCCCATTCTCCCACCCTTAGGGCCATGGCTGCAAGGAGGAAAGCCGCCTTACAGAGCATAAACATGGCCCGTTCACAATTCGGTCCCACGGTGGCCCTTTCCTTTGACTACAATTTCAGGGCAGAAAACTTCAACTTTAATGCCAATAACTGGGAAGATTATTACACCTTAGCGGTGGTGGTTTCCCTCCCCATTTTCTCGGGATTTTCCAGGATTGAGGACATAAGGGAAGCTACCAGCCAGTATTACTCGGCAAAATACGGGGAAGAGGCTTTAAGGCAGGGAATTCTTCTTCGGCTCAGGTCAGCGTATAAAAGGGCCTTAGAGGCAAAGGCAAGTTATCTTTCGGCAAAGGAAACGGTGAAGGAGGCAAGGGAGGGACTTCGTCTTGCCAAATTAAATTACAGGGAAGGGCTCATAAATACCCTTCAGGTGGACCAGGCCCGCCTTTCCCTGAAAATGGCCGAGATAAACATGTTTAATGCCCTTTATCAATATAATGTCTCCCTGGCAGAAATAGAAAGCATTTCCGGATACCAATTTGGAGGTGAAAAATGAAAAAGGGATTGGTTCTAATAATACCCTTGGTTTTCGCCCTTTCCTTTTGCGGGAAGGGGGAAGGAAGGGCCGACGCCAAAGGAGAAACCCAGGTCAGCTTTACGGTAAAGACCTTTCCGGCCCAAATATTAACCATCCGCAAGTCCCTGAGCTTCACAGGGATTGTGGAAGCCAGTAAAAAGGCAAACATCGTTCCCAAAATAAGCGGAAAGATAAAGAGAATATATGTGGAAGAAGGGGAAAGGGTAAAGAAAGGTCAGCTCCTGGTGGAGCTTGATTCGGAGCAGGCCCAAATCCAGCTCCAGCAGGCTAAAGGGGCCCTCTTAGCAGCCCAGGCCAATTTCCGTAATGCCAAAAAGAACTTCCTGAGAGCCAAAAGACTACTTTCCGAGCATGCCATTTCCCAGCAACAATATGAGAAGGCCCAGCTCGCCTTTCAGGCCGCCAAGGGACAGCTGGAACAGGCAAAGGCAGCGGTGAAGCTTGCGGAATTCCTGATAAAATCCTCCAAATTAAGGGCCCCGTTTTCCGGGATAATAACCAATAAACTCAAGGAAGAAGGGGATTTCGTGAATCCGGCCATGGGAGGATTCGGTTCAGGCCCGGGCATACTGGTTCTTATGGATTTTTCCAGGGTAAAGGTCTATGTGGATGTTCCCTCATCCAGCATCAATTTAATCCATAAAGGCTCCCCGGCGGAGATAATAGGAAAGGACCTTACTCTCCGGGGAAAGGTGTTTTCCGTAAGCGAAGCAGCAGACCCCACCTCCAAAACCTTTCGGGTAGGGGTGATGGCGGAAAACCCGGGCCTCAGGTTAAAACCGGGAACAGATGTTTCTGTCAGGATAATTTATTCCCAGAAGCAGGCCTTAGCTATACCGATTAAGGCAGTGGTGGAAGGAAACTACGCCTTCGTGGTGAAGGAGGGTGTGGCCAGAAAGAGGAGGCTCAGACTGGGTCTTAAAGGGGACCAGTTTGTGGAGGTTCTGAGCGGAATTAACCCAGGAGAAAAAGTTGTTGTGGAGGGAATTTTCGGGCTTTACGACGGAGCAAAGGTGGAGGAGGAAAAATGAGTATACCTTCCTTTTCCGTAAAAAGAAAAGTAACCATAACCATGCTCATTCTTATAATCGTGGTGGTGGGAGCCATAGCGTATACAAAATTGGGCCTTGACCTCATGCCCAGCATCGAATATCCCACCTTAACCATAATCACCTCCTACCAGGGCGCCTCCCCAGAGGATGTGGAACAATTGGTTACCAAACCCTTGGAGGAGATAGTCTCTTCTGTCACTAAGGTCAAGGACGTAAAGTCCGTATCCCAGGAGGGACTATCCCTTATTACCGTGGAATTCGAATGGGGAACCAATATGGACGCCGCTGCCCAGGACATAAGGGACAGGATTTCCCGTTTCCGCTACCTGATTCCCGACGAGGCCGACGACCCGGTGGTTTACAAATTCAACATTTCGGACTTCCCCATCCTTTATTACGGGGTAAGCAGTAAAACCCTGACCCAATCTCAATTAAAAAGGGTTCTGGACGATCAGGTGGTGGAAAAACTTTCCAGGCTTGACGGGGTGGCAGCGGTTCAGGTTCTTTCCCCAAGGAAAAGGGAAATTCTCATAACACCAAGCCTGGAGAAACTGGCCTCCTACAAGATAGGGGTGGATAGGATAATTCAGGCCCTGAGGATGGAGAATGTAAATCAGCCCGCAGGATACATCCTTACCTCCCACAGGGAGGAGGACATAAGGGTAAGGGGACAGTTTGATAGCTTAGAGGACATCAAAAAAATTGTGGTGGGCGTCAGCAAGGACGGCAAGGTGGTTCATTTGGGAGATGTGGCTCAGGTCAGGTTCGGGGATTTTCAGTATAGAGCAACTACCGACATAAACGGCGAACCTGCCGTGGTCATGCTGGTAACCAAGACCTCCAGTGCCAACACCGTTGTGGTGGCAAGGAGGGTAAAGAAAACCCTTAAGCAGCTCAGGAAGAACCTTCCTCGGGATGTTGATTTCCACCTGGTTTTTGACCAGGAAAAACCCATAACCCTTATGGCAAAAAGGACCGTGGGGAACATACTCGCAGGGGGTCTTCTTGCCATAATCGTTCTTTTCCTTTTCTTAGGAAACTGGAGGCCTACCTTAGTTATATCCCTTTCCATTCCCCTTTCCATAATTTCCACCTTTATCGCCTTTTATTTAGCCGGATACACATTGAACCTCCTCACCTTAGGAGGTCTGGCCTTAGGGGTGGGAATGCTGGTGGACAATGCAGTGGTGGTAATAGAAAACACCTACAGGCATTTTGAGGAGAAGGGACTTTCGCCAGACAGGGCTTCTGTGGTGGGAACCGAAGAGGTGGCCATGGCAATAACCGCCTCCACCCTTACAACCATAGCAGTGTTTTTCCCCATGGTATTTGCCTCCGGAATAACTGGAAAACTTTCCCGGGCCTTGGCCCTTTCCATATCCTTCTCCCTCCTCTCCTCCCTTTTCGTGGCCCTGACCATAACCCCCATGCTCACATCGGTGCTTTATCGGGAGGAAAAACCAGGAGGGCTTTACAAAAAACTCCGGGCCTTTTCCGATTCCTTCGTAAAGGGAAAGATGAGAAGGGTCTACGAAGGGGCCCTGCGTTGGACCCTCCACCACAGGGCTGGGGTCCTGGGAGTTGTTTTTCTCCTCTTCGTCCTCTCCTTCGGGGTGATAAAGGTAGTGGGAACGGAGTTCATGCCCAAGGTGGATAGGGCTATAGTCATGATGAAAATAAAAACTCCGGTGGGAACACCCTTGGAAGTAACCGATAAAATAGCAAGGAGGGATGCGAAAATTCTGGCTTCCTTCCCGGAAACCATCTCGGTCCTTACCAGCGTAGGGGTAACCCAGGAGGGAGGAATAGGAAGCGCCTCCTTTGAATTCTCCCCTTCCGGCCCCCACGAAGCCATGTTATGGGCCAAACTCAAATACAAGGAGGAAAGGAAAAGGTCTATTGACGAAATTCTGGAGGATTTCCGGGGGAGAATACCTAAATACAGGGGCGTGGAAAATCAGGTTCTTGACTTAGGAAGGATGATGACCGGAGGAAGCCTTTATCCCGTGGAAATAGAGGTCTACGGAAAGGACCTGAATTCCATCTATACCGTGGCCAGGAGAGTGGCCAAGGTTCTGAAGTCGGTCAGGGGAATTCGCGATGTTAATATGACCTATCAGGCTGGAAAACCTGAGACTGTGCTCATACCAAGGAGGGATGTAATTTCCAGACTGGGCCTGAGCACAGCTTACATAGGAACACTTATAAACTCCGCCACCACCGGAGAACTGGCAACCCGCATAAGTTACAAGGGAGATAACTACGATGTGAGGGTGCAAATTCCCCGCAGGGAAAGGGAAAAACTGGATGAACTTCTGAAATTTCCCATAATCACCCCCTTGGGAACCAGGGTTTACTTAGGGGACTTGGTGGAAGTAAGGAAGGGGACAGGGCCGGTGAGGATATATCGCTCCTCAAAACAAAGGGTTATAACCGTAAGGGCCAATATAGTGGGAAGGAGTCTTGGTCAGACCGTAGCAGAAGCCAAAAGGAAACTTCGGCCCATTGAGGAAAACCTGCCCATGGGCTACTCGGTGGAAGTTGCTGGCCAGTATAAGGACATGATAGATGCCATAAAAACCATGATTCAGGTTTTCCTGCTGGCTGCCCTTCTCACCTACATGATTATGGCGGCGGAATTTGAGCACCTTTCCCATCCCTTCGTGATAATGTTTACAGTTCCCTTAGCCCTTATGGGAGTTCTCTGGGCACTTCTCATTGCCGGAAAGCCCCTCTCCCTTCCTGCCATGATGGGAATTGTCATGCTGGCGGGAATAGCGGTAAACAACGGAATAGTCATGGTGGATTACATTAACCAGCTGATAAGGGCAGGAAAGGACCGTTACGAAGCGGTGGTTGAAGGAGCAGTTACCAGGCTCAGGCCGGTTCTCATAACCGCCCTCACTACGGTTTTCGGAACCCTTCCCATGGCGATTTCAAAAAGCACGGGTTCGGAAATGAGGGCTCCCATGGGACTGGCCATTGTGGGTGGGCTCACCGTGGCTACCTTCCTTACCCTTTTCGTGGTTCCCATAATTTACACCTACATGAACAGAATAAAGCCTAAGGCTTGATTTCCCTTTTCCAGAGGAGATAGGAATAGATTATCAAAAACACTATCAGGGCGGATAGGCCCACCAGGAAAACAGCAAGGGCCATCTTGGGGAAAAGGATGGCTAAGGGCAGGGTGATTATCCCCAGCAGGACAAAACCCCAGCCTCCCACCCGGTGGGTCCTCCGCCACACCCTCTCATCCTCTAAGGTCCAGGGAGTCCTTATCCCTACGAAGTAATTGGGCTTTATGCTCGGAAGGTAATTCCCCATTATCACAAGGAGCAGGGAAAGAAAAACCACAACGGCACTGGTTACCGGAAACCTGTGCAGGTAAAAATAGGGAAGAAAAGGGAAGAAGATGGGTATCAAAAACATGGCGGAAAAAAGGAGGTGGTATCCCCTGGAGGTCCACAGGGATTTCCTCTTTGGGTCTATTCGGGGAACCAGGAAATAGACCAGGAGCAAAACCACCAGTATGCCCATTCCTGTAAAAAACAACTCACCTTTGCTCCCCCAGCGGTCAGGGTTTCCCGAAAGCTCAAAATGCAGGGGAACCCTTCGGGGCAGGCTGAAGAAAGCGTAAAGGTTGGCGAGGAGGCCTGCTCCGGCCAGGGCAAGATTAATCCTCATTTTCCCCTCCCTTTTTCCTTAAAAATCTTGCAGCAAACTCAAGAATTTCCTGAAAAACGGTTTCCTCCAAGGAACAGATGACCTCCTTCCCCTGTTTTGTGCAGTTCACCACCCCGGCGTTCCTCATGAGGTTTAAGTGATGGGTAATGGTGGGACGGGAAAGGCCCAGTTCCTCTGCCAGCTGAGAAGGGGTCCAGTCCCTTTCCTTTAAAAGCTCAACTATCTTGAGCCTTACCGGGTCCGAAAAAACATTGAAGAGTTCCCTTACACCCATAACGATTTCACAATCTTCAAATTGATTATAACACTTCGGGAAATACCCCTGAAAAAGGGTCTGTCCCTTTTTTGAGAATTTGAAAATCTTCATCAAAGTCCTAATATAGTTTTAGGAGGAAAAATGAAGAAGGTCTTTGTTTTCTCGACTTTACTTCTGGCTTTCCTCTTTCTGGGTTTCAAAGCCGGAAAAAGCCAGAAAAAAGCCAAGTATAGTGATTTTGAAACCCCGCAGAGTTGCGGACAATGCCACAAGGAAATCTACACCGAATGGAAACAAACCATGATGGCCCAGGCATATACCCATCACTGGGATGAAATAGAATACTTCAAGCTGGCTGTTCCTCACTCGGAAAGGGATGAATTCTTCAAAGAGGCAGTAGAGGGGTGCAACGGATGCCACACTCCTATAGCTTACTTCGTGGGGGACAGGAACCCGAAGCCCCCTTCCTCTGGGACCAGAGCCAACGAATCCGTATCCTGCGAGGTATGCCATACCATTTCCGGTTTCCAGGGAAAGGAACCCTTTAATTTCAACTACATTCTCAACCCGGGAAGGATCAAGTATGGACCCAGGGAAGGGGTAAAATCCCCTTACCACGACACCGTGAAAAGCGACTTCATCCAGAAACCGGAATTCTGTGCTACCTGCCACAACGAGAAAAATCCATTTGGAACCTGGGTGAAAACCACCTATTTTGAGTGGAAAGAGGGCCCTTATTCCAAGGAAGGGGTAAGGTGTCAGGATTGTCATATGTGGAAAGGTCGGGGCATCCCTGCAGTCATGAGCAAGGAAGTTGCGGACATGAGGCACCACAGTTTTCCAGGCGGCCATGTTATGGCGAAAATAAGAGGGGCCATTGAGTTAAAGGTTTACTCGGATAGACCAGAATACGAGCCCGGAGATGAGGCAAAAATCACCGTTCTCCTTTACAACGCCAAGGCAGGCCATAAACTTCCTACGGGGTCAGTGGAGGACAGGCAGCTTTGGGTTGAGGTTCACGCTATTGATTCCTCAGGAAAAAGATACATACTTCCCGTGGACAGGAAGGGCTTCAAAGGGGAGGAATACACCATAACCTCCAACGAACTGGCTTATCAGGACTTAGGGGAAATGCTGGGGATAAAGGACTTCAAAGGCCTCCCCAGGGATGACCTTGAAGAAGGGCACAGGATTTACCGAATAGCCTTCCTGGACCCCAAGGGTAGAATGACCATAGCCCAATGGAATACCAAAACTCTTGGGGTGGACTACAGGATAGGCCCCAGGGAAACGAAGGTGGAAACCTATACCTGGAAAATTCCTGACGACATAGCCCCGGGAAAAGTAAGGATTGAGGTCAGGGTTCTTTACCGGTTGCTGGTGAGCTCTGTGGCCAAATTTTTAAAGGTCCCGGAGGACGAATATAAAACCAGGGAAATAAATTCGGCCACGGCAACCTTTGAAATCATCGAATAAGGGGGTCGAAAATGAAAAAGATAATCCTTTCCATTATTTTAAGTCTTTTTGCCAGTTATTACCTCGCGGCAATACCGGCCTTTGCCCGTAAATACGGGTTCTCGTGTTCGGTATGCCACGCTCCCTTTCCTCACCTTAAAGATTTCGGAGAAGAATTCGCAGCCAATGGATTTACCATAGAAAACGAACCCAAAAGGGCGGAGAAAAAGACCGGAGACACCATCCTGCACTTACAAAGAGAGCTTCCCATAGCTATAAGGATGGACCTTTTCATCACAGGAGAAAGCGGAGCCGAATCCAACCCCGACATAAAGGCTCCCTATGTGCTTAAGTTCTTATCCGGTGGAAACATATCCAAGAACATTTCCTACTATATGTACTTCCTTCTCACCGAGGAAGGAAAAATTGAGGGATTGGAGGATGCCTACCTATCCTTCAACAATATTATGGGCGCCCCCCTCAGCATAGTTCTCGGACAGTTCAGGGTTTCAGACCCCATAAAGCCTTCCGAACTGAGACTCACCTTTGAAAATTACAGGATTTACAAGTTCACCGTGGGACTATCCAGAATCCGACTTTCCTACGAAAGGGGCGCAATGCTCCTTTATAGCACAAAGTTCGGAACCGATTTAAGTTTTGAGGTGCTTAATGGAAACGGATTTCAGCACGGAGTATTTGATACTGATAAATACAAAACCTTTGCCGGAAGACTGGCCCAATCCTACAGGAACATAACCCTGGGAATTCTCGGATACTGGGGCAAGGAAGGCACAGAATATGTCAACGAGGTAACCTACATTGGTCCTGACATTACCCTGAGATTGGGCAAATTTCAATTTTTCTTCGAATACCTGCGACGAAGGGACTCTAACCCTCTATTCACTCCAGAACCCGTATCAGTGACTACCGATGCTTACATGGGGGAGGTGATTTTCTCTCCCCAGGGGGAAAACGGAAGGTGGTTTATAACCCTGCTTTACAACAGGGTGAATTCCGAATACGAACCTGCCGAATACAATACCCTTACATTCAACCTTAACTATCTTATCCGAAGAAACCTCAAGTTAATCCTGGAATATACAAGAGCCTTAGGAGATACTGCCCTACCTGCCAATCGCTTTGTGGCGGGTTTTATAACAGCGTTCTAATCTGAAGAGAAGATACAAACTTCGTGATAAAATTCTTGCATGCAGGGGTTGCGTAGAGGTGCATTTTTAACTATGGTATGGGCCCTGCCCGCAGCCGAAGAAGGGGTAGAAAAGGCCCTGGAAGTCTGGAGTCTCATGAGCTTTTTCCAGCTCTCCCTCCTGCTCCTGCTCATAGGCCTTCTCCTACACTTTGCCGGAAGATATTACCAGAGAATACTTAACAGCTTCAGGATAAGGCTAAGCGGTGAAAATTTCGGGATAATCTTCGTGCTGGTCAGGGACCTATCCCTATTCGCCGCCTTCGGTATAGGGGCCATGCTCATAAATCCGGACATATTCGGCGACATTAAACTGGCCCTCCCCTTCGTCCCCTTGGGCACTGTATTTCTCGGCCTTGCCTTAGTGGTCAAGTTATCCAAGGACATTGAAAAGGACCGAAGGGCCAACAAATTATTTTCCTATCTGTTGCTTACAGCTGCCTTTCTCCAGTATTTCGGGTTTGTCTTCGTCATGGAAGCGGCTCCTGAGGAATGGGTTTCCTCGGGAAAGGCCGGGGCCTTCTGGCTCTTTTTAAGGAGCCTCCGTTCCAATCTCAACCCATCCCTTTCCATGTGCACCTTTTACCTAACCTTTCCCCTAATAGTCCTTGTCTTTATACTCATTCTTTTGAAGGGAATCTCTCATTCCTCCCAGGGATAAACTCTGATGGCCTTGGGGGATTGGGGACATTTGTTCTCGCAAATACCACATCCAATACAGAGGTCGTCCTTTACCACAGGGGCTTTTATCTTAAACCTCTTTCCGTCCGGGGTTATGGTATCCACATCAATCAGTTTTATGGCCTTAGAGGGAACCGGGCAGTGTTCCTCGCAAACTATACACTCCTTGCCGTAGGCAAAGGGAAGGCAGATGGAACGGTCCACCCTGGCAACGCCCATTTTCTTGGTCTTCGGGGTGAATTTACCTATGGCCCCGGTGGGGCACAAATACTGGCAGAGAAGGCAATCGTATTCGCAATAACTCAGCTCCGTGGCCAGCCTCGGGGTCCCGTAATTTTCAAATCCCCATAAAATCCCCATGGGCTGGAGAACGGAGGTGGGACATCCCTTCATGCATTCTCCGCATCTTATACAGCGGGAGGTAAAATCCTTCACCGCGCCAGGAGGCCTGAGAACCTTCCTCTCTGCCCTGACTAAGGGAAGGGTAAGGAGGGATGCGGCGGCCGCAAGAAGAACCTCCCTTCTTTTTAGATTTACCGGGGCAGGTTTTTGTTGGAGGGAAAGGGAGGGACTGGTGTATATGGCATCCTCCGGGCATACGCTGTGGCAGCGAAAACACTGGTAACACTCGCCGGGTTTCCATCCGGTAAAGGGAGTGGCGGATGCAGGACATACAGCATCGCATATTCCGCATCGGGTGCAACGGTCCCAGTCTATTTTCAGCTTTAAGGTATTGCCCTTAGAAAAAAGGGAAAGCAGAGCGCCGTAGGGACAGATGTATTTGCACCAGAACCTCTCCTCCACAAGATTAAGGAGAAGGATGGCCAGAAGGAGGGAACCCCAGGTTAAAGCCCCGTAAAAACCGTGGGGTTCCACTAAGGTGTAGTTACCAAGAAAGGGGAGGAATTTGCTCATTTTCTCCAGAATGTAATTTCCCGAGGGATGGACCGCCAGCGCCATGGCTTTAAACAGTATAGAAAGGGGGTCTAAAATTCCCCCGAAACCCAGCCCGTAAAGCCCCCCCACGAAAATAACCAGAAGGAGAAGGTATTTATATTTCAGGGGAGGTTTTTTGTATCTTCTCTTTTTAACCCTGAAAACATAGGAAAAAAGGGCATTCAGGGTTCCCAAGGGACAGACCCACCCGCAGAAAAACCTTCCGAAAATAAGGGTAAGGGCCAGCATTGCCAGGAAGAAAAGGGAAAGGACCTGGAGGGTCCTTGAGGCTAAGGCAGAAAGGGAGATGGCGTAAAGGTCAGTCCTGAAGAAAAGGGAAAGCCAGGGGGAGACCCGGTCGGTGCCAAAAAAACCGGTTTTCAAAAAAAGATAGACGAAGAGGCCCAGGAAGAATATCTGCGAGGCTCTTCTTAACCAGCGGAGAAGCCTATACTTCATATCCGAAGTATTTTAATGTCCTTCCTTCCCAATCCCCTTTCCTGACCTATTTTCACCCAGGGAGGTTCAGCAAGACCAAGGAGTTTAGCCCCCCAGTAATCGGCCCCCACAGGGTCGGAGGTTACCAGGACCCTTTTCTTAAGGGCAACATCCGCCAGATTTCCCCCCACCGGGCCGTGGGCTTTTAATACCCTATAGGCATCCACCACATAAAGGGTGGGCCTGAAAAACTGGGTAAGGTCCACTATGGCCGTGTGAATCTGTCTGTGGAGGTATCCCCTCCTTCCCCCTATCAACCCCATAAGGTTCTTCATGGAAATGGTTGCCCCGGCTAAGGAATGGTGTTTTACTATGGGAACATCTATTATCCTGTCCACTTCCAGGGCCTGTCTGTAAACCTCCCATTCCTTTAAGAATTCTCCCCCTATTTTCTTCTTTACCAGATCCCCTTCCCTGAGGAAAAGGACCTCTGCCCCTGCTCTTTTAGCAGCCCTGGCAATACCTGAGCGGTAATAGGTCCTTTTGGCGGGATTGCAGGGGTTGTCCAGAACGAGAACCTTTTTTGCCCCTGCCTCATAGGCTGCCTCCACCACAGCCCTTACCACCTCAGGATTGGTATCCGCTGCCTGCTCCGGCCTTCTATCCCATCCGATATTGGGCTTAACCAGAACCACATCCCCCCTGCAGGCCAGTTTTTTTATCCCGTAAGCTTTAAGGGCCCTTCTGGTTATCTCGTAGGGGTCATCCCCGTAAGCCTCCACCCCCTGGTAGTTTTCCCCGGAAACTAAGGGAAATACAAGGGAAGCCGCCAGAGCCTTTAAAAACTCCCTCCTTTTCATTTTCCCTCAACCTCCTTTATAAATTCCTCTATTCCCCTGTAAATTCCGTAAGCCACCCTGGCCCGGTAAAGCGGGTCCTTTAATCTTTCGGCCTCCTGGGGGTTGGACAGAAAGGAGACCTCCACCAGCACCGATGGCATTTCTGCTCCCATAAGGACGAAAAACGGAGCACCCCTTACCCCAAGGTCCTTCACATCCGGATAAAATTTCCTGAGATTTCCAACCAGGGCCCTCTGGATTCTTCTGGCCATGAGCTTGGATTCCCGGATTTTCTCGTTCATGATAATTTTCTTGAGGAGTTCCTTCATCTGCGAGAGGCTCTTTCCCGAGTATTCATTTTCCTTGGCAGCCACCCTTTCCGCTTCAGGGTCAGCAGCAAGGTTAAGGTAAAAAGTTTCAATTCCCCGGGCGGAAGGGTTCTCTGCCCAGTTTATGTGGAGGGAGATGAAAAGGTCGGCCCCGCTATTGTTGGCCATGGCGGTTCTCCTGGCTAAGGGTATGAACCTGTCCTCCTCCCTGGTCAAAATTACCTCGTAGCCGTCAGCCTCAAGAAGGGATTTAAGGGTAAGGGAAATGTCAAGAACTATGTGTTTCTCCTCAAGGCTTAATTTCCTGTTAACGCATCCGGAGTCCTTTCCTCCGTGGCCAGGGTCAATGACTATTTTCTTTATCCTCAGCCCCAGTTGCCGGGAAAGGGTTAGCTCTCCCTGCTCCGGGAATATGTCCACCACCCACCTGGGGGGAGATGGGAGGAAAAACACCCGATACTTTCCCAACCGGGAGAGGTAAATTACAGCCCGGAGTCTGCGGCGGTCCTTTCTGGAGATTCTTATCATTTTCACGGGAGAGGAACTGTAATAATAACGGCTCCTTATCCTTCCTGGAAAGGTTCCGTAAAAGTCAATGTAAAGCAAAACCTTATCCCTGTATCTTATTTTGCCGGTTTTGACCTTGGCTCTGGAGGAGAGGGTAAAGATTACCCTGGTGTAAGAGGGACCGGCCTCAAGGGAGACCTTCCTCAGGGTGGCAGGGAAAAGCAGGGTAAGAACAAAGGCGAAGGCAAAAACTCTTCTTAGCACGGAAATATGATAAATCCCGCCCTGAGGCAGGTCAAGGCCCAATCCTGAGCCTGTACCAGGTGGCCCTGCTCAGGTTATAGAACACCAGTATTCCCTTCCTGGGAACCTTAAGGTTCTCCGAAACAGGACCGTAGTCCAGGGCCACGAAGGGCTCACCCCGGGAGAATCTGGCAAATTCAGAGGGGGAAAGGACTATGTAAACGAGTTTTCCCCGGGAGGGTATTTTGTATTCGTCCCCGGTTATGTAGTGATAGGGAGCCGGATAATTGAGGGGCACCCTTGCCCTTTCAAAGGAGAGGAAGAAAAGTTTAAGGGTTCGCTCTGGCTTTGCGCCTTCATTCCTTTGAGGAAGCTTTACCTTAGTGCTTTCCAGGGATGGGAACTTAATTTCCAGTTGGTAGTTTTTCCCTTCGAGTATGTGACCGTTTCTCCCCTTAGGGTCGGAAAGTTCTAATTTTTTGACGCCAAGTCCCGGAGCAGAAATTACGAATTCGTAACGGTCTTCCCCGAGGTTAAAGGAAACCCTGCCATCCTCATCGGTTACTCCCCAGATGGAAAGAAGGGGAACCTTGTCGTATTTCTTTTCAACGGCCCACCGGGAAAGCACTATTACCATGGCCCCTGCCACCGGCTCTTTGCCGGCAAGAACCCTCAAATCCACCTTAGATGTGGCGGTATAGCGGGAACTTATGGGATAAATCATATCGTCTCCTCTTATACTCCAGATGGTGGACACGAATTTCTTCCATTCCTTCTCGTAAACTTCGGGATAATCAAGGGCTTTGGAGGTTTTGAAGTTGAGGTCCCAGCGGTGCCATTTTCCTTCGGAATAGAACTCGTTCCAGACATGGTCCTCCCCCCAGTCGTTGGCAAGGCGGGTGGGTATTAGAAGGCTTCTCCCTAAGGCCACCCCGTATATGCTCCACTCCCCGCAGGAGCCATAATTGGCATAGTAAGGCTCCTCGGGCATTTTGTCGTGGCTTTCCTCCCCCCACTCCACGAATTTTCTGGACCACCTATGGAGGCCCTTAACGGCATCGTAAACATTATCGTATTTTTTGGCCACCTCAAGGGCCGATTCCCCGTATTTCCTGTCATTGGGGATGGTCTTCCGCCAGAATTTACCTAAGTAAAAGGATGGGGCCTCAAAGCGGAGTCTGGGATGGACCACATACCAGTAATAAAGTTCAAAGGGAAGTTGACGCCATTTCCCGTCCCGGAATCTGAGTCTAAGGGTGGTTTTATGGCCCTTTTCCACCAATTCAGCATAGGGAAGAAGTTTAGCCATCCTGTAAATCCCCAGGGCATTTTCCCTGAAAACCTCCGGGGAATAATTTATTCCTTCCTTGTCAGGGGGAGCATCTACAATGGCCCTGAGGACCTTCGTAGCCGTGTTGGATACCGAGAAGGCCACTTCATCAAGTATTTTCTTCTCAACCCTTAAAATGAGACGGGCATAAACTGTGGCGTAGTATGGGTCAAAAACCTTAATTCTGGTTATTGGGGTTGTCCCTCCGTGGATCAGGTCATAACCCCCCAGCCACTGGCTACCTGCAGAAAGAGGCCCACCCTCTGTCTCTCTTCTCAGTATTTTTTCTCCAGCATTCAGTATCAAATGGACTCTGCCCGATGAAGTCCCCATAAGAAGCTCATCCCTTCCGTCCCCGTTGATATCCGCTGCATGGGGAATCAGGAGTCCCTTTTCCGGGGGCCATATCCAGGAGGGTTTCACTCCTTTTAAAATTAATTTCCAGGCTCCGGAGAGGTTTTCAAGGACCGAATACTCCCCTCTGGAATTAAAAACAAGGAGAACCTTCTCATCTTTCCCTTTAATCCTGCAGGAACAGAGGGCAGGGGCTGTTCTTTTGCCGAAATCAAAATCCTTGAAAAGGGGAAGTTCCTTCCAGAATATCCTTCCCTTTTCCTCTGCCATGTGGAAATAGTGAAGCCTTCCGTCCCCTGCTCCCACCAGCAATTCCCTTTTACCGTCCCCATCAAAATCGTAAAGAACAGGGACTGAATAGGTGCCCACATCCAGAATTTTAAATTTCCCCTTTTCTTTAACCACGAAGAAATCCTGCCTTTCCCTGAAGGCAACCCGGGAGCCTCTTAGCCCCTGGTTCTCGTAAAGGATAACCTGGCCCCGATTGTTTCCCATAACCAGGTCCATATCCCCGTCGCCGTCCACGTCGCAGGGAAAGGGAACGGCATTGTCCACCGCGTCTATTTCCCGGGGAGTGTAAACCTTCTCACCTGAAAAAACCGGATGATGCTTAGAACCGATGTTGGGATAAAAGCGCAGGAGGCCATCGGCTGTTCCCACAACCAGGTCGCTAAGTCCGTCCTGGTTGATGTCAAAGAGAGCCGCAGAGGTTTGTCCGTTTAACCTTAATTCCTTAAGGTAAAGTTCCCTCATTTTCCAGTAAAGGGAATCCCTGAGCCAGGAGGGTGTTCTCTTTAAGGCGAGATTAACCACTGGAGACATCTCCGGTAGTGTTTCGTCCAGAGCCCTCCAATCCCCCGGAGGAATCTCCAGATACCGTGGTCTTCCGGCTAAAAGGAGAGAAAAACCCAGGGAAAAAAGAAAAACAAAACTCCTGATTTTTCTTCCCATAGTCGCCTCCTTGCTCATTTTTCAGAAAGGACCCGGCGAATGCCAGCCCTGTTCCCTACGATAAGTATGTTTATTCCGATGATTATCAATATACCGCCCATAATCTGGGATGTTCTGAGTCCCTGATGGAGAAACCAGTAACTGAGAAGAAAAACCATGAAGGGCTGAACACTTTTAATTATTGAAACATTGGCGGCCTTAAGGTATTTCAAGGCTACGAATAAAAAAATGGTGGCCAGCACCGGACCGAAGAGGGAGCCAGCAACTATGTTGGCCAGGGCAAAGGGGGAGGGAATTTTTATCTGACCGGTGGAGAAGAGGAAAAGGGCGTAAAGAAGGAAAAGGACATAAACCCTGAACACCGCAATGTGGACAGGGGAGATATCCTTCACCTTCATGCGAACCAGCACCGTATTAAAGGAATAAATTCCCACCATGAGAAAAAGAAGCAAAAGGAAAACCCCGGTTACATCCGGTTCTGCATAGGTCAAAATAACCGTTCCCCCTATTGCCAGGGCTCCCCCAATTCCCTCGTAAAAATTCAGTTTTTCGGAAAGAATAAGGTATCCCCAGAAAATCACGAAAAGGGGCTGAAGATTGACGATAAAGGATATGAAGGAGGGGTTCATTTTCTTCACAAGATAAAAGAACAGGAAGGTGGCAAAGGCCTCGGAAAACCCGAAATAGGCGAAAAACCAGGGATGGGCTTTAATTTTATTCACTAACTGGCTGAATCCCTTTTTCATGGAAAAGAGCAGGACCAGACTCCAGAGGGAGGCGAAAAAGAACCACCAGAAGAGGAAAACCCTGGTCTCAACCTCCCGCTGGGCCAGTTTGGCGAAAATGTAAACTAAGGAATATCCGGTGGCTGAGGCCAGAGCGGCAAAAACCCCTTTTATTTTCGGATTCAACGCCCGGACTCCGCCCTGAAAAATTCAAAGGTGCACCGCAGGCCCTTCTCCAAGGAGGTAAGGGGACGCCATCCCAGAACCTCCCTTGCCTTTTCCGGGGAAAGCACCGAATACCTTATGTCCCCGGGCCTGGGAGGGGCCATTTCGTAATCGACCCTGAGGCCCGAGACCTCCATTAATTTCTCCAGAAGTTCAAGGGTGGTGGTGGGTCTCCCTGTGGATATGTTAACCAGGACATTATCCTCGCCCTGGGAAGCGAGAACATTGGCCCTGGCCACATCCTTCACATAAACATAATCCCTTACCATTCCCCTTTCCATCTCAGGATAGGTATATATTCTCACGGGCTTTCCCTCAAGGAGGGCAATGGAGAAAATCGCCACAACCCCTGCCTCTCCGTGGGGAATTTGCCTGGGACCGTAAACATTGGAATATCTTAAAATTGCAAAGGAAAACCTGCCCTTACTGAGGAGTTTTATGTAACCCTCTGCCCCTAACTTGGACTGGGCATAGGGGCTTTCTGGATTGGGGGGAAGCTCTTCACTGGCCACCCTTCCTGAGGTATCCCCGTAAATGGCACCACCGGTGGAGGCGAAAACGAACCTTTTCACCCCGGCCTCTGCAGCGGCTTCAAGAAGGTTTATGGTTCCGAGAACATTAACCTTAGCGTCAAACACAGGGTCCTGCACCGACAGGGGAACGGAAATCTGGGCAGCCTGATGATTTATAATGTCCGGCTTCTCAAGACTCACCAGCTTCCTTACTTCCTGGGAATTAATGTCCAGGAGGTAAAAACGGACCCCTGAAGGCAGGTTTTCCGCCCTGCCTGTGGAGAGGTTGTCCACCACGATAACCTCGTGTCCCTCTTCCAGATAAGCCTCTGCCACATGGGAGCCTATAAAACCTGCGCCTCCGGTTAAAAGGACCTTCATTTTTCCTCCTTTAGGGTTTTTTCAAGGCTTCCCCTGACCCCGTTTACCTCCCTCTCAATGGAGGGGATGACCTTAACCGCATTGTTTAAGTGTTTAGAAAGGAGATTTACCCCCTCGTCAATCCTGTCAAGGTGGGAAAGGGCGGATTTTATGTAGCCCTTAAGCCTGTCCACATTTTCCAGCATGGCATAGGCTTCGGAAAAGGAAAGGGCTATGGAAAGGATGGCCAGAATGGAGTATGGGCCTGCCAGGATAACCCTCCTGTAATGGGCATAGTCCCAGAGGTCGTTCTTTTCACCGAAGGGGTCCTTAGGGGAGGCAACAGTGGAGAACATGCTTTCCGAGGGAAGGAAAAGGACGGCAAAATCAGTGGTTAAGTCCTGTTTTATGTATTTGGAGGAGATTTTGTCAATTTCCTCCTTTAACCTTCTCTTAATCTCCTTCCAATCCTCCTTGCTGCCGGTTTCCTGAAACCTTTTCCAGGCTTCCCTGGGAAATTTGGAATCTATGGGCAAAAACTTCTTCCCCACCTTCACCACGAAGTCCACCCTTTCCTGGGAGCTCCCTAAGTTTTTCTGCTTTTCCCAGAGTTTATGGTCAAGGGTCTGGGCCAAAATGGCCTCCAAGAGGAATTCCCCCATCTGTCCCCTTTCCCTGGAGGAGAGGAAAATATCCTTCATGCTTTCGGTGAGCTCCACTGCCCTGCGGGTCAGAAGGGAAAGGTTTTCTAAGGTAAGAAGGGCCTGGGTGGTGTTTTCCCGCAAAACGCTGAGGCCCTCTCCCAAGCGCAGGTCCGAGGACCTTAGGCCCTCCCGCAGGGGAAGGATTTCCCGGAGAAACTCCTCCTTTAACTTGCTCTGCCTGGAGGTCCAGAGGAAAATCATCACCAGGAGAAGCAGAATAATCACCACCAGCAGGCCAATAACCACATACAACATCAGGAAAATTCTACCCCAAAACCCTCCCTCCTCCAATCTCCTCTCTTCCATTCTTAGGGACAGACCCTTTTTATTGGGCTAAACCTCACGTGACTAAATAGCCCAGGAAAAGATTCAGCATTTTTAGGGACAGACCCTATTTTTTCCTGCTCCATTATCTGCTACTCAGCAGTAATATTCTGCTTGTTCTTTTTTACTGGGAATAAAGCCTTTCTACTTTCGGCTTTCTCCCCTCTCCCGCTTCCCCTCACCTAATGGATGCCTATCTTCTTTGCTTAAGGGCAAAGGAATTGACAGACAAAAGCCTGGGACTTACCCTCATAGACAAAGATGGCAGAATTCACCTGTAATTCCCCTTGCCTTTTTACCGTGATCAGAGAAGCAAACAGAATTACCTCTCTGCCTCGGAGTCGTTCCTGCATGCAAAGACCCTCTGCCTAAAACCCTCTTACCCTATGGCCTCATCTTCCCTTGTCTTTATCCTTCGTCTGAAGGGAAGAGCCTCAAGCCTTTTCCTTACGAACGCCTCACTGCCATAGAAATATCCCCTCCCTCTGTAAAACCACAACTGCTGCGACAACTCGTGCTGGCGAACCTTCTCCTCAAAACTGCGAAGAAAATCTCGGTAATACCCACTCTCCAGACCCAGAGCTTCCTCAATACCCAAAAGCCAACCCCCGGCCCGGTGCCTCAGGCTGCTCCAGGGATAGTCTCCCAGCTTCTTCTCAAGGCCTGCCTTAAGAGGATTCAGTTCCACATAGGCGCTCACTACAGCAGCATGAACTCCCTCCTCAACCACAACACTGCGAAACCGGTCAAAATAAACCTTACCCCTGGTCTTTTCCTGGCGGTTATACCACTGGGCAAAACGCTGGTTGAGCTCCTTCATAAAACGGGAAATGTCCAGAAGGGCTTGCCTCCAGTAAGAGCCAGGGCGGGAAAAAACAACCCCGGCAGGGTAAAGCCGAAGAGCACGGCTTTGGGCCTCAGCCTCACTCAAAGAAGCAGGGCAGGGAACGTAAACCAGAAGGTGAATGTGGTTGTCCATGATGGCGAAGGAGATAATCTTTATGGCAAAAACAGAAGCTAAGCGTTGTAGAAGGGAAAGTAGATACTCCTTGTGGTGAGGGCGCAGATAGGCAAGAGCAGGATGAAGATGAGCCATAAGATGGTAGTAGGCGGGACAGTGGCCTTTCTGGTAAAGGCGGGCTAATCTCATGGGGGAATTATAGCAAAAAGGGTCTGTCCCTAAAAGTGGGGGGATAAAAAAATGCCCGCCCCAGCCGGGGCGGGCGGAATTTATATGCGGGGGCTTAGAACTCGAACCTTATACCGAACTCGAAGACGGTGGGGTTGAGAATCTTTTGGACCTCCATGTAGTTGGAAGCGTTCATCCTGGGCTCCTTCTTCAGAGCCATGTTGTTGTTGGTGATGTTGAATCCGTCGATGGAGAAGTAGAGCCTTCCCATGTTGGCAATTTCCCACTTCTTCTCGAGCCTGAGGTTGAGAATCCAGAAGGTGGGCAGCCTGGTGTCTCCGAACTTTCCGTAATAAACCTTCACGCTTCCAAGGCCCATGCCCCTGTCAGCGACGTACCAGTACCTGGGAATTACATATCCCTCACGGGCAACCAGGGTGAAGGAGATGTTGAAGTCATAGGGAAGCTGATAGAGACCGGAGGCCTTGAACATCCAGCGGGAGTTCACATATATTCCCCGAACTCCGGAGCCCCTGGACTCAGGAGCCACCACTCCACCGTCAAAGAAATCCTTGTTGGTGGGGTCAAAGTATTCGTCTTCCCAGTGCTGCCTCCAGTCGTCGTAGGTGAAGGAAGCATTGAGCATCCACCTGTTGGAGAGCCTCTTGTTGATGATGAACTGTATGGCTTTATAGTCGGTGTGATACTTATCGTGATTGGTTCTGTATCTTGCAGCGGGTTTGTAATAGGAGAGGGTGTAGTAATACTTATCAATCTCAGGGATATATCCGGCAACAACCCAGTCGTCCTTGGACTCAAGAACCAGAGGGTTCTTGCTCTTTATGTACATATCCCAGGTCTGGTTGACAACCCTTCTGTAAATTGCCTGGACGGAAACCGCCAGGTTGGGCATTAATTCCCTTTCTATGGAGGCTATGGCCTCGTATGTGTACGGGCTGTGATAATTGGGGTCAAACATGTTGGGGCTTTCGGTGGCAGTGGGATTGGCTGGGTCAAAGCCTCCATACCATATAGCCCAGCTCAGATTGGGATAGCCGAGAAGTTCGTCCTCAGTTACCACACCGTCTCCGTTGGCATCAATCCAGATGTAGGCGATATACCTAATATTTATGGGGTTTACGAAGTAGGCCCTGTTGATTCCGCCCTGGGAACCATACCTGGCAAGGGCCAGTTTGAACAGGGTTTTGGAATCGCCGGTTATGTCATATACGAGGTTGAGCCTGGGGGAGAACATCTTCCAGTCAGGTTTCACATCTGCGCCGGCGAAGTCCAGATCAGGAATGTAATCCCTCATAATCTCGGCGCCCTTGACGGTTCCGGGATTAAGTTTGTTGGTTTCAATGTCGTAACGGAGACCCAGGTTGATGGTGAGCCTTCCGTAGTTCATTATGTCCTGAATATAGGCGGAATATCTGTCATATTTGGCTTCAATGTAACCAACGGAGTTGGCCTCTGCAACCCAGAAGTCCGGACCGAACTTGTAGAGAATGGTTCCGCCGTGTGGCCAGGTGGTGGTAGTGGTGATTATGGCATCTAAGTATTCAATTCCGAACTTGAATTCGTGGTCACCGCCCAGGAAGGATTCCTTGAAGTAGTCTCCCCTGAGCACTATGTTCCACTGGTTCCTGTCGGTTTTGTAATCAAGGAAGGAACCCCTCACATAGAATTTGGGATAGAACTCAAAGATGGTATAAGGTTCAAGCCCAGCCTTGGGAGCCAGGTGGAACCCTCCGTTGGTAAAGATAGCCTTGAAGTTGAGCATGAGGTTGCCGAAGAAGTGCTCACTTTCAGCCTTCCATATGTATCCGGGTCCGGTCTGATTCCAGGTGGTCTCCGGAGCCTGCTGGGTTGCACCGTAGGCGGTCCTTCCCCATTTCTTCTTGTTGTCGTATTCCACGAAGAACTCAGCCCTATGCTTGGAGCCCAGCTGGAAGTTTATCTTTCCGTATCCGCTCTCAAGCCAGGTGTCATCGGAGGTTCCGGCCATTGTATAGGTCCCGATGTCCTGAACACCCCAGCTTACATAGAACCAGAGCCTGTCCTTAATTATTGGGCCACCGAAGTTAGCACCGTAGTGGTAGATGGTCCTGACTTTGTTTCCCTTATAACCTTTGGCTTTCAGGTCATCGGGGACATTGTCCCTCTGCCACCTTTCGTCCTCACCGAAGAGGTAGAAGAGTCCACTCATTTTGTTTCCGCCGCGGCGGGTTATGAAGTTCAGGTGGATTCCTCCAGTCATATACTCAATGTCAGCAGCGCCGATGGTGACATTGAATTCCTCGTAGCCCATCATGTTCAGGTAAGCAGGAGCAGCACCGATGGCAGCGGGGTCGGTGATGTTAGCACCGTCAACGTTCCAGGTGGACTGGCCCTGTCCAACACCGTGTCCGGTGTAGGAAGACTGCTGTCCACCCTCATTTCCTCCTACGTCTTCACGGTCTACCAGGACTCCAGGGGCCAGTTCTAAGAAGACCCAGGGGTTCCTGGAGGTGGGGAGTTCTTCCAGGGATTCCTTGGTTATGTTAACTCCTACCTGAGCTTTCCTGGTGTCCACCACAGGAGCTGCAGCGGTGACGGTAACCTCTTCCTTGATGGTTCCTTCTTGCATTTTGAGGACGATGTTCACATCAGCACCGGCTACTACCCTTATTCCCTTCCTCACCACGGTCTTAAATCCCTGGAGCTCTGCTTTAATGGTGTAGGTTCCAGGGGGAAGGGAGAGGAACCTGAAGTTACCCTCGGCAGAGGAGATAGCCGTAATGGGAGCTATCTTCTCTCCGGTGAGGGTAATAGCCACTCCGGGAAGGGGCTGTCCGCTGGTGGCGTCCAATACCTTCCCGTAGATGTTTCCGGTCCTCACCTGACCCATGACCGGTAAGGCCACAAGGGTCAAAAGTGCGACCAGAATCACAAATTTTCGCATACTCACCTCCTAACAAGGTTTTTTCATTAAGGAAGAAGCAAAATTTATGCCATTTTCCTGGTCCGGATGCTCCTTATAATAAGCCAGGCATTTCGTAAAGGAGGTCATTCTTAATTTCTTAATTCAAAATTTTGAATCAAGAACTTGAATTTTCCCCGTGTTAAAATAGGGTCATGGACAGAGCGGAAATTGAGGTTCCCTGGAAGCTGCTTCCTTCACTGGCTCTGGGAGCGGACATGAAGAGGAGTTTTGCCTTAGGAGGGGACAATAAAACCCTCCTTTTCTTCTCAAGGGTTCCCCTTTCCTCCTTGGAGGATTCCCGGGATTACAGGGAATTTATAATCCAGCAGATGAAGGAGAGGAATTTCGTCCCAGAAAGGATAATCGCAGACCTTCATCCCCTATATTTTTCCTCCTCCTTAGCCGAAGAATTTGAAGGTCAAATTGTGAAGGTGCAGCACCACAAGGCCCACATAGGGGCAGTATTGGGAGAGTATGGGTTAAGCGAGGGTGTCATCGGGGTTTCCATGGACGGGACCGGTTACGGGGAGGATGGGGCAATATGGGGAGGGGAATTTTTCACGGGAAATTACAGGGGGCTGGAAAGGACAGGGCACATAAGGTATTTTTTCCTTCAGGGGGGGAACTCCTCGGCTAAGGAGACCTGGAGACCTGCCCTGAGCATTCTCCGTCTTTTTTCAGAGCGCAAGGCTGTGGAGGTGGCAGAGAGGCTCGGGCCTAAGGCTATGCTTGTTTTAAAGGCCATAAGGGCAGGGGTGGGCATTGCCAGGACCTCCAGTGCAGGGAGGCTTTTTGACGCAGCCTCCTTTCTCATTCTGGGGATAAGGGAGAATACCTACGAGGCGGAGGGTCCCATTTCCTTAGAGAAGGCTGCAAGTAAGCGCAAGGAAGGCAGAGCCTATCCCTTTGAGGTGAGGGAGGAGGAAGGGGAATTGCTTCTGGACCCTGTGCCTGCTTTTTCGGCCATGGTGGAAGAGGAGGCCCCGCCTGAGGAGAAGGCCTTTTCCTTCCATTTGGGGTTTGCCTTAGGGATTGTGGATATGGTAAAAGCTCTTTCTTCAAGGACCGGGATAAAGAAGGTGGCCCTGAGCGGAGGGGTTTTCCAGAACAGGCTGCTTCTGGGACTTCTTCTGGGAAGACTCAGGGAAGAAGGGTTTGAGGCGCTGGTTCCCAGGAGGGTTCCTTCCCACGACGGGGGGATTGCCCTGGGACAGATTGTTCTGGGAGGTCTGAGTTGACGGATTTTTTAAAGGACTTTAGGTCTGCAGGGCTTTTAAACGAACTCAGGGAAAGGCTCAGGGGGATGAAATTTAAAAAAGAAATCAAAATTATGGAGGTTTGCGGGACCCACACCATGCAAATTCACCGCTTCGGTATCCACCAGATGCTCCCAGAGGGAGTAAAGCTCATTTCAGGGCCTGGATGTCCTGTTTGCGTAACCCCCAACGAATACATAGATTTTGCTGTGGAACTGGCCAGGGCAGGATATACCGTGGCCACCTTCGGGGACATGATAAGGGTCCCGGGGAGTTATTCCAGCCTTGAAAAGGTGAGGGCAGAGGGAGGGGATGTGAGGGTTGTCTATTCTCCCATGGATGCCTACGAAATGGCGAAGGAGGGTGGAAAAACTGTGGTATTTCTGGCCATAGGTTTTGAAACCACCGCCCCTTCCATTGCCGCAACCCTTTTAAGGGCGGAGGCCGAAGGGGTGAAGAATTTTTATGTGCTTCCCGGGGGAAAACTGGTTCCCCCTGCCCTTCGGGCCCTCTCGGCGGACCCGGAGCTTAGAATTTCCGGATATCTACTTCCCGGACATGTGAGCGTCATCCTGGGAAGGAAGGACTATCTTTTCCTTAAGGAGCTGGGAATTCCCGGGGTTATTTCGGGATTTGAGCCTGTGGACATTCTCCAGTCCATCATCCTTCTTCTCGGTCTTATTAAAGAAGAGAAGGCCGAGGTGGTGAACAATTATCCCAGGGCAGTCAGGGAGGAAGGAAATCCTAAGGCCAAGGGGATGATGTGGGAGGTTTTCAGGGAAGGGGACAGCCGATGGAGGGGGCTTGACCTTATTCCGAAAAGCGGGTTATTTTTAAGGGAAAAATACATGGGAAGGGACGGTTTCAAGGCATTTGACATAAGCCCGCCGGAGCCAAAAGAAAATCCGGCGTGCCGGTGTGGGGATGTTCTAAAGGGACTTATAAATCCTCCGGAATGTCCCCTTTTCCGGACGGTTTGCACCCCGGAAAATCCCATAGGTCCCTGCATGGTATCATCGGAGGGAAGCTGCAGTGCGTGGTACAAATTCGGATAAGATAACCCTTGCCCACGGGGGCGGGGGGGCAAAAACCGAAAGGCTCATAAGGGAGGTCTTTCAGAATTATCTGAAAGACCCTGTGCTTTCGGAAATGGACGACGGGGCATTGGTGGAGGACGGCCTTGTCCTTTCCACGGACAGTTTCGTAGTAAACCCCCTTTTCTTTCCAGGGGGAGACATAGGAAGGCTTGCGGTTAGCGGAACAATAAACGACATAGCCGTTATGGGAGCCAGGCCCCTTTACCTTACCTTGGGTTTTATCTTAGAGGAGGGGTTATCCTTGGATGTTCTGGAGAGGGTGGTAAAGAGCATTTCTGCTACTGCAGAGGAGGCCGGAGTAAGGATAGTGGCCGGGGATACCAAGGTGGTGGAGAGGGGGAAGGGGGACGGGATTTACATAAACTCCTCGGGGCTTGGAAGGCTGGAGATTTCCCCCCCTCCCAGAAGGGAGAGGATAAAGCCAGGGGACTTGGTTATAATAAACGGGCCGGTGGGGCTTCACGGTATGGCCATTCTGCTTTCCCGGGGGGAGCTTGGGCTTGAAGCGGAGATAAAAAGCGATGTGGCCCCCCTCTGGGGACTAATAAAGGAGGTTCTCTCGCCGGAGATTAAATTCATGAGGGACCCTACCAGGGGAGGGCTGGCTGCGGTTTTAAACGAAACCGTGGAGGGGATGGAATTCGGGGTAAGGCTCTGGGAGGAAAATATTCCACTGACAGAGGAGGTTGAGGGGATATGCGAGGTTCTGGGTTTTGACCCGCTTCAGCTTCCCAACGAGGGAAAGGTCCTGGTTTTCGTAGAAAGGGAAAGGGCAGAGGAGGTTCTTGAGAAAATGAGAACCCATCCCTTAGGAAGAGCATCTGCCATAATAGGGGAGGCTACGGAGGAATATCCCGGAAAGGCGGTTTTAAAGACCCGGGCGGGAACCCACAGGATAATAGAGCCTCCCATGGGCGAACTACTGCCGAGGATATGCTGAAAATGGGAGGGGAAAATCCCAAAGGTAAATGGATTGAATTTCTAAGAAGAAAAACAGAGTTTCTTTATCACATAACCCATGTGGATAATCTTGAAAGGATTCTGAAGGAAGGCTTATTTTCTAGAAACGAAGCCATTGAAAGGGGAATTTCCTTCAGGGACATTTCCATGAAAGAGGTTCAGGATAGGCGAAAGGGCAAGGAAATTTTCGGCAGGACAATTCACGATTATGTGGCCCTTTATTTCAACCCAAGGAATCCAATGATGTATGTGGAGATAAACAGGAAGGAGAAAATAGCGGTGATAGCTGTAAGCCTGGAGGTGATTTTGAAAGAGGGGGTTATTTTTTCCGATGGAAATGCGGCTTCGGACAAAACGGAATTTTATAATGAATTTGACGCCCTGGAAAAACTGGATTGGCGCTCTATTTTGGCAGAATATTGGACCGATGGGTGGGGACTTCCAGATTATGAAAAAAAGAGAAAGATATGCGCGGAGGTCCTGGTTCCCCAGATGGTGGAGGTGGAATATTTTGAAAAATTGTTTTTTCCTAATGAAACCCTGAAAAATGAGATGGAAGAAAAGCTGGGGTATTTGTTGGAGAACTTAGGAATATCCGTGGAAATTGTCCCGGCCATTTTTTTCGCTTAAAATATAAATATGATTCATTATGTAAACTACAGTGTTTTTGACGCTCCAGCCCAAACCATAGTTAACACAGTAAATACTAAGGGGGTGATGGGAGCAGGACTTGCCTTAGAGTTCAGGCTAAGGTATCCGGATATGTTTGAGGATTATAAATTGAGATGCAAGCGGGGAGAGGTAAAGCCAGGGGAACCTTATATTTTCAGGGAAACCAGACCCTGGATTTTGAATTTTCCCACTAAGGATCACTGGAAATATCCTTCCAGACTGGAGTGGATAAAGAAAGGGCTAGAAATTTTCGTTGAAAAATACAAATGGTGGGGGGTTCAATCCATAGCTTTCCCATTGCTGGGGACAAGAAACGGAAAACTGAGAAAGGAAGAGGTCCTGAGGATTATGCAGGATAAATTGTCCCAGCTGGAAATACCGGTTTATATATGTTTTGATGAAAAGCCCAAGGAGGGCGGGGTGGAATGGAGAATGTTAGAACTTTTAAGGAAAATCTCTCCCCGGGCGCTTCACAAAGAGGCCCATGTGCCTTTATCTCTTGCCAAGCGTATAAAACAGGAGGATATTTCTCGGTTTCGTCATCTCCGCAGGTTGGAAGGGATAGGGCCCAGGACATACGAAAAAATTTTTATGTTTTTTTATACCAAAGCGTTGGGAGCCGAAAGCAGACAGCCTTCTCTTTTCCCTTAATATGCACGAGGGAAGTTTTGCCAGGGCCATTATTCTCACCGCCAGCAAGGAAGCGGAGAAGGCCGGAATAAGGGAGATAAAGAGAATAAAGGTGGCTATCGGAGAAATCCACGCGGTGGTGGAGGATTTCCTTATTACAGTATTTGACATGATGAAGGGGGAATACGGGCTGGAAGGAGCCTCCCTTGAGGTGGAAAAGGTTCCCCTGAAGGTCAGATGCGCCTCCTGTGGAAGGGTTTACTCCCCGGAGGAGCCGGTTTTCCTCTGTCCCTATTGCGGGGCTGTGGGGGGAGAGGTGCTCCAGGGGGAAGAACTTCACATAATTTCCATAG
>JALXBI010000099.1 GCA_026991555.1 Candidatus Aminicenantota bacterium
GCCACACGGCTCCACACCAAGCTGGCTGCCCATACGCTCTTGATTTATATCAATCGCTTGCTGGGAAAGCCCGACTGGCTGCAAATTAAGTCTTTGGCCTTCCCTCAACTAGCATAAGACCATACTCCTTACTCTCTACCCTATTATCTTCTCATCTTCCAGGGCCAGTTGTATGACCTCCTGGATATTTTCCATCAATTCATCCAATGTTTTACCCTGCGCATAACATCCGCGCAACTGAGGCACTTCCCCCACGTAATAACCATCTTCGTCTCGCCCCACAACGACATAGAACTCCCTTTTCATCTCAGGACCCCAGTTCTCCTTTTAATCCTAACGTTGGTCCATGGTCGGTGGTCAATGGTCGACGAAGGACGAACGACGGACGACAAACGTTGGTCTGTGGTCGATGGTCGTTGGTCAATGCGCCATAAATAGACGATGGACTGTCCGCCGGTCAAGGCCTGACGCCCCTTTGCGCTCTTCGCGTCTTGGCGAGAAATTTTCTTCATCCAACTTCCTCAGGCGCTTCTCTACGACTTCTCTCCTTACCACCTAAGATGCGCTCCTTGTAGGCCTTTCGTTGCGTTTCAAGAACCGGGAGGAAGTCCCAATACATGCGGACGATTTTCGAGAACAACGCCCCCCGGTCGAAATCCTCACTTGCATACACCACCTTGTTGTGACGAACCACTTCAAACCACAACACGATGTCCCTGATAGCCGACGGGTCCAGGAACACCACATCCACATTCTCGAAACCCGCCTTCACCAAATCGGCCAACACATCGAGCTTGTTAGGCCACGGACTCCCAGGGCGCAGGATAATCCCCAAGTCGACATCGCTCTCCTGACGAGCCCTACCTTCAGCCCGGGAGCCAAAGAGATACACGGCCCAAATTTGGGGGTACCGAGCGAATACTGTTTGGAGAGAACGCACGTTCTGGTGATTCATTCAAGTAACTCACATTCGAGCGACCAACGACAACCGACGAACGTTGGTCTATCGTCGGTGGACGTTGGTCGCTATTCGGCGGTCGATAGTCCGTGGTCGGTCGTCAATGCCGACGCAACGTGACCCAGGGCCATCCGCCGATCGTCGACCAACACGCATTATTCACCCTCTCCCCGGGAGCAGAGGCTACGACCGGACGGGAGAGTATGGGGAGACACTCGGATCGGGAACGCCGTTGTTCCACAAATCAGCGGTAAATGCAGTAGGATACACTTTCCAAAGAGGTGATCGAAGCGTTGCCAATGTGGAATATCTTCACAATTCTAGGACGGACGGGAGTATAGATGCACACTCTCTTACCTGTCAAATTTCACACCCCGATTATGAGACCTACAAAGGGCTAAGATGTCCACCTATCTTAATAGTCCCCCGAGCAAGGGAAAATGATAAAAACCCTAGATCACTATTTCCCCCCTTCGTCGCAAAGTATACGCACCCCACCGCATCCTGTCAAATTTCGTATCGAGGCATTGACGGATCACCCGAAGCAAAATCCCACATATGTCGGCAAAGGGGGAACCCCGATTTGAGCAGGCGGAGGTTTTAGCATACAATGGGACGTACCCGACGCTCCCCTGCCTGGGAGAATGGCCACATGTGTGAATGCCCCTACACAGCCGACGTTCAAGTCGCAGGAGCACGTTGGAAATTTTGTCACTTGTAACCGGGATACGCTAAAATCCACGACACGCCTTCTCCAACAGGCCGGATTCCAACGCCTACACCCAAGGAGGACAAAAGGGCAAAATGGACGCTTGGGAAGAAACCTTGGAAGAAGACACCTTGGAAATCGACTTACGCCAATACGTGGGCATCCTACGTCGCTGGTGGTGGTTATGGATGGCTACAACCCTTGTTGCCGGCTTAACGGCGCTGATTGTTAGTCTAAATATCACTCCCGTCTACAAAGCCACTACCCAACTCCTTATCCAGCAAGCGAGCAACCCGTCGGATGTCGTGACGTATTCCGACATTATGCTGAGTGAACGCCTAGCCCGCACCTACGCCAAACTCCTGACTACTCGCCCTGTCCTAGAGCGCACGTTGAAAGAACTGGGCCTGGAAGGCCAAATTTCTATAGAGGAGCTAAAAGAGCGCATCTCCGTCCAACCGGTTCGGGATACCACCCTCATCCAACTAGGGGTAGAGGATACCGATCCGGAGCGAGCTATTGCCTTGGCCAACAAATTGCCGGAAGTCTTTGCCCGCTACAACGAACAAATCCAACTGAGCCGCTTTCAGGAATCAAAACGCAGCCTGGAACAGCAACTTAAGCGCCTGGAAGAGGAACTAAGCCGAGCGCAGAAACAACTCGCCAACCTGAAAGGCGACACCGCATCCGATCCCGCCGACATCACGCGACTGGAAACCCAAATCACCACGTTACAAGCCAGTTACGCGAACCTGCTCAAGCAGTACGAGGAAATCCGCTTGGCAGAAGCCCAATCGGTGGACAACATCATCATCAGCGAGCCGGCCACGACGGCGGAAAAAGTACGCCCTCGCACCTTGTTGAACACGCTCCTGGCGGCAATTGTCGGGCTCATGTTGGGTATAGGCGCTGTCTTTTTAAAAGAATACCTGGATGACACCATCAAGACGCCCGACGAAATCGAACGGGCTTACCGTGTGCCCGTGCTGGCGGGCATTGCCAATGTGCCCGAATTGAACGGGGAGAAAAACCGCAAGAAAAGAAAGAAGAAGGGGAAGGATAACGAGAAGCCCGCCCTGGTTGTACACACGCGAGCTCAGGAGCCTATCAGCGAAGCATTTCGGGCGTTGCGAACGAACTTGCAATTTGCCAGCGTGGACACGCCGTTGCGCACGCTGGTGGTCACCAGCCCTGAACCCGGAGAAGGGAAATCCTTTGTGGCGGGGAATCTAGCCATTGCCATCGCTCAGGCGGAAAAGCGGGTTATCTTGGTCGACGCCGATATACGCAAACCGAATGTGCACCGCATGTTCGAATTGCCGCGGTTTCCCGGCTTGACGAACGCCCTGTTGGATGCATCGGTCCAGGAAATTGAGCGTTACTTGCAAAACACAGACGTAGAAAACCTAAGGGTTATGACCGCTGGTGTGGAAGCACCGAATCCGGCGGAGTTGTTGGGCTCCCAACGAATGCAGAAGATCCTGGACGCATTGCTGGATTTGGCGGATATGGTGATTATCGATACGCCTCCTGTACTGGTAGCCACAGACGCCGCTATTTTGGCCTCAAAAAGCGACGGCGTTCTCATCGTCGCACGAGTAGGACAAACCCACCATCCGGCTTTACAAAACGCCTTGAAAGAGATACAGCGCGTTAACGCTCACATTGTAGGTATTGTTTTGAACGGATTGCCTTCAAAGCGCAGTGATTACTACTACAAATATTACCCCTATCAATACAGGTATTATGGCGATGGCACGAAGCCCCGTAAGGGGATACTAGACGCATTTCGTCAACGGATATCTGGGGGCAAACGTGCGGATTAGGTTCTAGAATTTCTGCCGCCTGCCCGGCGGTCCTTCGTCCTAAACGCCAATAACCGGATCCAAACCGGAATAGCCGCGAGCCGAATAACGCGCCCGGCGGCGGGTCTGCACGCATTACAGGGGCCTACCGAAGAAGCGGCCAAAAGCCGGAAACGGCCTCTCGCGGTTCTCCTGTACGGCCGGCAGCACGGATGGCATTGCCTCCCCCGGCATACCTCCGGCCTGGAGTGGCAATGCCGTCCTGCCAAAGCAACGTTCTTATCCCCTCCAACCGGACGGCCATTCGTACGATATTCCGACTACACCTTCCCCCTCGTTCAACAAGGATGTCGCCGCGCCTGTATTCGAAGCCGGATGTGATATAATACCGGGTGCGGTGCGCACGCCATACTCCCGGACAGACGAACCGTTCCCGGGATAACCTGGAGGAAGGGGAATGAAGACCCAAAAGCCGCCCACATTTCAAGATGTC
>JALXBI010000100.1 GCA_026991555.1 Candidatus Aminicenantota bacterium
GAAGGTGGAAGTGGTTTCCCATGATGGCAAAGGAGAGCAGCTTTACGAAGAAGGTCTGGGAGAGCTTTTGAAGGAGCCAGAGGAGTTTTTCTTTCTCTGCTGGGGTGAGCATGGGGAGTTCGTCCTGAAGGTGGGAGATGAGGTGGTAGTAGGAGAGGGAGGAGGTTTTGATGTAGGCTCTGGCGATGCGACTCATGGGGAAATTATAGCAAATCGGACCTGTCCCAAAAAATAATAAGGCGATTGGGAAGATTGACCGGTTTTTTAAAGGGTTCTAAAATGGAGGCATGGAAGCTAAGATTACCATAATTGATTTTGATAAGGATAAGTATTCGGAAAAAACGGCCTCTTCCCCCAAGGAATGTTTCCCTTACCTGAAAACCCCAACTACCACATGGATAAATGTTGACGGGCTCGTTCCTGAGGTGGTTGAGGAATTAGCTCTTCATTTAGGGCTTCATCCCTTAGTGCTCAGGGATATTCTGAGTCCTTCCCGCAGGCCGAAACTTGAGGACTTCGGTTCCCATCTTTTCTTCATCGGGAAGATGCTCTACTACGATGAGGGAAAAAGGAAGATTGTGGTGGAGCAGATAAGCATTGTGGTGGGAAGGAATTTCGTGCTTTCCTTTCAGCAGAGGGAAGGGGATGTTTTTGAACCCATAAGGGAAAGGCTGAGAACCTCTGCAGGGGTGGTAAGGGGTAAGGGAAGTGATTATCTTGCCTACTGCATGATGGCTTCCATAGTGGACAATTATTTCACCGTTCTGGAAAAACTCGGCGAGGAAATAGAGGACCTGGAGGAGCAACTGGTCAGGTCCGCCTCCCAGGGAACCCTCCGCTCCATCCACCGGTTGAAAAAGGAGGTTCTGACGGTGAGGAGGGCAGTTTGGCCCCTGAGGGAGGTTTTTTCCTGGGTGGAGAGGCTGGAGTCCCCTCTTATCCATCCGGACACCCGCCATTATCTGCGGGACCTTTACGAACACTCGGTTCAGGTCATAGAGACCGTGGAGACCTACCGGGAGATGCTTTCAGGGATGGTGGACATATATCTTTCCAGCCTGAATAACCGCATGAACGAGATAATGAAGGTGCTCACCATCATAGGGACCATATTCCTTCCCCTCAGTTTTATCACGGGAATTTACGGGATGAACTTCGTCTACATGCCCGAACTTGCCTGGAAGTGGTCCTATTTCGTTGTTCTCGGGATAATGGGAATTATAGCCTTAGGGATGCTGCTTTATTTCAAGAAAAAGAGGTGGCTTTAGGAAATGCTTTGGGTTAGCCAGGCCAGATAGTCCTCCGAACCTTTGACTATGGAGAGGGCTATTATCTCAGGGGTTTCGTAGGGATGGATTTCCTTTAATCTTTTTTCTAAGGCAGGGTAAAGGCTGGAGGTGGTTTTTATGAGGCAGAGGTATTCCCCTGAGTTTTCAATCTTTCCCTTCCAGCGATAAAAACTCTCTATGGGCATTATCTGGACGCATGCGGCAAGGCGTTCCTCAACCAAGGTGGAGGCTATCTTTCTGGCATCGGCTTTTTCCTCTGTGGTGGTAAGCACCACAAGGTATTCTCCCATTTTCCCCTCCTTACTGGTTTTCAAGAAGGGCCAGGATGGAAGGGTCATCCCTCCATCCCTTTCTTACCTTAACCACCAGGTCAAGGTATATTTTCTTTCCAAAGATAAATTCCAGTTCCTCCCTGGCCCTTTTCCCCACCAGTTTTATGTTTTCCCCTCCCTTTCCAATTACAATTTTCTTGTGGTTTTCCTTTTCCACGAACACGGTGGCGTAAATGTAAAGAACCTCACCCCGGTCCTCCATTTCCTCCACCAGGACCCCCACCGAATAGGGCAGTTCCGCCTTCAGGCGGTGAAGGAGTTTTTCCCGTATTATCTCGGAGACCAGGAAACGGTCGGAAATGTTGGTTATGGTCTGGGGGGGAAAGAGAAGTTCGCCTTCTGGAAGATATTTGTAAATGAGCTCCTCCAGGAGGTCCAGATTCGTCCCCTTGTGGGCGGATATGGGGACTATCTCGGCGAATTCCAGAAGGTCCTTGTAAAGGTCAATGACCGGCAGAATTTTTCCCTTGGAGACAAGATCAATCTTGTTTATGACCAGAAACTTGGTGGGTTTTACTTCCTTTAGCATGTTCACCACGAACTGGTCACCCTTTCCGAAGGGCTGGGTTATGTCCACCACCAGAAGGATAAGGTCGGTATCCTTCAGGGATTCATAAACCTTCTCCATCATTAATTCGTTGAGTTTGTGAAGGGGCCTGTGGATTCCCGGGTTGTCCATGAAAATAATCTGCCCCTTTTCTGTGGTCTTTACCCCTAAGATTCTATGCCTGGTAGTCTGCGGGGTGGGAGAGACTATGGTGACCTTTCTCCCCAGCATGGCGTTGAGCAGCGTGGATTTTCCCACATTGGGCCTTCCTATTATGGAAACGAATCCAGCCTTCATTTTTCTGTCCTCCTTATAAGTATTTTCTTAAGGCTCCTGCGGTCCGCATCCAGGATTTTGAACCGGAAGCCCCTGTATTCAAATTCCTCCCCCTTCCTGGCTATTCTTCCCAGGTGGTCCATTATAAAGCCGGAAATGGTGGAGTATTCCCCCTCGGGAAACTCTATGCCTAAGTTTTCCTCAAGCTCCCAGAGCGGACAATCCCCATCCACCTCAAGGGCCCCTTCGCTGGGAAAGAGTTCCCTTTCCGGGCTTTCGTCTATTTCAGTTATCTCGCCGAAGATTTCCTCCACGATGTCCTCCATGGTTATGAGGCCAGAAACCACCCCGTATTCGTCCACCACTATGGCTATTTTCGTCCTCTTTTCCTTCATGGTCTCCAAGGCCCTGGATACGGGAATGCTCTCGGGAACGAAGATGGCCTCCCTCATGAGATCCCCGGCCTTTGCATTGGGATCCCCGGCGCAAACCCCCACTATGTCCTTGGCGTAGATGATTCCCTCTATGTTGTCCAAGTTATCCCTGTAAACGGGAAGCCTTGATTTTTTCTCCCTTTCTATAACCTCTGCCACTTCCTTAAGAGGGGCCTGATAGGGAACGGCTATAATTTCCTTCTGGGGGGTCATGATTTCCCTGACCAGGGTGTCAGAAAACTCTATTATGTTCCTGAGAAACTCCTTCTCCTCCTGGTTGATTATTTTCTCCTCCATTCCCTCCTCAATGAAACCCTCAACCTCAGCCTCCTCGGCTTCCTCGTTTTCCTCTTCCTCTTCTGGTTCCTGGGGCAGGAGGGGAGCGAAAACCCCGGCTAAATATAGGGCTATCCTTATCCCTGTCTCCCTTTTACTGGAGGCCAGATACCAGGGCAGGGCTATGTAAAAAAGGAGAAAGGAGACAGTGGTAACCGCCAGTTCCCATGCCACGGACATTTTTACAATCCTGGAAATGTAGCCCACAAAAAGAATGAAGAAAAAGGTTCCGGCCATGGAATAGGCAGGTTTAAGACTTTCCACCGCCCGGGTTTTGGTTTGAATCTTTCTACTCCACAGAAAGGCGAAGAGTTTGATTCGGGATATGGAAAGTGACTGGCGGAGCCAGAGGAAGAAAATTGCCGGAAGGAGAAAGGCTAAGGAAGGGAGGGCTTTAATTAAAGAAGCTTCTTCCATAGTTTTTTCTCAAGTTCCCTCATTTCTCCGTGGTCCGTCTCGTGGTCGTAACCGAGGAGGTGAAGGAAACCGTGAATCATGAGGATTTTTAACTCCTTCTCCAGGGAGTGGCCCATCTGCCGGGCCTGCCTTTCTGCGGTCTCTGCGGAAATTATAATGTCCCCTAAATAATCCTCCTGGCCCGCTTCAAAGCTCAGAACATCCGTGGGGCCCTTTTTTCCCCGGTAGGTCTCGTTGAGTTGGGAAATTTTTTTGTCGCTCACGATTACCACGGAGAAGTCCCTGTTTTCCGAAAATTCCTCCTTGAGTTTTTTTTCAAGCTCAAGAAGGGGTTTTCTGTTTATTTTTATTTTCCTCTGACGGTTTAGAACCATTTTTTCCTTCCCTTGGGTATTCCACCCTTTTGTGATGAATGGCGGTGAGGCTTTTTATTATTTCGGACTTAACTATTCTGAGTTCCCTCATGGTTATGGGTGCCTCGTCAAATTGGCCGTCATCCAGCAGGGACCTGAATATGGAATTTACCGTGGAGCGTATGGTTTCCTCGTTGGGCTCCTTGAGGGATTTTACCGCTGCCTCTGCTGAGTCGCACAGCATGACGATGGCCGTTTCCTTGGTCTGAGGTTTTGGGCCAGGATAGCGGAATGTGGTCTCGTCCACCTCCCCGCCCATTTCCTTGGCTTTGGCGTAAAAATACCTCACTAAGGTAGTTCCGTGATGCTGGGCTATGAAGTCTATTATTTCCTGGGGAAGCCCCATTTCCCTTCCCATTTCCACCCCCTCCTTCACATGATTTATTATTATGATGGCACTAAGGGTGGGGGTTTTGTTTTCATGGGGATTGGGAAGGTTTACCTGGTTTTCGGTGTAATATTGAGGCATCTTGAGCTTTCCTATGTCGTGATAGAGGGCTCCGGCCTTGGCAAGGAGGGAATTGGCCCCTATGGCATCGGCGGCACGCTCAGCCAAGGTGGCCACCATGAGGGAATGATGGAAGGTGCCCGGAGCCTCTAAGGCCATTTTTTTGAAAATGTCCTGATTGGTGTTGGCCAGTTCTATGAGCCTGAGGGGAGAAATTACCCTGAAGAGATACTCTATTATGGGTATCAGGAAGGAGGCTATTATGCTGAGTTCCAGAACATTTATGGTGGAGGCGGCCAGGTAATTTAAAACCCCCTTAGGGCTTATCTCTGCTATTTGGAAGAGAAGAAGAAAAAGGAAGGATGTAGGGTAAAGAATTACAAAGGCGGTTCTGTAAATGGTTCCTCTTCGCATTTTTCCGTAATGAAGCACCCCGTAAATGGCCCCAAATCCCAGAAGCAGAGCATAAAGGGAAACGAACACGTTTCCGGTTATTCCCAGAATTCCAAGGGATATTAGAACAGTGAGTATTACCGAGGGAAGGGGAGGAAATATATACGAAAGCACCAGCACCCCAAAGGCATAGGGAAAGGAATAGTCTACGAGCAGCTCATTTCCGCTTCCTGCCAGACGGGTTATGGCCAGCCGGTGAAGAAGGTAGAGAAGCAAAGTTAACAGGAATGTGAAAATCATAACATTCAGGGTTTTTTCAAAACTGTTCTCCGCTTTTTCCGCCTTGAGGATTTTTGTCAGGAAGTAAAGGAAGAAAAAGGAATAGAGCAGGGCAAAGGGGGAATACTCTACGGTGTAAAGAAAATAAACCCCAACGAATACCGTAACCGCTACTGCGGTGATCTTGAGAAGAAGGCCTATTCTCAGGGTTTCTTCCCTGAGCTTTATTCTGCCTCGTTTAGGTTTCCCCATTTTTTTCCTTTTCCCGCCTCTCCTTTTCCTCGTAGGCCTCAATGATTTTCTGAACCAAGGGATGGCGAACCACATCCTGCTTGGTGAATTCCACCACCTTTATTCCCTCTATGTTTCCCAGAAGCTCTATGGCCTCCACCAGGCCGGATTTCACATTTTTGGGCAGGTCTATCTGGGTTATGTCCCCGGTAACTATGGCCTTGGAATCAAAGCCTATCCTGGTGAGAAACATTTTCATCTGTTCCGGGGTGGTATTCTGGGCTTCGTCCAGGATTATAACCGAATCGTTCAGGGTTCTTCCCCTCATAAAGGCCAAGGGTGCTATTTCTATGGTTCCCCTTTCTAAAAGCCTTATGGCCTTGTCCGTATCCAGAAGGTCATAGAGGGCGTCGTATAGGGGCCTTAGGTAAGGATTTACCTTTTCCTCCATGGTTCCCGGGAGGAAACCCAATTTTTCCCCGGCTTCAATGGCTGGTCTGGTCAGGATGATTCTGCCATATTTTCTTTCAAAAAGCAGGTAAAGGGCCATGGCCATGGCTAAATAGGTTTTTCCTGTCCCTGCAGGGCCCACGGCGAAAACTATGTCGTATTTCTGGATGGCCTCCATGTAAAGTTTCTGGGCAAGGCTTTTGGGACGGACCGGTTTTTTGGTGCCCCTGAACCTTATTTCCCTCCTGCGGTCAAAGAGGGCTTCAAGGTCAGCTCCAGAGTCCTTCTCCAGCATGTCTAAGGCTATGATAAAGTCCTCTTCCCTCAGGGCTCTGAACTGGTTGAGATCCGCCATTTTCCGGAAATAATCCCTGGCGAATTTCACCCTATCTTCAGGGCCGGAGATCATCAATGTATCTCCCCGGGCGGTTATTTCCACCTTCAGCCTTTTTTCAATCACGAGAAGGGTGCGGTTCAGGACGCTGGAGAGTATTCTTATGTATTCCTCGGGTAGCTGAATTTTCTCCATTTACTCCACGAACACGGGGCAGGTTATGGTCCTTTCCACCCCCTCCAGGGCCTGAATATGGCCCACCACGAAGTCCCCTAAGGAATTGAAGCTTTCGGTCTGCGCTAAAGCAATTATATCGTAGGGGCCACTTACTATGCTGGCCTTTTCGATTTCCTTCATTTTCTTTATTTGCTCAAGGACTTCCTTTGTCTTCCCTGATTTTACATTTATGAGAATATAGGCTTTAACCATTCCTCCTGCCCCGGTTCACATACTTATTCCTGTAGTGAGCAAGCAGCCTCTTCCTTCTGACCTTTGCCAGCATCTCCTTTATCTTCGTTTTTTTCTTCATCAAGTATTAATTATAGAACGAAATGGCTTTATTTCAATGGGTTTTGAGAAACTCGTCTCTGCATTTTTCCGAGCAGAAATAGTAGGTTTCCCCTTTATAAACAAGTTTTATTGCCACCTCTTCGTCAATGTAAACCCCGCAGACCGGGTCCCTGACCAATTTCTTGACCTTGGGATTGTGGGAAGAAGGGGGAGGGGAAGACTTTCTCTTTGGTTTGGAAAAGAGGAGGTAAAAGATAAGTCCTACCAGGAGAAGGAAAATCAGAAAGCTCACCGGCCTTCCTCCAGGAGGGATTTTATGTCGTTGTGGTAGAGAAAGAGGTTGGGAGAGCCCTCAGCGGAGCGAACTCCAATTGCCCTTCCCTCCACCTGGGAAATTTCCTTTATTCCGTCCACATGGGGGGTTATGGCATCCATGGCCTTGAGAAGGGCCCTGGCTTTGCTTTTAGCTTCCGCCTGGTCCTTAGCAGCCACGAATATTATTCCGTGGTTTTCCAAGGGACTTCCCTTGGTGTAAAATCCCGAAAATACCGCAAACAGTTTTTCCTCGCTTTCTTCTCCCACCATCACCCTTCTCCCGTCGGCGTAGTTCACCTCCACTAAGGTATCAAAATGGAAGTTAAGGTCCTTGAGTTCCTCCTTTATTTTTGAGAGAACCTCTAAGGGAGTTTCCCCCACCCTGAAAAGGAACCGGTGGGTCTCCTCAAATTCCCCGTCAATTCCCAGTGAAACCAAGTAAAGTTTCAATTTTCCCTCCCCAAGGTCCTTACGAAAAACTCCTCTCCCCTGTATTCTATCCTCCTGAGAAGCCCCTTTTCCAGCATTCTTTCCACCAGGTCCCATCCCTTTCCTGCTTTTTTTAGAATGTCCTCCACGGCATCTTTCCTCAGGGGATGGACCGAGGCAGTGGAGAGTATGTCCTGCTCGGCCTTTCCAGTAAAGCCGAATTCTCCTGATTCTGCTCCTGTAAGAAGCTCAGGCCCAAGGCCGTGCTCTTTGAATATAAGGTAAGCCGTGCTCAGGGCCTCCTCGCTGGCAGGCTCAGCCCAGGCCTCTGCCGGGGGACGGGTGGGTATCATGAGGTAGGAAATCCTCGGTTTTACCCCTTGCAGGAATTGGGCTATTTTTTCCGCTTCCCCGGGGGAATCGTTTATCCCTCTGATGAGCATGGTTTCGCTGACGAGGAAACCCTTAAATTCCCGGGAGAAAGTTTTAATTCCTTCAAGGATTTTCCCCAGTTCCAGCCTGCCGTGGGGCCTGTCCACCTTTTTGAAAACCTCTTCGCTTACACCGTCAACCTTTACGCAAACCCAATCTGCTAAGGACAGGTCCTCCCTCACCTGAGGGAGCCAGAGAAGGGAGGCGTTGGTTATAACGGCTATTTTTATGCCGAGTTTTCGCAGGAGATGGATTTCCTTCCCTAAGTTAAGGTCCAAAGTGGGTTCCCCGTCGGGGACGAAGCTCAGATAATCTATTTTTCCGCCCTTTTCCCTTATTTCCCGCACCCTTTTTTCCACGCTCCGGTAAACTTCCTCCGGAGTATAAAAGGCTTGCCTCTGGGTGGAAAGTTTCAGGGTTCTTCCTATCTGACAATAAACGCAGGAATAGGTGCATATTTTGGGGGGGATGTTATTTATTCCTAAGCTCATTCCCAGCCTTCTTGAGGGAACCGGTCCAAAGGCTATGAGGTCTTCCATGAGGGAGAATTATAACACTATTGTTTAGGTCTTGGCCCTACGGGATGGAGAGCAAGGGCAGCGGAATTTTCCCCGTCCAGTCCAAGGATGGAGTTAACATAGGTGTCGTAGAAGGCGGCTATTTCCACGGTGGAAAGCCCGTAGGCCTCGCAGGCCAAGTAAATGTTCTGGGAGATGGCGCCGGCTTCCATGTAAGCATACCTGTATCCCCGGTCCAGGTATTTCCAGGTAACCCTGGGAAAAAAGGAGACCAGAACCAGAAGAAGGGGAGCCCTTACCATTATGTCACCCTGGGGGGAAAAGCGCAGGATTTGCTTTCTGAAACTTCCTGGTTTTAAAAGGCCCAGGGAATTTTCCTCAGGAAGGAATACATATAGTCCCTGGTCTAAACCCTCTATCCTCTCGGCGAAAAGGTATATGAATATGGGATAAAGGGCCCCTGCCGAGGGAGCGGTTCTCAATTTTATCCCCCATTTTTCCCCGCTTACCCCGTCGGCGGCGTTCAGGAGCCCTGAAAGAACCTTCAGGGAAATGGGGGCCCGGTAAAACCTCCTGCGGGACCTTCTTGACCAGAGGGCCTCCTTGAGGGTTATTTCCGGAATCTCCGGCCGGGGAAGTTTTATTTTTCTCAGAAACTTAAATTCCACCTTTGGCCTCCTTTTCCATATAACCGGCCCCAGGTATCCCTTGGGAGAATAGGAAGTAAGACGGTGAAACTGCGGACCTATGGGCTGGGAAAGGGTAAGGAGAAGGACCAGTTGAAGCAGCATTACTCCACGAAGACCCTGGAACATCCTGGGGAGAAGACTATAACCCCGGGCATAAGGGAGAAACCCAGATAAACCTGATATAAACTGGGCTGGTCCTTGGTTAGCCTCCAGTAGCGAAAACCGGTGCGTAGCCCCAGATCCAGGAAGAATCTTCCCCTGGTAATCAGCCGGGCTTTTTTGCTGGATAGGGATATGTCAAAGAGTTTTTCCTCCCCGTTCTGATAATACCCTATGTCCGTTCCCGCAAGGTAAATGACGAAAAGTCTTCTTGTGGCCCTTTCGGTATAAGGGGAGGCGAAGTTAATCCACTTGAGTCCTAAACCTATCCCCGCAAAGGTTATCCCGGCACCGGAGGCGGTTCCGTTGACGAAGTTAAACTCTACCTCCGGAAGCCCTTTGTCCGAAAAACTCCCCTGGGTATGGAAGAAGGAGATCTCCATCCCAAGGTGGAAAAATGCTTCTATGTCTTCCCCCCTGAGGGGAAGGAACAAAACGATAGCGAGTATAAGTGTGAAAACCCCTCTTTTCACGGACAAATGATAGCACAGGCGAAGGCTATATTTCTATCTCCTCCCAGAGGGTAATGGCCTGGGACAGGATTTCTATAGCCTCCAGAACCAGTTCTCCAGCGGTGGTTATCTTGTCCTCCTTGAAAAAGTGGGAAACTTTAGCCTGGGTGAGGGTTTTTCCGAAAACCTCAGGGTCAAGCCCGGAGATTTTTTCCGCTTCCTTGAGGTTCACCCTTCCTTTCTCATCGGTGGCCTCCTTAGCTGCCATCAGGAATCTTGCTAAGTGGGGGGTAAGGTGAAACTCAATCCCGTCGGGAACCGCTGCCACCGCCCTTTTCAGCCTTTCCCCTGCTTCGGTTATCCTGTAAAATCCTCCGGGCAAGGCGTCCACTAAGGATTGGCCCACCAGTTTTCTCAGGCCTCCCCTGACATGCTCCTCTTCCTTGGGCGGAAACTTGGAAAGAATCCAGGGTTCAAATACCCCTCTCCAGAGGGGCATGGTTTTAAGCACCCTGGCTTCAAAGGCCGATAGCATGGGGAGCCTTTCTATGGAGCTTGCCAGTTGGGCGAAGAATCTGCCTGATTTGGAAGGAAAACCGTTGCCCAGAAGCCCTTCCTCCTCTGCGTTGGCCACCCAGGAATCCCCGGGGGACAGGTTTTCCATCCTGGTTGTGGTTATGGCCATAACAGCGGTGGCCCTCACTTCCTTCTTACCGTGTCCCTTCCTGTCCTGGAGAACCTTTTGTCCCCAGTCGGTAAGTTCGTAAACCAGGTCGCCCTTTTCTCCAAGATAGGAGTGTAGCATCCTGTAACTTTCAAGAAGGTAAAGGGAATAGGAAACCTTCCACGGAGTTATGGAATGCTCTTCCTCCGCCTTCTCCCGTATCCTCCAATAGGATGGGTAAATTTCCGGGTTGGTTTCGTGGACCTTCCAGAGCTCGTCCACCATTTCCAGAATGGTAAGGTCCTGGGTGTCTATGTCAATGGAGGGATTAATCAGGATGGGTTCCACATAGAGCAGGTGAGCGGCCCTGAGAAGGTGTTGTCCCGCGGGTAAAAGTTCTCCCCGGGAATCCAGGGCTCCCATAAGCATGAGTTTTTCCTTCATTTCCTCTTCCTGTTCACCCTCAAGCAGGGCTACCAGAATCTGGGATGTCAGGGGGAAGTTCACCGCAGCTCCCTTGATGAGACCGGCCCTTATCTGCTGGCCTGCTCCGGTAAGGGAGTAGTTATTTCCGTGGGGTAGGGAAAAGGTGAGCAGGCCCATGGCCTCAAGTTGCATGACTTCCTCCTTGCTCAGGGGAAGGAAGGATTTTTTCCCGGGGCCAGGAGGGGTTTTCCTGAGTTTTTCCGCCAGAGTCGGGGTAATGAAAACCCTGGATTCGGCTATCTGATATGCCTGAAGCAGGGACTCACCTATGGGGAGGAGTTTTCCCTCCTCAGCCAGTCCTCTCCTTTCAAGGGCAGAGGAGATTTCCTCCTGAAGGGAAATATCCCCCTGGGCCAGAAGGGCTATCTCCAGCATGGAAATGACCTCTGAGCCCACGAACCGGAAATCCTCATCCCATTCCTCCACGGGGCCCAGTTTTTCTTCCGCTTCCCTTATAACCTCTCCCACCATGTGTCCGGCCTGGGTAAGGGTATAAACCCCTTCCTCTTCGGTGAGAAGGCCTTCAAGGTCAAGGTGGAAGAGATATTCAATATCCTCGTCGGTTAATTTGTCCAGAACCCTTTCAAGCTCAAGGCCCTCGTCCCATTTATCCAGCATCCTTTTTATGAGTTCTGCATGTTTTTTTAGGATTATCATAATCTCCTCCTTGTAGATTTAATCCAGTATAAATTATAAAGGGAATGTCAAAAATCTTTTTTCCAGGAAACCTCTATTTTCTGGTATGGAACCCAGACCCCATCTACCCATCCGCTGGTAAGGACCAGATTAAGTCGGAAGTTTTTCAATATTACTTCCTTGCGGTATCCCAGCCATATCAGATTTTTCCCCTGATATAGAGGATCGCCGTCCTGATGATAGAAACCGTCTCCGTTCCAGTTTGAGGCGAAGACCTCGCCGTATTTTCCCGAAAGGGAGAGGAGAAATTCGTTTCCCCTTCCGCTGGAGTGTTCTTCCAGCCATCGGTCAGGGATTAAATAGGAGTAAAAATAGGAAAATGAGAGCTTGAGGGTCCCTAAAACCCATACTCCTGCCTTCAGGCCGAGACTACCCATAAATACCATGTCATCCCTGGGTCCATTGTGGTGCTCTAAATATTCCCCACCGTAATGAACATAATGGTATTGTAGCGAGGAGAAAAGGGCCTTCCACCTGAAGTTTCCCTTAAACCCCACCTCAAAGTTTTCCTGAACCAGTTTCTTCATTTCCCTTTCCCAGTTTATCCAGGCCTCACTTTGAAAAATATTTCCGTGGTAGGACAGTTGAAAGCCTCTCTCAGATGGCCTCTCGTAATAAAAGGTGTCAAAATAAAGGGCCCTGTGAAGGGAATGAAATTTTTCAAGATTACCAAAGCGGAAGGATAGATGGTGGGAGGGGGAATAAATAACCGCTATGTAAGGGAGAAGTTCTCTATCTCCTCCGTAAAACCTCCAGAGGATTGCCCCTGCCTGGGCCTTGACCTTTTTGTTTATCTCCAGGTTGAAATAGCCCTGAACCCAATCGCCGAAAAAGGTTCTCCCATCGTAGTAGGGATTGGATTTGTATTCGAAGTTGTAGAAGAGGGAATAGTTCTCCAGGGTGAAATGCACCGAGGAGAAAAGAAGCACGGGAAAAAGGAGAAAGGCAAATTTGCGTAACATTAGCTATAGATTATAGGAAACGTGGAGTAGAAGGTCAATTTTTATGCACCCCAAAGGGGATCAAATTAGGGACAGACCCTTTTTCCGCCCCTTTTTCCTTTTTCTTCCCCAATTTGCAAAATTTCACCCAGAAAACTCTCCATCCTCCCCCTCCAAAGAAACTCCCTCCTCCCTAAAACTCCCACCAGCCAAAAATCCACCCCCAAAAACAGACAGAAATCCCCCTTATTTTTCTAAAAATCCTTAAAAACCACAGACCTATCCCTTCGCAGGAAAAACCTTCCCCTTCCCCCTACGCTAAGGCGAAACCTTCCCCTCGCCACTTAACCCGCCGCCTGTGGGGAAACTTCGCCAAAACCGCACCCACAAACTCCTCTGCTCCATAAACCAAACCCTGTCCTCTGTAGGAG
>JALXBI010000101.1 GCA_026991555.1 Candidatus Aminicenantota bacterium
GTTGGAGAAAAGGGGTCTTCTTTTCTTCGGGGGTTACGGGAGCCGAAAATCCCTCATTTTCGGCATAGCCTACGGTTATTGAGCTCAGTGCAGGAAAAATCCCAGGAATAGCCTCCAGCGGGGAAGGCGAAGGAGCGTGGATTCCTCGCCGTTTATCTCAGCCTTCCAGAGGTAACTTCTCAGGGAAAAACCCTCCCCCTGGAGTATCATCCCTCCCCAGGAAAACTCCTTGGTAAATCTGAATCCTCCCACCAGGTTCCATTCCCCGGCCATCCTTCCCACGGGAACATATTCCCTTCCCTGGGAAAGGCCTGAGACAACAAGAAATTTTTCAGTGTTGAAATTCCTGAAAACCAAGGAGAAGGCCGAAACTCTAAAATCCCCTATCCTTCCATTGAGGCCCCAAAATCCGGTGAAACCGTTGGTAGAGGGAAGCTCTCCCTCCAGGGAGGGATTTTTATCCGGGGACCAGTTTCCCTCCTTGAGGAAAGAGGAGGAATAGAGGAAAAATTCCCCGGGCTTCAGGGAAAATGGAAGGAAGGGATAGGTTCCCCTGGTATAGAAATAGGAAGCTCTGAGGAGAAAACTGAAATCACCCCATTTTAAAAGAGCACCGGCATAGGCTGCGGCCATAAGCCTCCAGAGGGAGGGAAAATTGCCATATTCCTGCGAAGCAAGCCCCTGGCAATCCCACACGGTGTATTCCTCTCCGCTGAAGGTGGCGGTCAGGGGAGTCTGCTCCTGGCAGAGGCCCTTATCCTCAGCAATCCTCCAATCCGCTAAAAAATAACCGCCGGCGAAAAGGCCCCAGGGCTTTCCCGCAAATATCCCTATTTTCAACCTGGGAAAGGGACCTGGAGCCCCGCTCCAGACCATGGGCTCAATGCTCCCATCCCTCCTCCAATCCTCCCCGTCCCATGTGTAAAGGAAACTCTCCCCACCGCCCCTTGCCAGACCCCGAAGGTATTCCACAGGAGGAACCATCCCTCTGAAGGAGAAAAAGGCGGAAATTCCCTTTCTAAAAATAAGATTCACCTCAGGGAAAATCCAGGACTTTCCCTGAAGGATTCCGCCCCGGGTTCCCAGGAAAACATCAATATCCCCCTTCCTTTTTATCCCAAACCTCACCTGAGCTCCCCAGGGAAAATAATGGGAATCCTCAGTTTCCTTTTTCAAAAAGGGTTTCCCGTTAAGGTAAAACTCCTTAGCCCTGCCTTCCTCTCTGCCATAGAAAACCTCCCCCCTTCCAGAAAGTTCCCATTCCCACTGGCCCATTAACCTGCCTGCCCTTCTTCCCCATAAAGCCCACTTAGTCCCCAGAAATCCTCCGGTTCCCTCTGCCCTGAACCACTGAAGGTAGGTGCCCCAGTTCTCCTTTGAAAAGGAAACCGTGAGCCAATCCTCCCATCTCCCGGTGAAATTCCCCTTTCTTCTCCCCACATCCCAGAAAATCAGACCCTTCCCCTCCCTGAAACCCATGACCCTCGCTGACCTTCCCGCTTTTAAGGAAAGGGTTCTTAACAGAATGCCCTTCTTCTCCCCCATCCACCTTACAGCAAGGTCCCCACGGCTTCCTATTAAAACTTCCTTCCTTTCCCTGGTAAGGTTCCAGTAATTTCCCTGAAGGTCCCTCCTAAAGGGAGATGGGAAAAATAGCGGGGATATGTGAAAAAGGGGGTAGGGGACCCATTGGCCGTTAATGTAAAATCCCCCCTGAGTGGTTTCAGGATAAAGAAGCAAAGGGCTGGTTTCCGCAAAGGGATACTGGAAAACAAAGTCAAGGGTTCCAGCTCCTATGTAAAGGCTGAGAAAAAGGGATAGCAATTTCAAGCCCATATTATCCTCTCCACCCTTCTGTAATTCACCGCCTCCATGAGATGGGCGGTGGAGATTCCCTCCCTTCCCTCTAAGTCCGCAATGGTCCTGGCCAGCTTGAGGGTTCTGGTAAGGGAACGGGCGGAAAAACCCAGCATTTCCCCTGCCCTTTTTAGAAATTCTTCCCCCTCAGGGGAGATTCTGCAGTATTTCTTTATCTCCTTGGGCCCCATCCTGGAGTTCAGCATACCCTCTTTTCCAAATCTCCTTCTCTGTATCTCCCTGGCCCGAACCACCCTCTCCCTCATGGGCTCTGATTCCTTAGGAAATTCCCCCTTCCTCAGGAGTTCCTCTATCTCAATCTTAGGAACCTCAATCCACATGTCAATCCTGTCCACCAAGGGCTTTGATATTTTGGAATAATACTTCTTCCTTTCGGCGGGGCTACACTCGTAATTCTCTATTCCACCATATCTGTCCTCGCACCGGTTCATGGCCGCAACCAGCATGAAATCTGCGGGAAATTCTACGGTGTATCCTGCCCTGGTTATCGTCACCCTTCCCTCCTCCAAGGGCTGGCGAAGGCCCTCCAGGGCCTGTTTCTGGAATTCGGTAAACTCGTCCATAAAAAGAACACCCCTGTGGGCTAAGGAAATCTCCCCTGGCCTGGGATACCTTCCCCCTCCTATGAGCCCCACCGGGGATATGTTGTGATGGGGAGACCGGAAGGGCCTTGTGGTTATATAGCGGTTCTTCACCAGGCCAGCCACGCTGTAAATCTTCGTCACCTCCTCTATCTCCCTCCTTTCCATGGGAGGGAAAATGGTGGGAAGCCTCTGGGCCAGCATGGTCTTTCCCGCCCCAGGAGGCCCTACCATGGCCATGTTGTGCCCTCCGGCAACGGCTATTACCATGGCCCTCTTGGCTAAACGCTGTCCGGCCACCTCCCCGAAGTCCACCTGATAATCCTGCTCTAATTCCCTTTCCACCTCCTGGACCCTTTCAAATTCTCCACCCTGAAGGTAAAGGATGATGTCCTGAACCCTGCGAACCCTGTATATGGAAATACCCCTTATGAGGGCAGCCTCTTCGGCGTTTCCCTCTGGAAGCACCACCCCGTCAAGCCCTCCCCTTCGGGCTATGTCCGCCATGGGGAGGGCTCCCCTTATGGGCTTTATTTCACCGAAAAGCCCCACTTCCCCGGCAAAAAGGAGCCTTTCCCTGAAGGGCTTTCCTAAAAAACGGGAAAGAAGGACCGAAATTATGGGAAGGTCAAACCAGGCGCCTTCCTTGCGCAGGTCCGCCGGAGATAGGCTCACAGTTATCCTCCGGGCTGGAAGGGGATGACCTATATTCTTGAGGGCTGCCCTTATCCTTTCACTGCTTTCCTTAATGGAAGTGTCCGCAAGTCCTATTATTTTAAAGTCAGGAAGCCCTCCTGAAAGGTCAGCCTCCACCTCTACCAGAAATCCGTCAATTCCCATAAGAGAGGCTGCGTAAACCTTCATCGGTAAATTATGAGCTTCTGTCCGGGCTTTATCAAATTCCTTCTCAGTCCGTTCCACCTCTTGAGCCTGCGGAGGCTTACTCCGAAACGTCGGGAAATCCCGTAAAGGGTATCCCCCCGCTTAACGGTATATATAATAGCCCCCTTTTTCTTAGCCCTGGCCAGTTTTTTCCTGTAACTTGAGCGCCTTTTTTTTCTGGAATAAGCATAGCTCAGGGGGATAAGGAGCCTGCGTCCGGGCCTTAATCTTGTGCTTCTCATGTTATTGGCCTGCATAATGGCTCTTATGGACACGCCGAACTTTCTGGAAATCCTGTAGAGGGAATCCCCCCTCCTTACCCTATACCATGTCCATTTGAGCCTCTCCTTAGAGGAAAGTTTGGAGAACTCCGCCAGAAACCTCTCCTTGGTTCCTTTGGGAAGCCTGACCCTGTATTTCTTCAGGTTTCCCGGGGTGGTAAACCTCAAAATGTGGGGATTATATTCCCTTATGGTTGAATAACTAACTCCTGCACACTTGGCTATCACCCGAAGGTCCGTGGGAGAAGGAACCTCCACCTCGTCGTAGGTAAAAGGAGGGAGAGGGGTGAAGTTTATCCCGTAATCCGAGGGATTGGTGGCTATTATTACCGTGGCCATGAAGGCGGGCACATAATTGGCAGTTTGTCTTTTGAGATACCTTTTGATTTTCCAGAAATTCCTGCTTCCGGCCCTGCGAATTGCCCTTTCCACTCTCCTTTCCCCTCCATTATAGGCAGCTAAAGCCAGGTTCCAGTCCCCGAACCTGTTGTAGAGGTCCCTGAGATATCGGGCCGCAGCATAGGTGGACCTTATGGGATCAAGCCTTTCGTCCACCCACCAGTCCACCCTCAAACCGTAAAGCCTGGCCGTGGACCTCATGAATTGCCATATGCCCTTGGCCCACATCCAGCTTCTGGCCCTCTCCCTGTATCCGCTCTCAATTATGGGAAGATATGCTATTTCCCTGGGAATCCCGTATTTCTTCAAAACGCCACGGATAAAATCAATGTATTTTCCAGAGCGGGTTAAGGACTCCTCCATAAACTTCTTATACTTGGTGGTATAGGCGAATATGTATCTTTTTACCAGGTCGTTTACCTCAATGGGATATTCGTATTTTACCCCTTCTTTCTCGATTTTTTTCTCAAGGGCTGTTGCTTGAGCTCGGGTTATCCGGGGAACCTGTTGGGGGACAGTAGGGGAAAAATCCTCGGGTAAAACTGCCGGTTCCGGAAGGTCATCCACCTCAAGCAAAACCTCAGGGGTTGTCTTTACGTCTCTGGGGCCGCAAAAAGAGAATAAAACAGCTCCCAGAAGGGCAAAAAGAAATAGTTTTTTATTCACTTGCCAATAAGTTTAAGGAAAAGCTTCAGGTTCAGTATGTCAAAACCCCTATCCTTAATGGGAATCTTCAATTTTCTCTCTTCCCCATCCTCAAGCCTCAGAATAATTTCAAGATAATTGGAATTATCAATCTTTTCTATGGGAATATCAAACTGTTCCTCCCGTTTTATGGTCTTTTCCCTTTTGAGGACCTCCTTGAAAACCTCGTGAAGCTCCCTCCTTTCCAGACGGCCTATTTTCTTAGGAGCCGCCTTGGTCTCCCCGAGAATGGATTTAACCAACTCGTCAAGTTGCTTCCCAGCCTCCTCCCTGGAGACCTTTATTTTTCTGAAATAAACCCTTTCCGATGGGGGCTTTTCCTCGTCCACAGCGAATTCCACCTCCACCTCTTGCTCTTTTTTACCCTTCTCCCTGCCACCATCCCTTCCCATGGCTTTTTCGGCCTTTCTTCCATCCTTTCCCGGGGGCATAACTACCAGGGTTTTCTCCTCTATTTCCTCTTCAAATTTTTCCTTTATCTCCTCCAGGGAAGCCCTGGTGGTCTTTTCCTCCTCTATCCTTGTGCCAATCTTGGCAGCAAGTTCCTCCTCCCTCTCCTCGTGAATCTCCAGGGTCCTTGCTATCTTGGCCAGGGTGAGTTTGGAAATACCCTTCAGGGTTTCAAAGACCCCTATTCCCCTTATGGCTATGGCTTCATAATAGGGAACTCCCAATTTATTGAGGTGTTTTTGGAGCTCCTCCACAGGAAGTATATTGGGCAAATCCCTTTTATTGTACTGAATAACTAAGGGAATATCCTCAAGTTTTATGTTGTAAAAGGCCAGGTTTTCGGCAAGGTTTTCCATACTCTCAATGTTTGATTCCAGAACTGCCCTCTGGGAATCCGCCACGAAAACAACCCCATCAACTCCCTTCAGGACCAATTTTCTTGTCTCGTTATAATGAACCTGGCCCGGCACGGTATACAGCTGGAATCTAACCCTGTAATCCTTGAGGGTTCCAACTTCCATGGGGAGAAGGTCAAAGAACAGGGTCCTGTCCGCCCCAGTTTCCAGACTTATAAGCTCTCCCCTTACCTTTGGATGGGTTTTCCTGTAAATTACCTGAAGGTTTGTGGTCTTTCCGCTGAGCCCGGGGCCGTAATAAACTATTTTAGCTGCTAACTGCTTGCTGGCGTAATTGAAGAAAACCATACTTTTATTTTAGCACTACCTCCTTGATTTTCAAGAAAGAAGGATAGAGGGGGGCTATCTTTAGCCCCCCTATGTTTATATCAAACTACCCCATAGGCCAGCATGGCCTTGGCCACCTTGAGGAAGCCAGCGATGTTGGCCCCTGCCAGAAGGTCGCCCTCCACTCCATAGGCCTTGGCGGCCTCAAGGGCGGTCTTGTGGATATTCTTCATGATCTCCAGGAGCTTGCGGTCCACTTCCTCCCTGGTCCAGGAAAGCCTCATGCTGTTCTGAACCATCTCAAGTCCTGAAACGGCAACTCCTCCGGCATTGGCAGCCTTGGCAGGCCCGAAGAGTATTCCGTTCTCTTTGTAAACCTTTATAGCGTCCAAGGTGGAGGGCATGTTGGCCCCCTCAGCTACAGCCACACATCCGTTCTTGGCTAAGGCTTCTGCGTGGTCCTTGTGAATTTCGTTCTGGGTGGCGCAGGGAAGGGCTATGTCCACTTTAATTCCCTCGTCCCTTATCACATCCCAGACAGATTTGCCTTCGTAATAGGGAAGGTTGTATTTCTCGGCGTATTCCCTTATCCTTCCCCTCTTCTCGTTCTTGAGCCACATGAGGAATTCCCATTTTTCTCCCTTGATTCCTTCCTCATCGAGGACGGTTCCGCTGGAGTCTGAGGCGAATATAACCTTTCCACCCATGTGGTTCACTTTTTCAATGGCATACTGGGCCACATTTCCAGAACCGCTCACTGCCACCACCTTTCCATTAAAGTCCATTCCCTTGGTAGCCAGCATCTCTGCGGTGAAGTAAACCAGACCGTAACCCGTGGCTTCAGGACGGATGAGGCTTCCGCCGTATTCCAGACCCTTTCCGGTGAGCACTCCCGTGTGCTCATTCTTGATTTTCTTGTAGTATCCGTACATATAACCTATCTCCCTTCCACCAACCCCGATATCTCCGGCGGGAACATCGGTGTCAGGGCCTATGTGGCGGAAAAGCTCCCTCATGAAGGCATAGCAGAACCTCATAACCTCCCTGTCGCTCTTTCCCTTGGGATTGAAATCAGAGCCTCCCTTTCCTCCGCCCATGGGAAGACCGGTAAGGGAGTTTTTGAAAATCTGCTCAAAGCCCAGGAACTTGATGATGCTGAGGTTGACAGAGGGATGGAAACGAAGTCCTCCCTTGTAGGGACCTATGGCGTTGTTGAACTGGACGCGGAACCCGCGATTCACATGGATTTCCCCCTTATCGTCCTCCCAGGGGACCCTGAACATGATTACCCTGTCGGGCTCCACTATCCTCTCGTAAATCTTGGCCTTCACGAACTCAGGGTGCTTCTCTACAGTGGGCTCAAGGGTGGTCATGACCTCAGTAACAGCCTGAATAAATTCGGGCTGATCCTTGTCCTTTTCCTTAACCTTGGCAATTACTTCCTCAATCACGGACATATTAGACCTCCTTAAGGTATTTTTCACCTGGAATTTAACAAAAATTTTTTATTATTGTCAAGTTTCTAACATTTTGAAATACCTCTTGAAATACCTCCATGGTAAAATAGGTCCATGGGTAAAAACCTAACGCTAAAAAAAGAGCACAAAAAAATTCGCAGGAAATTATCCGGTGCGGTTTTTTACGGAATTGCCGGGGGAATAATCCTCTTCATAATCCTGCTTCTTCTCCTTCTCCGGTTCTCACCGCTCAATAAGGTCTATCTTTACGCCATTGCTGGCCTGGTTTCTTTAATAATCTCTTACGCGGCTTCCGTAAAACCCCTGAGGCGGGAAATCCGGGGAATCTATTCATCGGCGGAAGAAATTTCCCGGGTTCTAAGTTTCATTTCAGAGGGCGATCTCAAACCGCAGATCAAGGAAAGCGAGTACCTTAAGGAGGTCTACGAAAAACTTTCCATACTGGCCCAGGCTTATAGGGAAAGGCTTATCGCCGTAGTCCACTCCCTCAAAACCGCCGGGGAAAATCTGGAAAATTCACAAAACCAAAGGGTAAAGGAAATTCTGGAGTCGTTAATTTCCAATCTTGAGCAGGATTTTAAATTCTGAGAGGGACTTAAGCTCCACCTCAAGGTAATCCTGGATCCTTTCCAGGAGGGATATGAATGTCCTAAAGGGGGGTCTCTCCCTAACTGCCTGGGCAATGGGCTCCCTAAAAAACTTCCTGTCCACCAGATGCTTTTCCACGGGAAAACCTTCCATTTTTGCTGCCCAGAAAAGAAAGTAAGCGGTGGTTTGAAGGGGAGCTTTATTAATCAAAGGAAGGCTCAGTTTGAGAAGATCAAAAAGTTTCTCCCTGCGGAGGTTTTCCGGAAGAAGAACCAGGAGCACCTCCTGAATAAGGGAAAGATAGGGATAGATTCCCGGGCTGGACATAAGAATAAATCCCGGCCCGAATATTTCAAAGGTCTCCAAGGTAAGCCCTCCCTTCCAGCTCTCCCACACTGTGGCCTCTCCATAGGTAAAGGGCTCTAAGGACGAGCCGAACCTGTTGGGAATCTTGGCTCCGCCTTTCCCCAAGGCCCTTATTTTTCCCCTCTGGCGGGTGAAAAGCACCACTTCCCGGTCTATCTCAAAGACATAATCGGATTTCAAAACAAAGGACTCAAAAATCAGCCTTGGCATCACATAAGGCGATTCATAAGCAAAGTAGCTAAGCCAAACAGGAGAAGGTATCCCACGGAATCAGTGAGCATGGTAAGAAAAGTTCCAGGCCCGAAGGCCGGGTCAAGTCCCACCTTTTTCCAGATAAAGGGAATCAGGGTCCCTGCTAAGGCCGCTACTATCATGTCCCCCACCAGAACCAGAAAGAGTATGAGGCCGATTACAGGTTTTCCGGTAGTTATATAACCCAGGATGCTCACCACTATCCCGAGGCCCACGGCGTTTCCTAAGGCCACGGCAATCTCCTTCATGAGGGCCTTTCTGGCGTTTTCCCAGGTAAGTTCTCCCAAGGCGAGCTCCCTAACCATCACGGCAATGGACTGGATTCCGGCATTTCCCACAAGGCCTGTAATAGGCATAAAAGCAGCTATAAGGGCGTATTTCTGTATGGTCCCCTTAAAAAGGGATATAACCGAAGCAACTATGGAAGCGGTAATCAGATTAACATAAAGCCATGGAAGCCTTCTTTTTATGGACTTGAGGGGCGGGGTGGTTATCCTGTCCACCTCCTCCAAGCCCGCCATTTTCAAAAGATCCTCGGCGGCTTCCTCCTCGATTATGTCTATTATGTCGTCAACGGTTATAACTCCCTTGAGCCTTCCCTCGTGATCCACCACCGGGATGGCCACTAAATTATAAGCAGAGACCATCCTGGCCACCTCCTCCTGATCCGTATCCACAGTCACGGATATCACGTGGGGATTCATTATATCCTTCAGTTTGGTGTTGGGAGGATTGAGAATCAGCTGTTTCAGGGAGACTACCCCGACCAACTTTCCCTCATCATCCACCACATAAAGGTAAAATCCCGATTCCTTCTCCTGGGAAAGCTGAATGGCGGTTATGGCATCGGCCACCGTGGTATCCTGGGAAAGGGCATAAAAATCCGTGGACATGATGTGGCCGGCGGTGTCCTCACCATAGGCTAAAAGCTCCTTCACCTCCTGGCTTCGCTTGGGCGCCATGAGCCGGCGGACCTCTTCGGAGATCTCCTCGGGCATGTAGTCCAGGATGGAGACCACATCGTCGCTGTCCATGTGGCGAAAGAGCTCCACCATTTCCTTGGGGGAAAACTCAGCATTGAGAAGAAGCTCAGCGGCTATGTCCGGTTCAAGCTCCGCCACCACATCCGCCGCCTTCTCCACATCGTGGGAATATATAACCTGAAAAAGGATTATCCTTTCGTTGGGAAAAAGCCGGGACATCACCGCAGCGATGTCCGCGGCGTGAACTTTTTTGGTAAGGTTCCAGAGCCTGGAATACGCCCTGCTGCGGATGAACTTGGTTATGCTGCCGAAGAGCACATTAAGTGGCTTCTGGTTCATCCCTATAAGATAACATAGAAGAGATTTCAATCAAAGGCTTTTAAATTCAAGCCACGAAGTTAATGTGCTAAAATTCGGGAAGGAGGTGTGATATGGCAGAAGAATGGATAAAGGTAAAGATTGCAGACCTTTTTGATGTGGTGGTGAAGGTTTTTAAAGAGCTTGGCGTGCCTGAGGAAGACGCAGGAATAATAGCCGATGTCCTTATAGCCGCAGACCGCAGGGGAATTTCATCCCACGGCGTGGCCAGGCTCCGCCGCTATGTTAACGGTATTAAACAGGGGGTAATGATGGCAAAGACCGAGATAACCTATGTAAAGGAAACCCCTGTTTCCTTAGTTGTGGACGGCGGAGGAGGAATGGGCCAGGTTGTGGCCTACAGAACCATGGAAAAATGCATCAAGAAAGCCAGAGAAAACTTCATCTGCTTGGCCACCATACGAAACTCCAATCACTACGGCATAGCAGGCTATTATTCCATGATGGCCCTGAAGGAAGGGCTCATAGGAATATCCATGACCAACGCTGCTCCCTTAGTGATTCCCACCTTCGGCAAGGACGCGGTGCTGGGAACCAATCCCATATCGGTAGCCGTTCCCGCCAAGGAGGAAAGGCCCTATGTTCTGGACATGGCCACCTCCACGGTTCCCAGGGGGAAATTAGAGGTTTACAACAGGATGGGAAAGAAGATTCCCCTCATGTGGGCAACGGACGAAAATGGGATTCCCACCGACGACCCTGCCAGGGTGCTCAAGAACCTTTTAGAAAGAAGGGGAGGAGGACTTCTTCCCTTAGGCGGGGCCGAAGAACTGACCGGAGGACACAAGGGATACGGACTTGCCCTCCTGGTGGACATTTTCTCCGGGGTCTTCTCCTCCGGAGCCTGGGGAACCGATGTTTACGGTAAAAAGGGCCAGCCTGCCAATGTATGTCACTTCCTTGGAGCCATCTCCCCTGAGGCCTTTGTGGGTCTTGAGGAAATTTCCTCCAACATGGACAATATAATAAGAATGCTCAAGAACGCTCCCAAGGCTCCCGGAAAGGACAGGATATACATCCACGGGGAAAAGGAATTTGAAAAGGAAGAGGAAAACACCGAAGAGGTTCCCCTTTATTACAAGGTTTACCAGGACATAAAGGAAATCTGCTCTGACTTAGGGCTGGAGTTCAAACTTTAACCCGGTTCTTCTGATTTTTATCTCCATCCCCCTCTGCAGGGCCCGACGATGGGGAGAGGGGGTTTTAAGATCGTGGATGAATTCTATCTCCTGGCCCTTTTCCTTTACCTCAAACCCTAATTTTTCTATTCTCTCCCTTTCCTCTGCCGGTGCCCTGTAGATTGCATATCTCAGATGGGGAATGCCCTTTCGCTCTATCTCCTCCAAGGAAAGGAATCTAAGTCCATCTATGGAGGAGGAATTCCATCTGCCCAGGAATTCCTCTCCCAGCTTCTGGACTGTCTCCACCTCCATGATTTCCCTTTCCCCCTCCGCTCCTATAGGAAGGGCAGGTCCCAAGCTTATTCTGGGCTTTGGGTGGAAGCCCCGGGAGAAGGAAAGGGGGGTTGCGGTTCTTCTGAAAATTCTCTCTATGGTTTTAAGAAGCTCTGTCTGGGAAAGAAAACGGGCAATTCCCTTTTTGGCGTAATAAATCCTGTAAAGATACCTTCCCTCCTCCTTCCTGCTGGGTAGGCTTTCCCTGAGCTCTATTTTCGGTGAAAACCTTTTTCTGGCCACCTTCCAGTATATGCATCCCTTACACCTTCCGCAGTAAAGCTCAAGACAGGATGGGGTCCTCTCCCCCTCCAGGGCTTTTTTCCTTTCTAAGAGGAGATATTCTTTAAGGGGACCCGCCTCCATGTGGTCCCAGGGAAGGGGCTCTTCCAAAGGAAAGGGTCCTGTAAACTCTTCGGGGGAAATACCGGTTTTTGAAAAGGCCTCCTGCCAGAGGGAAAAATCAAAGTGCTCCCTCCAGGCCTCCAGCATCCCTCCCCTCCTGCGGACCTCTTCCAGAACTTCCCCCGCCCTGAAATCTCCCCGGGCTAAGAAGGCTTCAAGAAGGCTCTGGTGAAGGTGGTGGAAATTAACCCTTATGTTCCTGTGTTTCTTTATAAGGTTCAATATGAAACGCTGCTTCTGAGCAAGGGAATTCATATCCTCAAAACCCTCCCACTGGAAAGGGGTCCAGGGCATGGGAACGAAGTTGGAAATGGAGGCAACGAGAAGGGGCCTGGAGCCGAGCCTCTTCCTTCCCAAGGAGGAAATTTCCTCCAAAAGGGAGGCAATTCCCCGAAGGTCCTCTTCCTTCTCCGTGGGAAGCCCTATCATGAAGTAAAATTTAAGCCTCCTCCATCCCAGGCTGAAGGCAACCTCCGCTGCCTTAATTATTTCCTCCCCGGTGGTGGCCTTGTTTATAACCCGGCGGAGCCTCTCTGATCCGGCCTCAGGCACTATGGTGAAGGAGGTCTTCCGCAGGTCAGCTATTGCGGAAAGTAGCCCGGGGTCCTGGAGGATGGATGGCCTGAGGGAAGGGAGGGAGACGGAGATGGCCCATTTTTTAAACTCTGGATATAAAGTTTTAAGGAGAAGGTGAAAATGGGGAAAATCCGCCGCGGAAAGGGAGGAGAAGCTCACCTCCTCGTATCCTGTCCTTTTCAAACTCCTTATGACCCCGTTGGCTATTTCGCTAAGGCTCCTTGCCCTGAAGGGGGAATAGAACTGGGTGGCCTGGCAAAAACGGCATTTCTGGGGACAGCCCCTTGAAATTTCCCATCCCTGCCGGTCAAATACGGACTCCACATGGGGAAGGACCGCCCTTTCAGGGAAGGGAAAATCGTCCAGGTTTTTTACTATAGCCTTTTCAATCTTAATCCCCTCAACGAAATAATGCCCTGCCTTTGCCCTCTTTCTCCTTGAAGGGTCAGGAACATAA
>JALXBI010000102.1 GCA_026991555.1 Candidatus Aminicenantota bacterium
TGAGCATGGGGAGTTCGTCCTGGATGTGGGAGATGAGGTGGTAGTAGGAGAGGGAGGAGGTTTTGATGTAGGCTCTGGCGATGCGACTCATGGGGAAATTATAGCAAATCGGACCTGTCCCGAAAAGCTTTGAGATTTTCAAGCAATCAAATTTCCGGTTTCTGGGAAGAAGCCCTTACGGCCCTGTCGTGGGCCCAGCTCCTTATTTTCTTTATCTGCTCTGCCATGGTAGTGGAAAGGGGAACTGTATTGGTGAATATCCTATAAAGGTCGTCCTCCTCCACAGGTCTTCCCTGATTGAAGGCTTCATACATGGAAGATATTATAGCTTGCTCTATTTCAGAACCCGACCAGCCCTTGGTAATCTGGGCAAGCTGATAGATGTTAAATCGCTCAGGATCTATCCCCCTTTTCCTGAAATGGATTCTGAAAATCTCCTCCCTTTCCTTGTGAGATGGAAGATCCACGAAGAAAATCTGGTCAAACCTTCCCCGGCGAAGAAGTTCCGCCGGGAGCATGTCTATTCTGTTGGCAGTGGCCCCCACGAATACTCCTTCCTTGTGCTCCTGCATCCAGGTGAGAAAATACCCTAAAATCCTGGCGGTGGAATCTGCAGTGTATTTATCGGTGATCCCACTTTCTATCTCGTCAAGCCATAAGACAGCCGGAGCAGCGGATTCCACCACTTTAAGGGCTTTTATAAAGGCTTCTTCCGGTGGGCCAGCCATTCCCGAGTAAACCAGGTTCATATCCAACCGGAAAAGGGGAAGTTCCCAAAGCGTAGCCACGGCCTTTATGGTTATGCTCTTTCCACAACCGGTTATCCCCATTACCAGAAGCCCCTTTGGGGCATCAAGCCCGTATTCCTTCGCCTCCGGGGAAAAGGCCCTCTTCCTTTTTATTAACCAATCCTTTAAATTGTCCAATCCCCCTATATCATCCAATTTCAGTCTATCGGTTACATATTCCAGAACCCCCTCTTTCCTCATTATCTGCTTTTTTTCCTCCTTAAGAGCCTCTATAATTTCGGGTCCCGCGGTTTTCTTCTGGTGAAATACTTTTTTAAGGGCAAAGGAGGCCTCGTCCAAGGTAAAACCCTGGAGGGCAACGGCCATCTGATTTATGTCCTGCCTGGTAAGCTTGAACTCCACTCCCTTCTGTCGCCTCTCCCTCAAAAAGGAAACCACCAGTCCAAGGAGTTCCTGAAATTCCGGCAAGGGGTAATCCACCACCGCCACATGCCTTTTAAGCTCTTCAGGAATGGTAAAAACCGGAGAGAGGAGAAAGAGCCTTACCGGTTTTCCCTTCACCGAGAAGTAAACATCCCTGAACTTCCGAAGAACCTCGGGCTGGGAAAAATAACGGTGAACATCCTTAAAAAGAAAAAATCCCTTCTCTGCCCTGGAGGCTGCATCTAAGGCCTCCAGCAGCGAGGAAGACCCTATTTTCTTTTCCCCTTGCTTCAGACCCCGGGTTACGGTCCATACGAAGAGCTCTTCTCCTAAGGCAGATCGGGAAAATTCCTGAAGAATCTCCTCTACCCTCCCCTCTTCCCACGAGATTATGTATATGAGAGGATAGCCTGCAAAAATTAATTCCCGTATTTCCTCCTGGGCCTTCATAGACCTATTTTAACATTCCCCAATTGACATAAAAACACATGTGATAATAAAATAAGTATATGGAAAACGAAATAGTGAAGATTCCTAAAGGCGTGGTTATATTCAGGGAGGGGGAAGAAGGTAATTTTATGTATCTTATACTGAAGGGGAAGGTAAAGATCCTGAGGAAGGGTCAGGAAATTGCCACCCTGGGCAAGGGGGATTTCTTCGGCGATCTTGGCCTTCTCACAGGGTTACCCAGGATAGCGGATGCCATATCCGAAGAGGATTGCGAGTTAATTCTCGTGGACGAGAGTAGCTTTGACAAGATTATTAAATCCGACCCCACCCTGAGTATAAGAATTCTCAGGAAACTGGCACATCGTCTCAGGGAAATGTATTCCCTTATGGACAGGATGGAAAAGGAGGAAACTTCCTTGGAGGTAGAAAACGAACCACTCCCACCCGGGGTTAAAGCATGGTTTGAACTGGAAAAGGAAGGTGAAATTTTCCCCATAGAACAGAAAATCACCTTTATAGGAAGGAAGGACCTTACCAGCTCTTTCATCCCCCATGTGGACCTTTCCCCCTACGACAAAAACCGTTATATCTCCAGAAGACATGCCAGGGTAATTTTCAGGAACGGAAAATTTTACATAAAGGAAGAGGTAGGAGTTTTAAACGGAACATTTTTAGATGACAGAAGGATAAAACCAGGATTTCTCTATGACTTAGAGGATGGAACCCGGGTAACCCTGGGAAGGCTCACTCTGATTTTCCACAGTAAAATAAAACAAGCCTCTTAGTAACCCTCAAGGAGCCTTTCTCCGAGAACCTCTGGAAGTCCCTGACTTATAATCTTTTCCTTTGCTTTCTCCGCTGGATAGGAAAACCTGTAAAATCTCACCTCATCCTTTTCGTCGTTGTAAATAAGAAAGGTTCCCCGGGGATTCCTATCCCTTGGCTGGCCAACTGAGCCAGGATTTATAGCGTAGAGGAATTCTTTTTTCAGTTTAATCCCGGTTCTTCCTTCTTTCAGCGGATGGTAAATGGCCACAGAATCCTTTTGCGGAGGAAATTCATAGACGGAAGGCACATGGGTGTGTCCGAAAAAGCAGATTCTCTCTCCGGAAAATTCTATGGCCTCAAGGGCATCGGCGGGGGTAAAGATGTAATAATCCTCATCAAAGGGAGCACCGTGACACAGGCAAATTCCCTCCCTGAGCCTGAGGGGGCCTCTTTTAAAAGTTTTCAGAAACTGGATAGAAAAGGGGCTTAATTTCTTTCTCGTCCACTCAAGGGCCTCCGCAGCCACCGGGTTGAAGAGCATGGTGGTATCAAGGCCCAGGGCCACTTTATCGTGATTTCCCATCACTGTTATTAAATTAGGCAAGGAGGCCAGGGCTTCTATCACCTCGTTGGGATTTGCTCCGTATCCCACCGCATCCCCTAAAAACACATAAGCATCGGGCTTAAGGCTCCGGGCCTTTTTCAAAAAAACATTGAAGGCCTCCAGGTTGGAGTGAATGTCAGAGAAAATTAAGTACTTCACGATAAAGCTCCTCTGCGCGATAGGAACTCCTCACCAAGGGACCGGATTCCACCGCTAAGAATCCCATCCCCAGTGCCGCCTCCTTCCACCCCTCAAATTCCTCAGGAGTATAATACCTTTCCACCGGGAGATTTTCAAAACCCGGTCTTAAATATTGACCTATGGTCAGAATTTTAACCCCGGCGTTTACCAGGTCCCTGAGGGTCTGAAAAATCTCCTTTTCCTTCTCGCCCAGACCCAGCATAATCCCTGACTTGGTAATCAGCCCTTTCTTGCCGTAGTATTCGAGAACGCCGATGCTTCTTTTGTAAAAGGAACGGGGTCTTCCTATTTTAGGATAAAGGGAAAGGGGAACTTCAATATTGTGATTAAGGACGGAAGGAGGCTCCTGAAGAAGAACTTCAAGGTTTTCCTCCCTTCCCCCGAAATCAGGAATGAGAACCTCCACCCCGGCTTTCGGAAGGCCCCTCTTCACTTCCCTCACGGTTTTAAAAAAATGGGAAGCCCCCCCATCGGGAAGATCGTCCCTGGTGACCGAGGTAATAACCACATAGGAAAGTCCCATCTCCGCTGCAGCCTCCGCCACCCTAATGGGCTCTTCTGGGTCAAGGGGCATGGGTCTTCCGTGTTTTACAGCGCAGAAACCGCACTTCCTGGTGCATATGTCCCCCATAATCATGAAGGTGGCTGTTCCCTCCCCCCAGCATTTTGATATGTTGGGACAGCGGGCCTCCTCACATACCGTGTGCAGCCCTCGCTCCCTGAGGATTTTTCTGACCCTGAAGTAAACCTCCCCCCCTGGAAGCTTCCTTCTCACCCAGGGGGGTATTCTCTGCAAATCAAACTCCTCCCCTTTCCCTCTTCATCTTCTTCCTTATTCGCTTGAGGGCCTGAAGCTTTTTCAACCTTCTTCTGACGCCGGGCTTCAGATAAACCGAGTGCTTTTTAATCTCACTGATAATGGCCTCCTGCTGGACCTTGCGCTTGAAGCGCTTGAGAGCGGATTCGAAGGATTCGCCTTCCTGCACTACCACGTAAGCCAAGTTCATCACCTCCCTTTTGAAAACTCAGATAGTATTTTACCATCCTCCTCAACCCTTAGAGAACTCCCAGGAAAGCCTTCTCAGGGCCTGGAGCTTCTCCTTTTCCCCTATTCTCGCTTTTTTTATGGCTTTTTCAAGAACTTCTATGGTTTTATCATAAACTGCCCGATTCACAGGATAAGGGGTCCCATCCTTGCCACCATGGGCAAAGGAATAAAGGGCAGGGTCGTTAAAACTGGGGCTTGCCCCGTAAATCAGGTCCGCAACCAAGGAAAGGGCCCTCAGAAATTTGGCTCCCACCCCCCTGATTTCCAGAAGCTCCTTAATATCAGAAGGAGCCCTCTGGTAAGTAGAAGCCATGGCCCTTCTAAGATGAACAGGGCTTATGTCCCGGACCAGAAGAGCATGACGGCGGGGAAGGTCCAGGACAATTAAACGGCGGATTTCCCTTTCGGTTTTTTCCGGGGCCTGCTTTGCCAGTTCCACAACAATCTCCCTGTTCTGGGCGGAATTCTTCGAAGTAAGGTCAAGGACCAGTGATTCCTTTCTCTGGGAGGAGATTCCAGAATGGGGTTCCTCAACAAAGTCAACCAGGCTTTCAGAAAGCCAGTGATATCTCCTGGCAAGCCCGACCTCCTCCCTCATGCCTTGCTGAACCACAGCCCACTTTCCTCCGGAGGTGAAGAAAATGGCATGGTGATAAAGGCTGTAGCCGTCCTGAAGAAGAGCCGAATCCACCTTGGCGGAAAGCCGGCTTGCCTGAATAATAGGAGCAGGCTCAAATCCGTATTTCTCCGCTAAGGAGTTCACCTCATCAGGGGTTCTCAGGGCTGCTTTGCCCTTCCCTCCGGCCACCATAAGCAGGGGAGAGGAAATTTCCCTGAGGGCTTCCTTTAAGGCTCCCACCGTGGTCGTTGTGAGTCCGGAGGAATGCCAATCAAAACCTATAACGCATCCCAAGGATTGGAACCAGCCTGGATGGGAGATTCTCCTCAAAAATTCCTCCGGGGGGAAGTCCTCCAGCATGGCCTCAAGAATGGCCTTAGAAAGCAAAACCATCCTGCGGAAAAGCCAGCGGGGAGCTCTTCCTCCGTGGAGGGGAAGGTTGGCAATGCCTCGTCTCACATGTTAAATTATAACTTAAGCCCCATAAGGGAGGGGGGACGGCCCCGAAGGGGGAAAAACCGTCCCCTCTTTCCCTTACTTGGTCGAGGGAGGTGCCTTCTTAACCTCAGGCAGAGGAGGGAGAATTATTCTGTTGAGAAATTCCTCCTCGGATATCTTCCCCTTGGAGAAAAGCCTCACATCCTTCATTCTCACCTTGACCACCATGCAGGGATAGGAAACCGAACCGATGCTCCTGGGGGACTGGAAAACGAAGACCAACCAGTAATTGTCAGGAACGCTCTTCAGCACATCACCGTAGCGGGAAGCTGCCATGATTCCCCTCTTAATTCCTTCCCTTATCCTGCTAACCATCTCCCCTTTCTTTTCCCGCAGTTTCCTGGCCACTTCCTTTTTCTTCTCTGCAGGCATCCTCTTCCACCTCCGGGCCACCCTCTCCCTCATGCGCTCCCTCATAGGATTGTGCACAAAGTAGAAAACCCCGTAATCCTCCACTATAAAGGGGGAAACCTTAAAGGGGACCTTCCCGGAAGCGTTGAGGGCTGTGGAGAAAATGCTTCCGAACATCACCGCATCCTTTTCGATGTCCGAGGCGAAGGCACCCATAGCCATAACTAAAATCAGGGCAACCGCAATCTTTCTCATGCCTTACCTCCTTGTTTTATTTTTTTCATCTTCGGTCACGAAATAATCCTTGAAGTCATCCAGGACCAGGGAAAAATCAGGGGATTTTAATTCAAGAACTTCCCAGCTGGGCTGGTAGGCCTGGATCTTTTCCTTATTCACCTCGTTCCTGGGAAGATTAAAGAAGAGGAGGAGAAGGAAAAGAAGGAAGGCAAGGGCAGCCCATGGAAAGGCCACCCTCTCCTCCACGAGAACTGGAGGGGATGGGTATTTTTTCCTAAGGACTGAGGCCAAATCCCTGGCCTGCAGCAATTGCCTTAAATCCTCACGGCATTCGCTGCAGGTGGAAATATGCCGAAGAAGTTCCTCCTCCCTTTCCCTGGAAATTTCCCCGTAAACAAATTCCACAAGCATTTCCTTGTATTTACTGTGGTCTGCCATAGGCCTCCTCCTTCAACTTTAAATATTGTTCCCTGAGGGCCTTAAGGGCGTAAAAAAGCCTGCTTTTCACAGTGCCCTCGGGAATGGAAAGGATTCGGGCTATTTCCTTGATGGAGAACCCTTCCACCTCCTTTAGCAGGATAATCTCCCTCTGATGAGGGGGAAGGAGGTGAAGGGCAGCAAAGGCAAGCCCCTCCCTCTCTCCGGCCGAACTGGGAACCTGGAGCGGAATTTCCCTTCGCCTTTCCTCCCATACTTTTCTTATCTCGTTCATGGTTATAGAAAAAACCCATACTGAAAAAGCTCCCACTTCCCGGAGCCCGGAAATTTTCCTGGAGACGGTAAACAGCACCTGCTGGGTAACATCCGATGCATCGTCAGGATTACCTAAGTGCTTAAGGGCGAAATTGTAGATTCTGGGCTGCCACTCCCTTAACAATGCCTCCACCGCTTTCCTCTCGCCCTTTCTGGCCCTTATTATCATTTCCTTGCTCATTCTCACCAATTAAGATACAATTCGCAGGTCAAAGGTTCAAAGAGAGGTTGACAAAAGGGGCTTTTTACTGTAAATTATTATGCTGACCAATCCGAAGGAGTGTGAAATGAGGACTTATCTCCCCAAAGAAAAGGACATAGTTAAGAAGTGGTGGCTTGTAGATGCTGAAGGGGTAACCCTGGGTAAACTTGCCACCGAGGTGGCCAGATTGCTCCGGGGAAAACACAAACCCATATTTACCCCCCACCTGGATACCGGGGATTTCGTCATTGTCATAAATGCGGAAAAGATAAAGGTGACGGGCAATAAACTTGCCCAGAAACTTTATCGCTCCCACTCCGGCTACCTGGGAAATCTGAGGGAACTCACTTTGAAGGAAATGCTACACCGCCATCCTGAAAAGGTTATAGAGGATGCGGTATGGGGCATGCTTCCCAAAAACCGACTGGGAAGGAGGCTTTACAGAAAACTTAAGGTTTACAGGGGTCCAGAACATCCCCACGGAGCCCAGAAACCTGAGAAATACGAAATCAAGGGGTGATTAAATGGAAGAGAAAAAAATTCCCTATCCTTACGGAACAGGAAGGAGAAAAACGGCAGTAGCAAGGGTTTTCCTGCTCCCTGAAACCCAGAAAATAAAACTCTTCGTCAACAATCGCGAGAGGGATTTTGAAACCTATTTTCCCTCTGAAACCATAAAGACCAGGATAAAGAGCCCTCTGTATCTTACGGGAACCCTTGAAAAATTCGGCCTTTACATAACCGTAAGTGGAGGCGGGGTCTCCGCCCAGGCTGACGCCATAAGGCTCGGCATAGCCAGGGCCTTAGTGGATTATAACTCCGAGTTTCGCAGGCTCCTCAAGGAGAAGGGCCTGCTAACCAGGGATCCCAGGGAAAAGGAAAGGAGAAAATACGGTCTTCACAAAGCCCGTAAGGCTCCTCAGTATCATAAGAGGTGAGGTGAAAAATGGTTGATGTGACCATGAAAGAACTTCTGGAAGCCGGGGTTCATTTCGGCCATCAGACCAGGAAGTGGAATCCTAAGATGGCCCCTTACATTTACGGTAAAAGGAACGGTATTCACATAATAGACCTGCAAAAAACCGTGGAGGACTTTAAGGCCGCCCTGGAGTTTCTCAAGGAGGTGGCGGCCTCCGGTGGGGACATTCTATTTGTAGGAACAAAGAAGCAGGCCACGGAAATAGTCAAGGAGGAGGCCACCCGCTGTGGGATGCCCTATGTGAATCACCGCTGGCTGGGAGGAACCCTCACCAATTTCAAAATGATAAGAAGGAGCGTGGAGAAATACATTGAACTGGAGGAACTCCGCAATTCAGGGGAATGGGAAATCCTGCCCAAAAAGGAGCAGAGCCGCCTGGAAAAAAGGCTGAAAAAAATGCAGAAGAACCTTGAGGGAATTAAAGAGATGGTGGAACTTCCCAAGGCCCTTTTCGTTATAGACTCTGTTCACGAGGAGATTGCCATAAAGGAAGCCAGAAAACTGGGCATTCCGGTGGTGGCCATAGTTGACACCAACGGGGACCCGGACATGGTGGATTACCCGGTGGCGGGCAACGATGACGCCATCAGGGCCATTAAACTTTTCTGTTCCAAGGTGGCTGATGCCATCTTAGAGGGGAAGGAAGAAGGGGAAAGAAGGGAAATGGAGAAAATGAAGGTGGAAAGCCAGGAGGCTGAAGAGGAATCAAGGGAAGAAAACACCGAAGGAGGAGAAAATGAGTGAAGTTACCATGGAGAAAATAAAAAGGGTAAGGGAAAGAACCGGTCTGGGGGTAATGGACATAAAGAAAGCCCTTCAGGAAGCCGGAGGGGACGAGGAAAAGGCCATAGAAATTCTCAGGAAAAAGGGCCTGGCCACCGCGGCCAAAAAGGCCACGAGAACCGTAAAGGACGGGTTTATCGGTTCCTACATTCACTTTACCGGGAAAATCGGGGTTATAGTTGAGATAGATACGGAAACTGACTTCGTTGCCAGAAACGAGGAATTCAGGGAATTCGCCAAGAACATCGCCATGCACATAGCCACCTCTGCTCCCCAGTATGTCTCCCCCGAAGACATCCCTGAGGAGGTTCTGAACAAGGAAAAGGAAATATACAGGGAACAGTTAAAGGCCCAGGGCAAACCCGACCACGTAATAGACAGGATAATTGAGGGGAAGTTGAAGAAATTTTACGAACAGGTTTGCCTTCTGGAGCAGCCCTATGTTAAAAATCCTGAGATTAAAATAAAGGATTATCTCACCCAGCAGATAGCTAAATTCGGGGAAAACATAGTGATAAGGAGATTCGCAAGGCTGGCGGTAGGGGAAGAATAACCCTGGAAAATGGGCCTAAAATATAAAAGGCTTCTCCTAAAAATAAGCGGGGAAGCCCTTCTGGGAGATAAAACCGCAGGTATTGACCCGGAGATTCTTTCCTTCATAGCGGAGGAGGTAAAGGAGGCCCGTTCCCTGGGCGTGGAAATAGCCATGGTGGTGGGAGGGGGGAATTTCTTTCGGGGAATAAATTCCAGTCAGCTTGGTCTGGACAGGATCTGGGGCGATTACATGGGAATGCTGGCCACCCTTCTAAACGGGATAGCCCTGCAGAATTTCTTGGAAAAAAGGGGGGTTCCCACGAGACTCATCTCAGCCCTTGAGATCAGGGCCATAGCAGAACCCTTTATACCCAAGCGGGCCCTGAGGCACTTAGAAAAGGGGCGGGTGGTCATATTCGCCTCTGGAACCGGAAACCCCTTCTTTTCCACGGACACCGCCGCTGCCCTCCGGGCTGTTGAAATGAAGGCGGATGTTCTCCTCAAAGCCACGAAGGTTGACGGTATATTTACTGCGGATCCCCAAAAGGATACGGAAGCAAAATTCTTCCGCCAGATCTCCTATTTCCAGGTTTTGGAGAAGGGGCTCAGGGTGATGGACCCCACTGCAGTAACCCTGTGCATGGAAAACGACATGCCTATAATTGTTTTTAACATAAGGGGAAAGGGAAATCTCAGGAAAATTATTCAGGGGGAAGAGGTGGGAACCTTAGTAAAAAAGGAGGTGTGAAATGGAGGCAATCTTTAAACAAGCCAGAAAAAAAATGGAAGCCTCGGTGGAACACTTCAAGAGGGAAATAGCCAAAATAAGAACAGGAAGGGCTTCAGCCTCCCTATTCGAGGAAATAAGGGTGGATTATTACGGCACTCCCACGCCCATAACCCAGCTGGCTACTATAAGCGTGGTAAACCCTGAACTGGTGATAATACAGCCCTGGGACAAGAACATACTCACCGACATAGAGAAGGCCATAGTCAGGAGTAATTTAGGGTTTAATCCTGTAAACGACGGAACCAACATAAAGGTTCCTGTTCCTCCCTTAGACGAGGAAAGGAGGAGGGAACTGGTAAAGCTCCTGCATAAACTCTTAGAGGAGACCAAAGCCGCCATAAGAAACATACGCCGGGAGGCCAGGGAGGAGATAAAGGAACTGGAGGAGGCAAAGGAAATATCCGAGGACGATAAATACAGGGGTTTTGACGAAATTCAGAAGATTCACGACGAATACATCAAGAAAGCAGAGGAAATCGCCAAAAAGAAGGAACAGGAAATAATGGAAATATAGCTCAGCGGGGCCTGTAACCAGGGAGAAGGTTAAAGAGAGGGGTAGTTTTAAAAAGAGGGGATTTTACCTGGGTCCTGTATTCTCTGAGGGAAGCCTGGCTGGAGTTGATGCGAAGGTCCGAGAAACTACCGTCCTCGTTTTCCCACCTCTCCTGCCACCAGGAAATGGCCTTTATCTCATGGAACTGCTTTATAAACTCAAAGGCACTTCTTATCCAGGAGGGCTTTCTCGGGTCCTCAATTACCCCGAATTCCTCCACGGCAATGGGTTTTGATGGAGCAAATTTCTTCACCTGATTATAAAACCTCATAAATCCCCTGCGAAAGGAAAGCTCATTCCACATATCCCTCATGCTCGGCTCTAAGGGGCCGTATACACTCACTCCCACCCAATCTATGTATTCATCCCCAGGATAATAGTTGTCTATTCTGTTCCATTCCTCATCCGGGACGCTATCCCAGTTAACATGGAAAAACCAGGTTATGTTTTCTGCCCCCTCCTGGCGGAAAATATCTATTATGTGCCTGTAGGCATCCCTGAATCTTTCCGGCCCGTCGGGAAAATCAGGCTCCCCGTAGCCCTCGCTCTCCCCTGCCCCGTTCCAATAACCGGACCAGGGAAACCAATCCCCGTTCATCTCCACCCCGAACTCCGCAAGCAAAGGTCCCCCATATTCCTTAGCCTCCTTAGCCCACGCCCGGAGCTGGCGGTCAAATTTCCCCTCTATTATCCCCTGAAGGGTATATACAGGGTCCGGGCCGTAAGCGAAACTTGACCTGGCCATAAGTCTTATGAAGGGGATTGCCCCGCAACCCCGGATTTCCTTCACTGCTTTGCCGGGGAATTTTATTCCATTTATCCAGTTGTTGGAAAAAAAGGCCCAGACTATTTTCTTCCCCGCCAGTTCCTCAAATTTCCTTATCCTCCCGCAGCTCACCCTGTCCTCAGGGCCGCCGAAATTGGGAAAGGCCGAATGGTAAATTCCCCAGGGATACGGAATGAGTTTTATCCCGGCTATTACAAAATAAGACAGGAAAAAGAGGGCGAGGCTTTTTCTCAGGTTACCCTCCTTTTCGGGAGAAGCGTTCTGAGACCGATGGAGTTAATGGTATCTCTGAAGGAGAAATAATCCAGCCTCCAAACTACAAGAAAACCTACCAGGAATGTTATTAATATGGAAATAACCCTGGGATAACCATCCACCAGGGCCATTAGCACCCCGTTAAAGGAAAAAAGGGCGGAAATAAGCACAAGAATAAGCACCGCTTTTCCCTGGGAGCCGGTTTTCCTAAAGAGCCTGTGATGGATGTGGTCGTTGTCTGCGGAAAACAGGGGTTTTTTGTTCTTCCACCTCCTTAAAAGGGCCAGGGCAGTGTCCATAAGTGGAATAAAAAGGATCACGAAGGCCACGGAAAGGGATACGGTAAGATTGGCCTTCTCAGAACTTTTCATGGCTAAGGTTCCAAGAATGAATCCCAAGCTGAGACTACCGCTGTCTCCCATAAAAATCCTGGCAGGATGTAGGTTATATGGAAGGAAACCCAGCAGAGCTCCCCCCACTCCTGCCATAACCGCCCCGTAGGGATATTTGCCGTGGACGAAAAATACTATAAACATGGAGAAGGCTGCCACCAGGGAAATCCCGGCAGCGAGGCCATCCAGACCGTCTATTATGTTAATGGCGTTCATAACGCCCACTACCCACAGAAGTTCTAAAAGAAGTCCCCACATGCCAAGATGAAGATTTCCTCCCCAGGGTAGGGAAAGGTTCTCTATACGGAATCCCACGAAATAGAGAAAAAGGGCTATTGCAAACTGAACGGTAAATTTCTGATAGGCGTTCAGGCCCCGGAGATCGTCCACGAGACCGAGAAAGAAAACCACCATAAGCGCAAGTCCCCAGAGTATTATGGTTTTAAAATTGTGGGGGCCGGAAAAAATCAGTTTTCCTCCCAGGAATTCACCGACTAAAATCCCTATACCTAAGGAAGACATTATGGCCACGCCCCCCAGCCTGGGTATAGCTCCAGCGTGAACTTTTCTTTCCTCGTTCCTGTCGTAGAGTTTAAATCGACGGGATAATTTCAGAACAAGACCGGTTAGAAAAAAGGAAAGAAAAGCCACGGAAAAAACCAGGAATGAAGAAAACAGAAGGTATTTCAACGCCATAAGTCTTTAATTATAATGTTATCCAAGGACTTCTTCAACCATTTCGTATTTTTCCCCGGGCACTATTAACAAAACCCCGGGAACCATAAGCCTGACCTTTTTGTATATTTCCTTAGCTATCTTCGCTCCCTCCATTCTGCCCTCCTTCCCCTTCTTCCCTTCCATCCTGCTTAAAACCCACTGTGGAAGGTAAATACCTGGAACCTCGTAGTGAAGGTATTCCGCGTTCTTCCAGCTAAGAAGCACCATGATCGCCACGATAATGGGAACCTTGAGTCCTTCCAGGCTCTCCAGCAGATTTTCCAGGTAGGATGGGTCAAAAACCGGCTGGGTAACTAAGAAATTCGCTCCCGCCTCAATTTTCGCCCTTGCCCTTTCCAGTTCCCCCAGTTCCATACGGTTAAGGTTTAGGGAAGCCCCTATAAAGAAACCGGTTCTTGCCCCTAAGGGATTTCCCAGAAATCCTCTTCCCTGATTCATGGAGTGCATTATCCCGATGAGGCCCACGGAATCCAGGTCGTAAACCCCTGTGGCAAAGGGGTAATCCCCTAAGGAAGGAGGGTCCCCGGTGAGGGCAAGGATGTTTTCAACCCCCAGGGCAGCGGCTCCCAGAAGGTCTGATTGAATGGCAAGAAGGTTTCTATCCCTGCATGTCATGTGAACGATGGTCTCAAAGGGGAGAGCTTCCTTTAATATCTTTGCGAAGGAAAAGGGATTCATCCTTACCTTAGCCATGGGGGAGTCGGAAATGTTCAGGGTATTTATCCGGCTTCCCTTCCACTTCTCTAAGGTCTTTAGAATTTGGGAAAAATCCGAATTTCTCGGTGGCTCCACCTCCACCGAAAGGAGTTTTCCCTGCTCAAGGAGCTCCTTCACCCTGGTCTTAATCTCTGTCTTTCCCAGATCCTCCTTCCTACCGGGCCCCTCCAGGCTCACCCTCCTTACCTTCCTTTTAACCTTCATCCCCTTTATCCTCTGGGCTAAGGCCCTTATGTGAGCCGGGGTAGTCCCGCAGCAGCCACCGATGAATTTCGCCCCAATTTTTGCTGACCGCTCCCCGTATCTGGCGAAATACTCAGGATTGTAGGGATATACGAACTTCCCATGAATGAATCTGGCCTGACCGGCATTAGGCATGTAAAGCACCGGCTTATCCCAAAGGGAAAGGAGCATCCTTACCGCTTCGTGAACGCTCTGGGGGCCCCCGCTGCAGTTGGCTCCTATAACATCTAAGGGAAGCTTACTGGCCTTTTTAACTACCTCCGCCACCCCTTCGCCGAAAATTGTTTTAAGCTGATTGGGGAAGGTAAAGGAAGCAAAAATCGGAGTCTGCGGAGATATTTCCTTAGCCACCTTAACCCCAACTTCCAATTCTTCCACACAGTTATAAGTTTCAAAAAGGAGAAGGTCCACTCCTCCTTCTAAAAGGGCCTCAATCTGCTCCCGGAAAATCTCCTCAAGTTCATCTTTGGAAAGCTCCCTTTTCCTGTCGTGGGGTCTTGCCACAGGGCCAATGGATCCAGCCACGAAGGCCTTCCCCTTGGCCACCTCCTTAGCAAGTCTGGCTCCTATATAATTTATTTCCTTGGTCTTCGCTCCTATACCGAAAAATTCCTCAAGGACAAACCTGTTGGCTCCGAAGGTGTTGGTCTCTATTATCTCTGCCCCCGCTTCCATGTATTCCCGGTGAATTTCCTTTACCAGCTCCGGCATGGTAAGGTTCACCTCGTCGTAACAGAATCCCTTGGGCACTCCCTTCTGATAAAGATAGGTTCCCATGGCCCCGTCAAGGAGCACCACATAGGGGTCCTGGAGCCTTTCCTTAATGTCCACCTTCCAGAGCCTCCTTTAATTTTCTAAGCCCGTCCACAGCATCCTTGGCGTAGATATCGCCCCCGAATTCCCTGACGAGCCTGGGACTCACCGTAGCCCCTCCCAGCATTACCAGAATCTCTGGCCACCTTTTCTTTATCTCCTTAGTTGCCCTTTCCATTTCATCTAAGGAGGTGGTCATAAGGCAGGAAAGGCCCACAGCTTGGGGACGGTGTTCCTCCACCGCCGAGAGAATTTCCTCTAAGGAAACATTTTTTCCCAAGTCCACCACCTCAAATCCGAAATTGGAAAGGACCGCCTTGGCTATGTTCTTGCCTATGTCGTGAAGGTCCCCCTTAACCGTTGCCAGTATTATCTTCCACCTTTTCTCGCCGGTTCCCTTTAGACTCTTTTCAATAAGGGAAGATGCCCTTTTCATGGCCTCTGCTGAGGCTATTAGCTGGGGGAGAAAATATATCTTTCTTTCGTAAAGTTCGCCAACCTCCCTCATGGCTGGAATTAAAATCTCGTTCATAATTTCCATGGGCTCTTTCTCCTGAAGGAGCTGAAGAACCAGCTCATAAGCCCTCTGTTTTTTCCCCTCAAGGATGGCGTAGCTCAGGGCCTGCTCAGGGGAGGAGGGCTCTTCCTTTCTGCTCAGGCTTATTTCCACCCCCTTAGAAAAATGCTCGAGGAATTTTGATGGTCTTCCGGAAAGGAACTCCGAGGCAAGGACCCATTCCTTGGCCTCGGCCTTTGCTCTCATTATGGCAGCGTCTGCCCCCCTTTCCATGGCCATGGCCAGGAAGGAAAAATTAAGGAGCCTCCTGGCTGGAAGACCGTAGGAGACATTGGAAAGCCCCAGGATAACGGGAATTTTAAAAAGCTTTTTCGCCTCCTCTATGGCCTTCAGGGTCTCCTTAACTGCCCAGGCACCCGTAGAAGCAGTAAGAACCACAGGGTCAAAGATTATGTCCGCAGGGGAAAGCCCTATCTCCTCCGCTTTTTTCACGAACTTCTCCAAAGCCCTTAATTTATCCCCTGATGTTTCAGCTACTCCCCCTTCGTCTATGGCAATGGCAACAACTGCGGCACCGTATTTTTTTACTAAGGGAAGGACCTCCTCCATCCTTTTCTCCTCTGCGGTGCAGGAATTAAGGGCAGGGGTTCCAGGGGCCCATTTAAACCCCTCCTCTGCAGAGGAAGCATTTTTAACATCTAAGAGCAGGGGAATCTTGACCCTCAGGGAAACTTCCCTTACAACCTCCCCAAAAAATCCCGGCTCCTTCTCCCCCTTTGTTCCTAAGTTAATGTCCAGGGCATCTGCCCCTTGCCTTTCCTGGGACAGGGCCGCCTCTGCTATGCCTTCCACATCCCCTGCCTCTATTATTGGCCTCATTTTTTTGCTTCCAAAGGGATTTATCCTCTCACCAATCATCCTGAAGGGGAACCCATCCCCGAAGGGAATTAGGGTTGTCCTTGAGGCTAAGAAAAAGAAGCTCTCGGCCTCCCCTTCCTTCTTTACCGGCTTTCCCTTAAGCCTTTTCGCTATGGCCCTTATGTGGGAAGGGGTAGTTCCGCAGCAACCTCCTACTATGGAGGCTCCCTTTTCGTAAAACCTCTCTGCAAAATCCGCAAATCCCTCGGGCCCCATGGGGTAATAAAGCTCCCCGTTTTTCTTTACAGGAAGGCCGGCGTTGGGATATATGGCAAAGGGCTTAGGTTTTCTGGAAAGAACCCCTGCTATTTCAACGAACTCCTCCACCTGCTTTCCGCAATTGGCGGAAAGAACAGCAGCAGAGGTTTTTGAAAGAACGGAAAAGGCGGTTTCCGGGTCTGAGCCTGTGAGGGTCCTTCCCTCCTCGGTAAAGGTCATAGAGAGGATAAGGGGGATGTGGGGGGCAATTTCCTGGGCGGCCCTGGCTGCTATTTTCGCCTCCTCAATGTCCACCATGGTCTCCACCTGGATAATGTCCACCCCTTCCTGGGACATAACCCTGAAAATCTCGGCATATGCCCCGTAGGCCTCGTCGGGATAAAGGTCCCCTAAGGGATAAAGAAGCTTGCCCAAGGGCCCCACAGAACCGGAAACCAAGGCAGAATCCCCTGCGGCCCTCCTTGCCAGGTCTATTCCCCTCTTTAAAAGTTCAGGGAAGTTCTCACCCAGGCCCGCTTCCTGGGCCTTGAACCGGTTCAGGGAAAAGGTATTTGTCTCTATTATGTCCGCACCTGCTTCAATGTAATCCCTGTGGATGGCCAGGATTACCTCCGGGGCCTCCTTGTTCAGAATCTCCCCCATGGGAACCTTTCCCCCGGTCCTCCTTACAATCTCCGTTCCCATGGCTCCGTCAAGGATAAGCAATCTCTTTCCAAGCTCTTCATTGAAGTTCATGTCTAAAATTTTATCACAGGGGTTTTTGAAAAACCGCCAGGGCCCTGTTTCCGAGGCCGGAAACCCAGGAGAAAAACCAGAGGGGAGGAAGGGCGGCCCTGTAAAGGAGGCGTTTTTCCATCTTTACCACCCTTGATTTTCCCCATATTTCCCCCCAGGGGGATGGCATCTGCCAGAGACGAAGAAGCCGAAGTCCGAAGATCTCTTCTATTTTCCGAAAGGTTTTGCGGGAAAATCTCAGAAGATGGTCATCAGGGGATAATCCCAGAAATTTTAATCTTCCTCCGGATAATATATAAAAAAACCTGGAGGAAATATGAAAAAGGCTATCCTGAATTGGGGTCTCTATAACCAGGAATCCCCCTTTTTTAAGAACCCTTATGGCGTTTTTGAAAAAAAGGGATGGCTCTGGAAGGTGTTCCACCAGGTTAAAGGCAAAAACATAATCAAATTCCCCCTCCCTGTAAGCGCCGTCAAGGGTTCCCAGCCTCACCTTTAGCCCCCTTTTTCTTGAAAACTCCACTGCCCGAGGCGAAATATCACATCCCTCCGCCTCAAAACCCATTTCCCCTGCCACCTTTAAAAATGTTCCTATGCTGCTTCCCACCTCCAAGGCCCTTCCTGGCCGGCCGCTCACCTTGAGAACTTTGGATAGTATTTTCCTGAATCTGGCCTCAAGTTCCTTTTCCACCTCAAGGTAAATTTCCTCTGCCCAGTAATCTCCGGGTTCAGTATTCACCCGATCCACCCATAGAAGCCCGCAACCTGGGCAGCGAAGGACATTAAAACCCTTTCCCTTCGCCCAGAGTCTCCCCGGAGTCCCGCATAGCTTACACCGGTAATTTTCCGTAGAGTTCAAGGAGGGCCTCCTTCATCCTGCTGTAATTATATCTCTTGAGATATATCTCCCTTCCCCTTTTCCCCATGGAGAGACGAAGCTCAGGGCTTGAGAGAAGTTTCCTGATCCTTTCTTCCAGGGCCTTTGAATCTCCCTTGGGCACCAAGAATCCGCCCTCTCCGTCCTTTACCAGCTCCCTCACCCCTCCCACATCCGTGGCAACCACAGGAAGAGCTGCCCTCATGGCTTCAAGGACAGAAAGGGGAAGTCCCTCCCAGTTGGAGGAAAGGACAAAAATCCCGGCCATAGAAAGAATGCCAGGAATATCCTCCACCTCCCCTGCAAATTCCACCCTGCGGTCAAGGCCTAATTTCCTGGAAAATTCCTTCACTCTTTGTAAAAGGGGACCATCCCCAACAAGAAGGGCCCTTGCTCCTTCAATTGCCGAAAGGGCTTTAAGCAGGGTAAAGTGGTCCTTTTGCTTGCTGAATCGGGCCACCGAGACGATTAACTGGCTTTTTTCAGGCTCAGCCAGAAGCTTCACATCCTCAATTCCGTTGGGAAGGTAATAGAGCTTTTCCTCTTTAATCCCTGCCCTTTTCCCCAGCTCCATATCGTATTTTGAAACGCAGGTTATCTTCCAGGTAAACCGGGATAGGAATTTCTCCAGGGACTTACAAAAATTTCTCCCCGTCCCAGGGGTAAAACACCAGCCGTGGGCCGTGAAGATTTTAATTCCCGGAATTGCGGGAAGACGGGAAATGGCTCCCGCTTTTGTGGAATGGGAATGGAGAAGGGAAAATCCCCTTTTCTTGACGAGGTTCCTGAGTTTGTAAAGGGCAGAGAAATCCTTCAAAGGGGAAATTTCCCTTCTAAAGGGAAGGGGAATGAACTCAATTCCGTTTTTCTCCGCCTCCTTCTCCAGTCTTCCCCCCGGGAAAGCAGCTAAGGAAACCTCAAAGCCCTCCTTAGCAAGTATTTTTGAATATTCCAGGGCTATTTTCTGGGCTCCTCCCCATCCGGAAAGGGTAACAAGCTGCAGAACCTTCATTCCAGAAATCCCATCCCCAGAAAAATCCCTGTAAGGACTGAACCTATGGAAAATCCTCCCACTACGAAGGTGGAGAAAAGGGAGAGAACGAAAAGGGAGGGGATAAGGGAAATGAGGAAGCGGTGAAGGGAATCCTTTTTCCTTAGGGAGAAGAAAAATGCTGCCACGAAAAGAAAGAAGTAAAGAACCATCCCCACAAGCCCATACATTATCCCGAAATCAAGGAAGGAATTGTGGGCGCTGGACCATTTTATGTTGGTTTTAGCAAAAACCATCTTCACCTCTGCCCCCCATCCAGCAACCGGCTCCTCCATTATAAGTTCCCAGGCTAAGGGCCAGATTACCTCCCTTCCTGTCATACCCTTGCTCAGCTGCAAGAAACCCGGGAAGGCAATTACAAAAGCCAAAAGCAAAGCAAGGAGGGGAAGGAAAAGCCTGGTTTTTTTCTGAGCCACCTCCACCAGAAGGAAAAGGGCCAAGGCTAAGTAGCCGGCCCTGGAAAAGGAAAGGAAAAGGGCCGCCAAATTGGCTAAGAAAAGTGCTAAGTGGGAAAATTTTGATGTTTCCCTCCAAAGGTAATAGGAAAGGGCAAAACCCATGAATGCCAGGGCAGAAAAATAATTGGGACCGAAAACCAGGGATCTTATAGGTTTTAGCCCCAAGTAGGGGATTCTCATGTTAAACATTATCCCCACCGAGGGAAGGCCTGCCAAGTAAAGCAGAAGAAAAACCACTCCAGCGATGGAAAAAAGGGAAAGAAAAATTTCCAGAAAAACCAGCGTCTCCTTTCCGGAAAAAACCCTGGCCATGACTACAAAGGCCACATAGGCCCCCACGGAATATCCCACGGTCCTTAGGGCAAAACTCCCGCTGACTGAGCCTGAAGCTATGTAAGCTAAGGGCATCCATAAAATGTAAAGAAAAAGGGTAAGATGTCTCTCGGAAGGAAGATAATAATTTAAAAATCCCAGAGGAAAAAGGAAAATTATTATTACCCCTGGAATGAGGTAGGCAATGGACTGTCCTTTAATAAAATAAAGATAAGGAAGGGAAGAAAGAAATACTACCAAAGCTGAAGTTTTAAATAAAAGGGAGGATTTCCTCATACAACCTCTCCGCCAGTTTACCAAGATCCCTGAGCTCAATAATCTTTCTCCTGGCCTCCTTTTCTTCCCTGCCCGCTAAGGAAAGCACCGCCTGGGCGAAACACCGGGCATCCCAGGGGCAAATTTCACCTCCCCCGCAGAGGGAAATAACCTCCACCGTGTCAGGCACCGGGGTGGAGACCACAGGCCTTTCCATAAGGAGGTATTCTAAGGGCTTTATGGGCGAGTTTGCAACAAGAACTGAATTTAGGGGAAAGGGGGAAAGACCCACCGCCGAGGCCCTTATCAGGGAATAAACTTCGTCCTTGGGAAGAAGGCCTAAGAACCTCACCCTATCCCCAAGGCCCATTTCCCGGGCCATTTTAAGGAGCTTTTGGGGATAATCCTCAGGCCTTCCCCATCCAGCTATTACCAGGAGGAATTCCTGAGGAAGAAGGGAAAGAACCTCAAGCATGAAATGGCTTTTTCTGAAGGGGGAAAGAACCCCCACATAGGAAACAATCTTTTTTCCCTCAAGGGAATATTTCCTTAAAAATCCCTCCACGGGGTAATCCTCGGGCCTTACCCTTCCGTCTATTCCCTCGGGCAAAACCGCAGTCTTCCTGATCCCCCAGGAAAGAAAATATTCCTCCATTTTCCTGCTCATGGCTACCGCCAAATCCGCCCTGCGCAAAAGAAAATTCCTCAAAATTCTTCCCGCCCTTCCCCTTAGATAATTTCTCCAGCGCGAGCCGAAAATTCCCATCTTCGCATAAAGAAGGCTTTCCTCCTCCTTCAGGTGGGATATTCTGTAAAAGAAGGGAATCCCCATCTTTTTTGCGAAAACATATCCCTCCCGGGCCATAACCGGATTGTCCCTGACCCATACGAAGGAAATCCTACCTATCCTGGAAAGAACCCTCCTTAAAATTCCCCGAAGTTTTAAGGGGTAAAGGAGTTCGTTTGAGGAGAGTTTGGGAATGAGGTAAAGGGGATATCCTCTCCAGCTTCTCTCCTCAACTCCCTCAACCTCCCCTGGCATAACCCATACAGGGTTTAATCCCCTCCGGGGAAGGTAATAGTTAAAAATAAGGTCCATGGACAAATAGGGGTTTGGAAAGGACTCCCCGCTGAGAAAGAGGAACTTCATCTCCTGACTATGTGATCCTCTTCAATCACGAAGTCATGAAAAGCCGAAGGGGCTTTTTCCTGAAGGATTTTCAAAACCTGTATGGCCATCTCCCTTATCTCCCACTGGGCATGGCGGGAACCCCGAAGCTCAATTATGTGCCTCCACTCCCTGAAATTGGCGGTTATTACTATTTCCGAATAAACCGCATTGGGAAGAACGAATCTGGCATCCTCCTTTTTAATTTTCATATTCCTGAGCTTCTCGTAAGCCCTTCTGGCCTCCTCCATGAAGCTCTGGTAAACCTTAAGGGCCTCGGTATTTCTCTCTATGGATGGGGGAATCACATAATCAAACTGGGCTTCGTTTACGTACCGCTGGGACTGCTGGGTAAAGGATGCCATCCTGTGGCGAACTAACTGATGGGTAAAGCTCCTGGACCCTCCTTTAATCCTGAAACTGGCATAGGCGTGCTCAAGAACAGAGAGGTGTCCGCTTCTTATGAGCATTTTTATGAACTTTTCTGCGGAGTTTTCCCACCTTTGCTCCACCTCGTGCTGTTTTCCTTTGAAATTTACCATGTCCCCTGGCCTGACTTCCTTTAGTTCCGGATACTTCTCCGTATAGACCAGTTCCTTAAGGCCCTTCAGTTTCAGGATTGGCTCAGGGGTATACCTGTCAAAGGAAAGATAAGCCGTTCTTCCCGCCTCCTCTATTAGCTTCTCCGCCTCCGGGGTTATGGAAATAAGTTCAACCTTCAAGGACATATTTTATAAACTCCTGGTCCAATTCCCGGCTCAAAGTCTCGAGATAATGGCTGAGGGGAAAGTCCTCCTCCAAGAAGGGGACCCTTTCCCTTACCCATTCCTTAGCCCTGAGGGTTCCCTTTCCGGGTTTTCCGCCTCTGAGGTCCATGCCCTGGCAGGCTGCCATAATTTCCGCAGCAAGGACATACTTGGTGTTTTCCGCTATTTTTATTGCCTTTCTTCCGCTCAGGGGAGCCATGCTCACATGGTCCTCCTGGTTGGCGGAAGTGGGTATGGACTGCAACCCCCCGGGATGGGAAAGGAGCCTGTTCTCCGCAACTAAGGAAGCTGCGGTATACTGGATTATCATGAATCCGCTGTTAAGCCCAGGTTCCTTTACCAGAAAGGGAGGGAGTCCGTTGTTAAGATTGGGGTCAAGGAGCCTGAATAGTCTCCTTTCGGATATGGAGGCAAGATAGGCTAAGGCCATGGAGATGTTATCAGCAGCCAGGGCCACAGGCTGGGCGTGAAAATTTCCCCCAGAAAAAACCCCTTCCTGGAAGACCAAGGGATTGTCGGTTACGGAATTAACCTCCCCCTCTAAAAGCCTTCTTGCAAAGGAGAGGGCCTCGGTGCTGGCGCCTGCCACCTGGGGATAACACCTTACCGAATATGGGGCCTGAACCTCACCGCTTCCTCCAGCTATCTCTGAACCCTCTATAAGTTTCCTGACCCATTTTGCTCTTTCCCTCTGTCCCCCTATCTTCCTGAGCCGGTGTATTCCATCAAAAAGGAAGGAGGTGTTGGAAGCCAAGGCCTCTATGCTCAGGGCAAGGGCTATGTCGGAGATAAATAGAAGCTCCTCCCCCATCTTAAGGGCAAAAATTGCCAGGGAAGTCGAAAAGGGAGTTCCGTTTATCAGGGAAAGGGCTTCCTTGGCACCGAGCTTTATGGGTTTAAACCCCGCTTTTTCCACCGCCTCCTTTCCGTTCATCCTGTGCCAATTTCCGTCCCAGAGGAAAACCTCGGTTAGTTCCGGGAGGGAAAGGGAAAGGGCAAGGGAAGCTAAGGGGGCAAGGTCACCACTGGCTCCTACAGAGCCGTATTCCTTCATACAAGGGGCAAGTCCTGAGTTCAGGTATTCCGCCAAGGCTAAGGCAAGCTCCTTGGATATTCCAGAATATCCTGAGGAAAGGGTATGAAGCCTTATAAGGGCCGCAGCCCTGGCTATCTCAGGGGAGACGCATTTCCCTGCCCCGGCATGGTGGCTCTTTATCAGGTTCTCCTGAAGTAGCTCTATTTTATCCCTGGGAATTTTCTCAGACGCTAAGGCCCCGAATCCAGTATTAACCCCGTATATGGTCTCCTTCATGTGGGCCTCAAGCCTTCCCCTTCCCTCCTCAATTTTTTCAAGAACCTCAGGACAGAGGTCCACCTTCATTTCAGGCTTGAGCCCGAATTCAACCACCTGGTCTAAGGAAAGCTCCTTGCCGCAAAGGACGAGGTTTTTCATAAATTCCTCCTCAGCTCTAAGGCTGCCCTTTCCGGGGGAACTATATTAACAAAGACCTCTGCTCCCCACTCAAAGCCAGCAGGTTTTGTGAGGCGGGGTATTATTTCCATCCTCCAGTGATATTCGCCTCCGGAAAAGGGCCTGCTCCTTAACATCATGTTAAGGCTGGGAAAATCAAGGGCCCTATCCAAGGCCCCCATGATTTTCCTGTAAACCCCAGCCAGCTCCTTAAGAAGTGAATCGTCGGCCTCCTCAAAGGCGGGAAGGTGTTTTTTGGGCGCTATCCAGACCTCAAAGGGAAAGGCGGAAAAATAAGGGCAGAATACTGCAAAATTTTCGGTCTGGAAAACCAGCCTCTCGCCTTTAATCTCCCTGTCCATGAGAAGGCACACGGGACATGCTCCCCTTTCCCTGAACTTCTCAAAAACCTTAATTTCCCTCTCTACGCTGTCCGGAAGGAAACCTGAGGCGATGAGCTGGGAATGGGGATGAGAGAGGGAGGCTCCTCCCTCGGGGCCGCGATTCTTGAAAACCATAGCAAAGGGATATTCTTTCCTTAGCTCCCTCAACCTTTCCCTGTAGGTCTTAAGAATAAGAAGGACCTGAGAGGGCTCCATGCTCCCTATGGTATCAAAATGGGAAGGGCTCTCTATTATAACCTCGTGCACCCCCTTTGCCGGGGCGGAGATAAACGGAACCTCCCCGCTCTGTTTTCCCTCTTCCTCAGGGCCCAGTATGGGATACTTGTTGGGAACCACCCTTATCTTCCATCCCCCATTTTCCTCAATTACATAGACCTGGGGAGGGGTCATTTTTTCGTTTCCAGGACAGAAGGGACAGGTTGAGGGGTCTCCCTTGGGTCTGTATCTGCTTTGCTCAGGAAACTGAAGGGGTCTTTTACCCCTCTCGGAGGATATAACCACCCATCTTTCTTTTATAAAATCCCTTCTCAGCTGCCTCATATGAAAACATTCTCGTAGTGTTCAAGGGTAAAACCCTTACCCTCCCCTACCAGGGTTATAACATCAAACCGGCATGGTAAAAGGTCAAGGCCCCGGGAAACGAGGAAAACCTGAGCCGCCCGACGGAGCCTCTCTCTTTTCCTGGGGCCGATGGAGTAAACGGGGTCCATGAACTCACCGCTCTTTCTGGTTCTAACCTCCACGAAAACTATCTCCCCGTCCTTCTCTGCCACTATGTCTAATTCCCCTCCCTTTACCCTGAAATTTCTCGCTATGATTTTATATCCCTTCTTTTTTAAATATTTCTCGGCCTCCCTCTCCCCCCTTTTCCCAAGTTCTATTTTTTTATTAGTTTCCATCGAGTTCCTTCCTTTGTATCCTCGAGGATTATCCCCCTCTTGAAAAGCTCGTCCCTGATGCGGTCAGCAGTAGCATAATCCTTCCTTTTACGGGCCTCCTCCCTCTCCTTTATCATCCTCATAATATCCTCAGGAAGTTCCTCCACCACCTTCTCGGGAAGCACTGCCAGCACCCTGTCTAAGTCGTAAAGCAGGGCTTTTAGGTTCGCGGCGTCCTGGCTGAAAAGCTCTCCTTCCTCCATGGCCTTATTCCCCCACCTTATAAGTTCGAAAATAGCAGCCATGGCCCCTGATATATTGAGGTCATCTGCCAGGGCAAGGGTAAATTCCCTGCGGCACTTTTCAATCCTTTCCTTAGCCTGCTGGCTTTCACCCTCGGGGAATTTTCTGGTCTCCAGCTCAAAGAGAAAATCGGTTATTCTCTTCAGGGAAGCGGTAGCCTGATAAAGGGCCTCAAAGGTAAAGTTAAGGGTTTTTCTGTAATGGGTAGTAAGAAGGAGATACCTTATAGCCCTGGGCGAAAACCCCATGGCCAGAAGGTCCCGCAGGGTGTAGAAATTCCCCTTGGACTTGCTCATCTTCTCGCCTTCCACTATGAGGTGCTGAACATGGAACCAGTAGCGAACGAACTGTTTCCCGGTATATGCCTCTGATTGGGCAATTTCGTTCTCGTGATGAGGGAAAATATTGTCCACTCCACCGGCATGTATATCTAAGGTTTCCCCTAAGTATTTCATGCTCATGGTGGAGCATTCAATGTGCCAGCCAGGCCTTCCTTCGCCAAAGGGGGAGGGCCAGGAGGGCTCCCCGGGCTTTTTGGCCTTCCACAGGGCGAAATCCCTTACATCCTCCTTGGTGTATTCGTCCGCATCAATCCTAACCCCGGCCTTCAGCTCCTCGGGTTTAATCTTGGAAAGTTTCCCGTATTCCGGAAAGGCGGAAATCCTGAAATAGACCGAACCGTCCTTTATATAGGCATAACCCTTATCCAGTAGACCCTGGATTATCTTTATCATGTCCGGTATGGTTTCTGTGGCCCTGGGGTAGTAGTCAGCCCTATCCAGCCTCAGGGTATCTATATCCTCAAAAAAGGCTTTTTCGTATTTCCTGGTAAACTCCTGAAGGCTAACCCCTTCCCTCTGGGCTCCTTTTATGGTTTTGTCGTCCACATCGGTGATGTTCATAACATGGAGCACCCTGTAGCCCAGAAACTTGAGAAACCTTTTGAGAAGGTCCTCAGCCACATAGCTGCGGAAATTTCCTATGTGGGCGTAATCGTAAACCGTGGGGCCACAGGTGTAAAGCTTCACCTCCCCCTCCTTCAGGGGAACGAATTCCTCCACCTTTCCTGAAAGGGTGTTGTAAATCCTGAACTTTACATCCTTCATAATTTTTCCAGCACCTCCTTGAGCTTAACCACATGCCTTCTCTCTTCCAGGATTATTTCCCTGAGGATATCCGCATGCTCCTTTTCCACCGAATCCCACAGGCTATAGAAGAAAAGCAAACTCTGCTTTTCAAACTCAAGGGCTTTTTTTACCGCTTCCTTCAGGTCCATCTCCTTAACCTTCTCAAAGTCCCAGCCCGAAGCTCTAAATATTTCCGCTTCGGAAAGGGCCCTCAGAAGAGCCCGGGCTTCCTCTCCCATATCTACTTTCCTCTCCCTTTTCTCGTATTCCTTCTTAAGATTCGTATACTTAACCAGGTGCTTTGCTTCCTCACCCCTGAGCCACTGGAAAAATTCTTTAAGTTCAGGGTCCTTAACGGTGTCTACCAGTTTACCGTAAAACTCAATCCCCAATTTTTCCGTTTCTATAGCTGTATCCAGAGCTTCAAGGATCGAAAATTTCTCCATCATTTTTTTCCTCCTTGGTCTTAATTTTACCCGGTTTTAACTAATTCCTCAACATTTTACATTTGACTTTAACGACCTCAATGTTAGTATTTTTTATATGGAAAAGATTCTCATCGTTGACGATGACCCCGAAGTTCCCGGGGTTCTCAAGAATTTTCTTGAAAGGCAGGGATACAGGGTGGATATAGCTTCAAGTGCCGAAGAAGCCGGGGAAAAACTGGCATCCAGGGATTATGCTCTACTTATTACGGATATAAGAATGGGGGGCAAATCCGGTCTTGACCTTGCCCGGGAGGCGAAGAAAAAGCTTCCTTTTCTGGAAATAATCGTTATTTCTGCCATCAAGGACATCACCATGGCAATAGAAGCCATGAAGGCAGGGGCCTTCTCCTATCTTCTTAAACCCTTTTACCTGGAGGAAGTTCTGTCCAATGTTAGAAATGCTCTGGAGAGAAGAAAGCTTAGGATTCAGAACTTAGAATACCGCCAGCACCTGGAAATGCTGGTGGAGGAGAGGACAAGGAAATTAAAATACACCCTTCAGGCCCTGAGGAATTCTTATCTGGAAATTCTCAAGGTTCTTGTGGCCACCCTGGACGCCAGGGATGTGGAGACAGAGGGTCACTCCGAGAGGGTTGTGGAGTTGTCCTTAGAGATAGCCAGTAAAATGGGTATAAACGACAGGGATTTCCTCAGGAACCTCCGTCTGGGAGCCCTTCTTCACGACATAGGTAAAATAGGTGTTCCGGATAGAATCTTAAAAAAGGAGGGGAAACTTACTCCCTCCGAATGGGCGATAATGAAGGAACATGTTCTTATAGGTTATAAAATAGTTTCCAATGTGGACTTCCTCAGAGGGGCCTCTGAAATAGTCCTTTACCACCACGAAAGGTGGGACGGAAGGGGTTATCCCCACGGTCTCAGGGGAGAAGAAATACCCTTAGGGGCGAGGATATTCGCTGTAGCAGATGCCTTTGACGCTATGATAAGCAGGAGGGTCTACCGAAAAGCCCTCCCCCTGGAAGAAGCCAGGAAGGAAATAGAGAAAAACAAGGGCACCCAGTTTGACCCCGCTGTGGTGGAGGCATTTCTTTCCATTCCCCCGGACCACCTCAGGGAATTCGGGAAAAAGACCTCAGCCAGGAGCATATGGGAAATCCCTGAATTTATCTTAGATATGGCCTGAGGGCCCCTCCTGCGAGCACCTCCTCCATTTGAGGGGTGTATTTCCCCCTTTCTTTCATCACAAAACTGAAAACCCTCTTTTTCGTCCAGAACTTTCTCAGGGAAAATAGAAGAAACTTCACCTCCTTATCCTCCAAAACCTCAACCCTTTCCTCGGGGAAAAATCCGGCCTCCGTAGCCTTTTCTTCAAAATCTTCCGCCTCTGCTCCCACCACGAAAAAAGCCCTTCCCTTTTCTTTAAGAAGGAGAAAAGCTGCCCTGAGGAAATCCTCAACCCTCGCCTCTATTTCCCATTTGCTTACCGCTATTTCCCTGCGGGGACTTACCCGGAACCTCTCCGGTTTCAAATAAGGGGGATTGGAAAAAACGAAGTCAAATTTTGTCCTGAGGGGGGGAGCTTTAACATCCCCTGCCACCGGGTATATCCCTGAAAAACCATTTATCCTTGAGCTCTCCTTAAGAAGGCGGAGGTAATCCACCAATATATCAAGGGCAAGGAGCCTCACATACCCCAGCCTTGCCTTGAGCATAAGGGTCACGGGCCCGAATCCGGCCCCCAGCTCCAAGCCAAAGCCTTCTCCCTCCACATAGGAGGCTAAAAGCACCGCATCCAAGGAAAATCTATACCCCCTCCGGGGCTGGGCTATCAATACCTTGCCCCGGAGAAAGGGGGTGAGGATTATCTCCACTCAGAACTGGTTATTAACTGCCAGATTCTGGAGTTTCTTAATATAGTAGGTGATGTTGATATTCTTGGGACAGGCTTCGGTGCAGTTGAAGATGGCATGGCAGCGCCAGAGACCGTTTCTGTCGTTTATTATCTCCAGCCTTTCCTTTCCGCCTTCGTCCCTGGAATCGAATATAAATCTATAGGCTTTGAGCAGGGCTGCAGGTCCTAAGTAATCGGGGTTGGCCCAGAAGGAAGGACAGGAGGTGGTGCAGGCGCCGCAGAGTATGCACATGGCAGCCTCATTTATAATTTCCCTCTCCTGCGGTGTCTGGAGCTGTTCCTTCTCGGGAAGCGGAGAATACTTGATAAAATAGGGCTTTACCTTTTCCAAGTTACGGAAGAAGGGATCCAGGTCCACCACCATGTCCTTGATTATGGGAAGTCCGGGAAGGGGTTCAATTTTTATGGTGCCTTTTCCTAAGGTTTTTATCTGGGTCTTGCAGGCCAAGCGGTTCTTTCCGTTGATTCTCATGGCACAGGAGCCGCATATTTCCGAGCGGCACGCCCTGCGGAAGGCTAAGGTCCCGTCCACATACCAGTGGATGTGGTTAATGGCATCAAGCACGGTCCAGCCTTCCCCAATTTCTATCTCGTATTCCTTGTAATAGGGCCTTTTATCCTTTTCAGGATTGTATCTGAAGATTTTAAATTTCCTCTTCATTTTGCCCTCCTTAGTATTTCCTTTCCTGAGGCTGGAACTTGGTTATCACCACCGGCTTGTAATCAAAGCGGACTCCCTCAGGGGTCTTCCATGCTAAGGTGTGTTTAAGCCAGTTTTCGTCGTCCCTCTTGGGATAATCTGTTCTGTAATGGGCGCCACGGCTTTCCTTTCTGTTCAGGGCTCCGGCGGCTATTACCTCGGAGAAAATCAGGAGATTTTCGGTCTCCAAGGCTTCCTGAAGGTCAAGGTTAAACTTGAGTCCCTTATCCTCCACATGTATGTTGGGAATCTCAGCCTCCAGCTCCCTTATCTCCTTCACGGCCTCTGAAAGATCCTTTTCGTTTCTGAATATACCCACTTTATTGGTCATGGTTTCGTGGAGCTTCTCCCGCAGCTCAAAGGGCCTTACGCTACCTTTCCCTTCCAGATACCTTCTTACATGTTCCTCCGCCTGTTCTATGGCTTCCTTGGGAATGGGGAAAAGAGAAGCCTTTTTCACGAATTCTGCCATGGCCATTCCGGAAATCCTTCCCATGGTTATGGCTTCCTGCTGGGAATTAGTCCCCAAACGGTTAGCTCCGTGAATGGATACACAGGCAGCTTCGCCGGCAGCGTAAAAGCCCGGAATCACTTCGGTTTTTCCGTCACCCAAAACCTCTCCCTTCTTTGTGGTGGGAATTCCTCCCATCTGATAATGGGCAGTGGGCTGAATGGGTATGGGCTCCTTTATGGGATCAACCCCTAAGAAATTCATAGCAAGTTCCCTGATCTGAGGAAGCCTTTCCTTTATCTTTTCTGCACCCAAGTGTCTGAGGTCCAGGTAAATATAATCCTTGCCGTCTATTCCCCTTCCCTCATTTATCTCGGTCTGTTCTGCCCTGGCCACCACATCCCTGGGAGCAAGCTCCATTTTTTCCGGAGCGTATCTTTTCATGAACCTCTCTCCCTTCCCATTTATAAGGTATCCGCCTTCTCCCCTGGCCCCTTCGGTAACCAGTATTCCCAAACGGTAGAGCCCTGTGGGATGGAACTGGACGAATTCCAGGTCCTCTATGGGAAGACCTTCTCTAAGAACCAGGGCAAGTCCATCTCCGGTATTGGTGAAGGAGTTGGAGGTTATCTTGAAGGCCCTGCCGAACCCTCCTGTGGCAAATAGGGTGGCTTTGGCGTTGAAAATGTGAAGCCCTCCGTTCCTTATGTCCCAGGCAATCACTCCGCTTACCACCCCGTCCTCCCTCAAAACCAGTTTCAGAACGAAAAACTCGTTGAAGAACCTCACCCTCTTCTTTATGCACTGTTCAAAGAGGGTATGCAGAAGAACATGGCCTGTATAGTCTGCAGCATATACGGCCCTGGGCCTGGAATGCCCTCCGAACCTTCTCTGGGCAATTCTTCCATCGGGCATCCTGGAAAATACCACTCCCATGTGCTCCATCTCGTAAACGGTTTTTATTGCCTCATTCACGAACATCTCTATGGCATCCTGATCTCCCAGAAAATCGCTTCCCTTTACCGTATCCCACATGTGAAGCTCAGTGGAATCGTCGGAGGCATGAGCTATGGCAGCAGCTATTCCTCCCTGGGCCGCCACCGAGTGGGACCTGGTGGGATAAACCTTGGATATGGTTATGGTATCTATCCCGGCGTCGGCAAGGGCCAGGGCTGCTCTCAGTCCGGCAAGTCCTGTGCCCACCACTAAGGCATCGGATTTGTGATAGTATTTTTCAATCTCCATTTTTACCTCCTCAAACTTTTACTGAGAAAATGGTCACTGTTCCCACCACTAAGAGAATTATTCCCATGGTGAGTATCAGGGAATAGAAGAAAAGTCTCAGCCCCCTGCTCTTGGTGTAATCTTCCAGGACCTGCCAGAGTCCATTGAGGCCATGATAAAGGGCGAAGATAAGGAAAAGAAGGTCCCCTGCCTTCCAGAGGGGGCTGGAAAGCCTGGGAGCCACCGCCTGGTATGTAACCTCCCCGCTTCCGGTGAAATGCATAATAACGAAATGGGCTATCAGGAAAACGAAAAGATAAAGAGCGGTAATCCTCTGAAGAAACCAGGACAAAGCCCCTTTGTTTCTTTTAACTAAAGCTTTGCTTCCTACCATCACTCACCTCCTCAGAGGAAAAACTTCCATGCTGCCGGTATCCACAGGGCAAGGAAAAGGACGAAGGCAATCCAGAAAAGGAGCTTCTGGTATTTAGAGGCACCGGCAAAATCCACAAGAACCAGCCTTATTCCGTTGAAGGCATGGAAAAGAATCACCCCCCACAGTCCCCATTCCAGAAACTTGAAGACCGGGGTGGAAAGGGCCTTCATAGTAGCATTGAAGGCTTCTGGTCCTGCCGCCAAGCGATTGGTAACGAAGATGTGGAGGAAAAGATAGAAGATAAGGGCCAGGCCCCCCAGCCTGTGGAGTATCCAGGCCCATTCCCCCACATCCTTCTTGTAGGAAGGATAAAACCACTTAGGCTTCAGCATATTCTTCCTCCTGGTATGAATTTGAGGGAAAATTTTAACTCATTCCCCTGCTCTGTTCAACAAATCCTTTTTTTGGTAGAATTTTCCCATGAACATAGAGGGTTTTGAGTTGCTTAACTATCCAGGGAAACCCAAAAATTTCCCATTAGATCCTTTTCAGGAAAGGGTTTTCTCGAACATATATCTTGAAATCCCGGTGGGCGATACCCTTTTCATGCTCTCGCCGGCCCTGAGAATAGTCTATCCTGGCAAAAATCAGGATGTGGAAAGGGAAATTATAAAAAGGGAAAACAAGCTTTACTCCCTCAAAAGACTCATACTTGAAAGCATAATAGAACATACAGCTCTGCTTGAGGCTAATAGTTATTACATAGCCCAGAATGACTATCTGCTTCTGGCCAGGATAACCCTCCAGCCCGGTGAGGGAATATACAGGTTAAAATTTTACACCCACGATGCCATGGACCTCCTTAGCAATTATGAGGATAAAATATACTTGGGGCATGACTTCCTTTATCTCGCAGAGGAAAGGAAATTTTTCGGACTGGATGATTTCATACCTTATCTGGATAGCGAATTTACCTATCTTAAAGAAAAGGAGGCGGAATTCAAAATTAAAAACCCCATGGTCAGGGACTACATGGTGGAGATAGGGGAGCTAATCGGTGATGTTCTCATGGTCTGGGAAGAGAAAAAAATTGACTTTGACATAGAAGATGCGGAAACAGAAACCCTGCGCCGCGCCACCATGAACTTCATGGATGCCAAACACATCCTCGTAGAGCTTCACGACGAAGTAAGGGAATTTGAATATAAGTTGAGAAGCCGCAGCGAGGCGGAAAACCACCTTTCCCGTTATGTCACTAAACTGCGCAAGGATGTGGTTAACATTCTTCATTACATAAACATGAAACTTCTCTCGCGCATTCAGCGGAGGATAAACTTCCCCGGTGGATGAGGGTTATTGCAATTCTGGGTCCTACGGGAAGCGGAAAATCCGCCCTTGCCCTCAAGATAGCAGAAAGAATTCCTTCGGAAATCGTAAGCTGCGACTCGGTCCAGTTGTATCGGGGTTTCAACATAGGCGCGGATAAGGTTTCGCAGGAAGTAAGGAAAAAAATCCCCCACCACATGGTGGACATTATTCAGGATTGCCGAAGGTTCTCGGCGGCTGAATACGCTAAGGAAGCAGCGGGAATAATCAGGGAAATATGGGAAAGGGGAAGATACCCCATAGTAGTAGGGGGAACCCTTTTGTATTTTCGGGCCCTGGAAAAGGGGCTCTTTCCCTTTGGGGCTGCCGGGGAAAAATTCAGGCGAACATGGAGAGCCCACCCCCAGGAGCTAAGGAGAAGGAGCATGGAGCTGGACCCCCTATATTATTCAAAAATAGGGGCCAATGATTTTAAGAGAATGGTCAGGTTAATGGAGGTCTACCATATCTCAGGAAAAAACATGACAGAAGCGGCTACCCTCACCACCCCACCCCTTCCCGAAGCCATATTTTTAAAATTTGCCATAAACATTCCCAGGCAGGAGCTTTACAGAAGAATTGAAGAGAGGGTTGAGAGGATGTTTCGCCAGGGGCTGGTGGAGGAGGTTAGGGCTCTCCTTGCCATGGGATATCCCGAAGATTGTCCCCCCTTTGAGGCCATAGGATACAGGGAGGTGCTATCCTTTATAAAGGGAGAAATAGAACTCCAGAAGGCCAAGGACCTGATTAAAAAACACACCAAGGAATACGCAAGGAGGCAGCTCATGTGGCTTAGAAGGGAGGAAAACCTCATCTGGGTTTCTCCCCATGAGGTTGATAAAATCCTTGAGAGCCTGGAGAGGAAATGAAAAGGGAAAAGGCTATAGTGGTAGGAGTCTACAGGGATAAGGCGGAAAGGGGACTTGCCGAGGAAACATTAGGGGAGCTGGAGGAGCTTGCCCGGTCCGCAGGGGCCGAGGTTGTGGGCTGGGTTTTGCAGAGAAGACATAGATTTGATCCTGCTTATTTAGTGGGAAAGGGGAAAATCCAGGAAATAGCCAACATGGCAGAGGAGCTGGGCGCTGATCTGGTTATTTTTGACGAAACCCTTTCCCCTGCCCAGCACAGGAACATTGACGAGATAGTCCCCTGCAAGGTCCTTGACAGAACCCAGCTCATCTTAGACATATTTTCTCAAAGGGCCATGACTAAGGAAGGAAAGCTCCAGGTGGAACTGGCCCAGCTCAATTACCTGCTCCCAAGACTGGTGGGCATAGGAAAAAAGCTCAGCCGTCTTGGAGGAGGAATAGGAACCAGGGGGCCTGGGGAGAAAAAACTGGAATACGACAGGAGAAGAATCGCAGAGAGGATAAAAAGGATTAAGGAAGAAATAGAGCAGGTGAGGAAGAGAAGGGAGCAGCAGAGAAAGAGAAGAAAGAGGGGAAACATACCCACCGTGGCTTTGGTGGGTTATACCAGTGCAGGGAAAACCACCCTCTTCAATCGCCTTACCGGAGAGCAAAGAGGGGTTTCCAGGGCACTTTTTACCACCTTAGACCCCATCCTGAGGAGGATAACCCTTCCTTCGGGACTTCCTGCGGTGCTTTCCGACACTGTAGGCTTCATAAGAAAGCTTCCTGTGGAATTGGTCACCGCCTTCCGGGCCACCTTAGAAGAGACCGTGGAAGCGGACCTTCTACTGCATGTTATAGATTTCTCCAAGGAGGATTTCAGGGAGGAAGAGGAGGCAGTGGAAAGGACCCTCCAGCAGCTAAACGCATTGGACAAACCCATTATAAAAGTGTATAACAAAATAGACCTTATGGAAAACCCGGAAGAGTTTCTAAAGAGGAACTCCTCTGGAAACGGAAGAGTATATATTTCAGCAAAGGAAGGCCTGGGAATTGAAGAGCTTTTAAAAAGAATAGACGAGGCTCTCCTGGCAAGTTACGAGATAAAGACCCTGTTTTTACCCTACAGCCATGGGGCAGCCTGGGAGAAAATTTCCTCGGATAGTATAATCCTTGAGAGAAGCCCCGGAGAGAACGGGGTAATGGTAAAAATCGCAAAGAGGAAAAAACCATGAAGAAGATATTGTTGTTTTATCTGATTATAATAGTCCTGCCCTTTTGCGGTGGCGGTGGGACCCAGCCCTTCCTTATCCCCCATCCGGAAACTCCCCTGTGGTCCTTGGTAGAATCCTCCCCCCAGAAGGTTCTCACCGCCGAGATAAGAACCCCCCAGGACCGGGTAGCCTTAGGATTTGCCCTTTACCGCTTGGGAAAGCTTGAGGAAGCATTTGAACAATTTCAGAAGGCAAACGAGGAGGGAGAGGACGAATTTTCCTTTCTTGGAATGGGTATGGTAAGGGAAGCGGAGGGCAATCTCCTTGACGCTTACCTGTATTACACGAAAAGCCAGCATCCCTTAGCCCGGGCAAGGGCAGAGAGGATAAAACAGGGGGCTTTAAATCAGGCCCTATCATCGGAGAGCCCCTCTGAAATTGCCAAAGGACTTCTCATAGACCCTCAGGATAAGAGGGTTTATCTTGCTCTTGGAAATTACTATCTCCGCAACGGTAAGCCCTTTCTGGCCCGGGCTTACATAAAAAAGGGGATAGAAACCGTAGGGGAAGACGAGGCCCTTCTCCGCCTCCTTCAGCTCTCCTACGAACAGGAAAGCGATTATGAAAGGGCCCTGGAAGTTGCCAGGAGGATTTATCAGTTATACCCGAGCCCGGAAAATTTAAGGGCTGTTCAACAACTGGAGGAACGCTTAGAAGAGGAAAGGATAAGAAAGAAGCTGAAGGACCTTCAGGGAAAACCTGTTATAACCAGGGGGGACCTGGCCCTTATGATTTACGCATATTTGGGAAAATACTTCCCCCCAAGGAAACCCCCTATAATCGTTGACCTTTACCGTAGCCAGCAGATGGAAGCCATTCTCCGGGTAAGCTCCGCGGGTATAATGAAGGTGTATCCCAATCACACCTTCCAGCCCGACGCAGAGGTAAGAAGGCTCACCTTAGCTAAAATTCTTTATCGCTTAGTGAAAAAACTGGGAATCTCGGTTCAGGTAAATCCAGTGGTTCTTCAGGACACCTCCAATAGATACGCTGTCTTCGCTGTGGGGGCTGGGCTCATGAAGGCCCCGGAAGGAAAGTTCAACCCCTATGCCAGGGTAAGCTTTAATGAAGCCCAGGAAGCCCTGAGGAAACTTCGAAGCTGGTTAAAGGAGCAGGAGAAATGATAACAGTTCCCAATTTTCTCTCCCTGATAAGAATTGTGCTTATTCCCTTCTTTGTTCATCTTTTCCTGAAAGGAGATACCAGGGCGGCCCTGGCAGTTTTGTTCATAGCCTCCCTTACGGACCTTCTGGATGGATTTATCGCCCGGGCCTTCAACCAGCGTTCCAGGGTCGGCTACATCCTGGACCCTTTAGCGGACAAACTCCTCATGGATTCCACATACATACTCTTTTCCCTGAAAAACCTTGAGCTTACCGTCCACATACCCCAGTGGATAACCATTACCGTGGTCTCCAGGGACATAATCATTGTCATAGGGGCTTCCATCCTCTACCTTCTGAATCCCCAGAGGATTTTAAAACCCCACTGGCTGGGGAAGGCCACCACCACAGTTCAAATGGCAACTGCCATTGTGGTGCTGTTCGTGAATGTTTCCAGATTTACCCTTCCCTATCTGAATATTCTCTTCTGGCTAACCGGGGGCTTAACCTTAATCTCCGGTATTTATTACATTTACCGGGGAATGCTGGAGATGGAATAAATTCTTTAAGTTTTTTCCCGGTGGGGAAATCTCCAGAGGGTCATTATTATGATTTTAAGGTCCAGCCACAGGGACCAGTTTTCTATGTAATAGAGGTCGTAATTTATCCTCTCCTCTATGGAGGTATCTCCTCTAAGACCGTGAACCTGAGCCCAGCCGGTAAGCCCGCTCTTTACTTTGTGGCGAAGCATGTATTTGGGAATCATCTTCTTGAACTTCTCCACATATTCCGGCCTTTCTGGCCTGGGCCCCACGATGCTCATGTCCCCCTTTAGCACATTGAAAAACTGGGGAATCTCGTCTAAGCTCCACTTCCTGAGGAATCTGCCCAAGGGAGTAATTTTGTCCTCAGGAGGGGCCCAGGAATTCTCGGCCCCGGGCCTCATGGTTCTGAACTTGTAAATTATGAATTCCCTCCCGTCAAGCCCCATCCTTTTCTGTTTGAAAATAACCGGCGGACCGGAGGTTACGAGGATGAGGAGGGGAATGATTACGAAGGCAGGGGAAAACACAACTATGGCCACCAAGGAAACCAGGATGTCAAAAATCCTCTTAAGAATCAGGTTCCAGCCGTGGAGGGGAACATGGGTTATGTTTATGGCAGCCACACCGTTCAGCGCCTCCACCGTATGATGGAGAATCACGAAACCCATGAGGTCCGGCACCAGCTTTATCTCAAGCACCTCTTCGGAAAGGGCCCTTATAAGTTCCATGGTGTCTACTTCTTTCAGGGGATGGAGTATGTAAACCTCGTCGGGTTTTTTCTCCCTGGCGAATTTGATTACATCCCTCTCCCCTCCCAGCCTCTTTTCCCCCTCAAATTCCCCGAAGATTCCCAGAACTTCTATTCCTAAGGGTTGAAATCTCTCTAAGGCTTTAAGGAGGGAATTCACCGTTCTCCCGCTTCCTACTATCACTACCTTAGTCCTTTGCCACCTCCACTTCCTCTTCAAAATTCCCCTGACCAAACCCCTCATGAAAGGCACAAGCACCGAAGCCGCCAATAAATAGGTAGCAAGGAAAAGATGCGAGATTTCGTGGGGGAGCCCCAGATATGTTCTCAGATAGGAAATTATTCCCAGGGCTAAGAAGACCACCAGTAAATTCACGAAAAATATGGTAAGGGTCTCATCGGACCTCCTCCATATGAGCTGGCGGGAATAGGGTTTTATGAGAGCAAAAACGAGAAGGTGAAGAAGCACGAAGAGCAGGGAAAACCAGAGATAGTATTTAAAGGGAGGAATTCCCTTGGGAGCTGGGATGAGGCCGGAGTAAAACCTTATCCAGAAGGAAAGGTGGAAGGCGATGAAAACCGCCACCGCATCCCCTGCCAGCAGGTATATCCCGCTGATAAATTCCTTCTTTCTAATCATCCCAGCATCTCCTCCACCGCTCTCTTGATTTCTTCCCTGAACCTGCGGGAAGAAAACCTCAGAGAATTTTCCCTTATCTGCTGGGGAGAAAAATCCCCGGGATTAAAATTCCCTAAAACCTCTATCAGGGCTTCGTGGTTCTGAGGATAAAAGAAAAGCCCGGTGCCTTCCCTTACGATATCCTTGCCTCCCCCTTCCCCGTAGGCAATTACAGGAACCCCACAGCTCTGGGCCTCAGCCATAACCATCCCGAAATCCTCCTTTCCAGGGTGGATAAGAGCCATGGCACCGCAGTAGAGGCGCCGGAGCTCCTCCCTGGAAACCGCCCTTATCAGTTTCACATTTTCGCTGGCCATTTTTCTGTGCTTTTTAAAAAGGGGACCATCGCCCACTATCACAAGGCGAAGATTCTTCAATTCTTTAAAGGCCTTTAAAAGCAGGTCAATCCTTTTATACGGAACATGGGAACTTACCGCGAGAAAATAATCTCCCCCTCTTTCCCTGCACTGGAAGAAATCGGTATCCACAGGAGGATAAATAACCTGGGCTTCCCTGTTGTAGTATCTCCTTATTCTTTCCCTGACTAAGGAAGAATTGGCCAGGAACCGGTCCACCCTGTTGCTGGAGGCCACATCCCATGTTCTGAGGCGGGAAACCATGAGAGAAACAAATAATCTCCTGATTCCCTTATAATGCCCGAAGTAGTCGTGGTATAGGTCCCAGGCATACCTCATAGGGGTATGGCAGTAGCATATGTGGGGAACCCCCGGGGGAGGAATTGCCCCTTTGGCCACGCAGTGGCTGGAGGAGAAAATCAGGTCAAAACCCTCAAAACGGAACTCCTCCACCGCTGCCGGGAAAAGGGGAAGATAATGCCTGTAGTATTTAGAGGCTAAGGGAAGGCGCTGGATGAAGCTGGTATGGATTTTCTTGCTCTCAATGCGCGGGTCAAGCCTGCCCTTTATGTGAAGCAGGGTGAATATCTCCGAGTCCGGAAAGAGCTCCAGGAGTTGACTTAAAACATATTCCCCTCCCCTCATCCCGGTAAGCCAGTCGTGAACAAAGGCTACCCTCATAGAAACTCCCTGTAAATATTAAGATGATCCTCAGCAAATTTTTCCCAGGTAAGTTTTTTTGCCCTTTCCATGGCTATCATGGCCTTCTTCTTTGCCTCATGGTAATTCTCTAAAACATATTTTAAAACCGGATAGAGCTCCTCGCCCTCAAAATAGAAAACCCCGTCCCCCAGCACCTCCTCCACTGCTCCAACCTTAGATGAGACCACCGGGGTGGCAAAACAGGAAGCCTCAAAGGGCGGGAAACCGAATCCCTCGTAAAGGGAAGGATGAACCAGGACCAAGGCCTCGTGGTAAAGAGCTGCCAGGTCCCGAAGGGGAACCTTTCCCAAGGTGATTGTATCCTCTCCGAAATCCCCCTTCCAGCCTGCAATCACCAGTTTTATTTCAGGAAACTCCCCCTTCAGCCTGCGAAATTCTTCAATGAGAAGGGAAAACCTCTTGTGGGGTTTGTTGTTTCCCACCGCCAGTATATAGGGGGAAAAACCCTTAGCCCATTGGAGCTTTTCCTCCTGGGGCCTTGAGAAAAAAACAGGATTTATACCGTTATACACCACCCTTATTTTATCCCGGGAGCGGGGAAAAAGGGATAATATATCCTGCTTGGATTTTTCAGAAACCGTTATTATAACCTTAGCCTTCCTTACCGCCGAGGAAATCATGAACTTAGCGTATAAAATTCCTCCCTTTGGGAAAAAATGAGGAAAGAGAAGGTGAATCAGGTCGTGGACGGTTACCATAAGGGTTCCCCTGTATAAAAGGGGAACAACATAGTGGGGGGAGTGAAAAATCCTGTGGGGGATAGAGGAAAGTTTCCTCCAGATCTCCCACTGCTCCTTAAGGGTGTATCCCCGGCTCTTCACCGTCCAGCATTTTCCGTTAAAGAAGGAACGGTCTTCGGGATAACAAAGGAAACCCGCCTCCAATTTTCCCTTTATTCCCGCGGCAAGGTTCTGTATATATGTTCCTATTCCATAATCCCTGAATTTTCTCGCGTCAATTAAAAGGTCCACGGGATTATTTTAACCTCCCAGGTCCCTCTCCTCAAGAAACCGGGCTTATCGCCTCATGATAGAACCTATATGAAAACATATTCGTATTCGTTGCCCCACGAAAAACTAACCGGACTCCCAAGGGACAAAAATTCACCCAGCCTTCCCAAATTTGGGACAGGTCCGAAATTCAAATCTTCCCCTCCCACAATTTCCCAATTTCAATCTTAATTTTCGGGACAGGTCCGAAATGGAAAAATCAAAAAATCATTACCCAATCCATGGCGAAATTTCACAAAATTCCATCAATCCTCCGCCTCTCATTCCAAAACTCACCCTCAAGCACAGACCATCTCCTCAGAAAATCAGGGTTTTGCCCCAGATTTTCCTAAATTTTCGCAGTCTTTCCCCTTTGCCTCTTCTTAAATCCCTCTCCTCCCCCTTCTCCTACGCTAAAGCTGCTCCCTCCTGCGCCAGCTTGAGCCTTCGCCTGAAGGGAAGACCGCTTAAAAACTTCCTGACAAACGCCTCCGCTCCATAGACTATCCCCTCCGCCCTGTAGCTGAGGGCATGTGCCAGAAGGGGAAG
>JALXBI010000103.1:0-180 GCA_026991555.1 Candidatus Aminicenantota bacterium
GATGGATAGGTAGCCGGCTCTATGGATGAGGGCATGGAGGTTACATATTCCACAACATAGCCCTTGTTCTGAAGCTGGTCCCTTATGTAGGGGCAGCTGTTGGTATTTCCGTCAAGGTCCACCACCAACATGGGGGTTATGCCGTTATCGGTGGTTACGGTTATCTGGTCGCTGCCAACC
>JALXBI010000103.1:190-1878 GCA_026991555.1 Candidatus Aminicenantota bacterium
TGGTTGGCTGTGTCGTAGGCCTTGACCTCTATGGTGTGGCTTCCGTCTGCCACCGTGGTGCTATCCCAGTCGTAAGAATAGGGAACGGTGTCATCTGTATATTTTAAAACCCCGTCTACGTAAAACTCCACCCTTTCAACCCCGTTATCGTCGCTGGCATCAGCGGTTATGGTAACCGTCCCAGAGACAGTATCCCCGTCGTTGGGACTGGTTATAGTAGCCGTAGGCGGATTGTCCCCCGGAGGTGCAAATTTAAAGGCACCTATGCGGGTGTGCCAATCCCAGTCAGCAGTAACTGCCATGTATTCGGTGGTATACCAGAAGGTAAGGTCATCATCAGGGTCCACAGTGAGCATGGAGTAGTCTCCCCAGCGGTTGTAAGAATTTGTCTGGGAACCAGTTCCTTCGTAAAGCATCTCCTCTCCCTGGGTAAGTTCCCCCAGGGGGTCAGAGGCTTTCCTTCCTGCATATTTTATGCTGGGATATATGTCAGAGGAGGAAATGCTGAAGCCTATGGCGATGTTCCCGTTGGCATCGCAAGCTCCGGAGCCCATCCAGCGGTGGTTGCTATCAGGGGCATATGTTCCCTGCTGGTAAATGGTGGGGCTTCCTCCGGGATCCCTAAGTTCATACCACCTTACTCCAGCATGGTCAGAGCCGTTCTCGTCAACGGTGTGAACGAAAACTATGGTCTCATGGTCGCCGTAGTTCCAGTAAAAGGCAGAATACATGGCCCTGTCTGATAGGGCTTCAAGGCCTACGGTGGTGTCCTTCTGGGGGATGCAGTCTCTGCTGTAGCCGCACAGGTCAGAGTCAAAGGGAGCCGTATTTACCACTGTGGGGCCTGTAAGGGTAGCCCCTGAAGGATTGGACCAGTCAACATCGCATTTGTAAATGGCTATGGAGTCGTTGCTTATGCCTCCCCCCCATGCATCATCCCCAATGCTTACAAGATAGTTGGGAGCTCCAGATGGGGGAGGGGTGGAGCTTTTGGCATTGGCAGGAAGAAGAGAAGCTGCGTAGGGATCAGCGCTTGCATCCAAGAAGAAGGAAACGAGATTCATGGTGCCGCTGGACATGGATGCCTTGTCCAGTGCCCAGACAGTAACCCCAATGAAGCTGCTTGTGAAGTCGTTGAAGGTTACATAATAACCGTCTTCCCATACCCCCATCTTGGGATAATCATTGAAAACATTGGAAGCGGAGGTGCCGCTGTAGTCGTTGAATTTCACTCCCCACATATACCAGCCACCGGAGACAGGATCGTTGCTCTGGCTCATGGCAAAGCACTCGTAGGGGTCGTTTGAATCAGTCCAGGCAAAATCGGTGATTATCCAGCGGTCAAGATAGCGATCGTAGAGAACCACAGGGTCCCCCTGGTTGTTAGCGTCACAGGGGGTTCCGGTTCCATCAAAGAAATCGTCGAAGGTGAAAGCAGCAACCTGGGTCCCGTCGGATTTGTCAAAGATCCCTATGGAGGTGTTTACGGTCTGGATGTAGTATCCCTTGTTTTCAGTCCCTACATTGGATTTTCCCACATCCCCGTTGGTATCAGGCGGGACTCCAGCACCCCAGTTGGCGTAGTCAAGTCCCTCAAATGTAATAATTGGAGCTGGCATCAAAAGCGAGGGCAGTCTCCTTTGAACCACAGGGTCGTAATCTCCCCGCTTCACCAGGTGAAATTTCTT
>JALXBI010000103.1:1888-3652 GCA_026991555.1 Candidatus Aminicenantota bacterium
CTTTCGCACAGCAGCCTTAAAATTCCTGAGAATTTTTACAGGCCTGTGAACCTTGGGCCTGGGTTTAGCAGCCCAAACCGGGATCACCAGAAAACCCAAAAGAAAAGTCGCCCAAAAGCTGGGCTTTCTCAAATTTAGTCCCATATGAACCTCCTTTTAGATTTTACTAAATATAAGTATAAGTATAAGTCATAAATCTAATGAATTCAAAAAAATAAAAATTTTCCTAAACTTGACAAACTCAAGTATTTTAATTATGATTTTCGCATGCGTGTATCAACGAAATTGAGATATTCATCCCGGCTCCTGGTGGCCCTGGCAAGGGCAAGGGAGGTTATTAACACAACGGAATTAGGGAAAGAGCTGGATGTCTCTCCCCTTTATCTGAGGTCGCTGGCGGTTTCCCTGGAGGAGAAAGGATTGGTGAAGAGCATCAGGGGTGCTAAGGGGGGATATTTTCTGGCAAAACCCCCTTCGGAAATTTCCCTTCTGGACATAGCCGAAACCCTGGAAAACCTTAATCTGGTCCCCTGCCTTGAGGACCCATCGGTGTGTCCTTTTGCCCCCACCTGTAAAACCAGGAAAGTCTGGCTTAAGTTAAAAAATTGTATAGAAGAATTCCTTAGAGAAACCACCCTTGAAGACCTTCTGGAGGATTAAATCATGGAAGTAAAATTTCAATGGAAGGGAAGCATGAAGTTTGAGGCCACAGCTCCCTCCGGGCACACGCTTATTCTGGACTCTTCTCCTGCAAGCGGAGGAACGGACCAGGGGCCCCGTCCTATGGAACTGGTCCTCGTAGCCCTGGGAGGATGCACCGCTATGGATGTGGTGGCCATACTGAACAAAATGAAACATCCGCTGGAAGGTTTTTCCATAAAAGTGGAGGCAGAAAGGGCCAGGGAGCATCCCAAGGTTTACACCAGGATTCACATAACTTACAGATTCACCGGGAAAAACCTTGACAGAGGCAAAATAGAAAAAGCTGTGCGCCTTTCCCAGGAAAAATATTGCTCCGTCTCGGAAATGCTGAGGCGGACTGCAGAACTTACCTATAGCATAGAGTTAGAGGAAACCCTTGAACCAGAATTCCTCGGTGCCTAAAAAATCCGTCCTTTTCATATGCACCCACAATTCCGCCCGTTCCCAGATAGCAGAGGGAATACTGAGGCATTTTTTCGGGGATAGATACGAAGTGACAAGCGCTGGAACAGTGGCCACTAAGGTAAATCCCTACGCCATAGAGGTTATGAAGGAAATCGGCATTGACATATCCTCCCACCGGTCAAAGAGCATCGAGGAATTCCGGGGAAGAATTTTTGACATTGTGGTTACCGTATGTGACCACGCTAAGGAAACCTGTCCCTTCTTTCCGGGAAGAAAGGTTTTCCACAAGGGATTTGAAGACCCGTCCCAGGCTAAGGGAAGCCAGGAGGAAATACTGGAGAAGTTCCGCCAGGTAAGGGACGAAATCCTCGCCTGGATAAAGGAAACCTTCTGACCTTCTTCCCTTCCTAACCTAACCTCACAAATACACATATTCTTCATTTTCTTCTTTCTTCAAATTCGGGACACCTATAGGAAAGGAAGGGGTGGTGAGATATTAAACCATTTTTCCTCCTACTTTCGGGCCATCGCCTTCGCCATTTCAAACCCAAATCTCTTTCATGTCATGGGGGGACAGGTCCGAGTTTAGCTTTTATTCCAAAAACGGGACAGGTCCGAATCGCAGGAAAAAGAGGGCCCCCTATAGGAAGGGGAGGG
>JALXBI010000104.1 GCA_026991555.1 Candidatus Aminicenantota bacterium
GCAAACACCTCTGGAATTCTCAAGGGTTCTTGGAAAAGAAGCGGAAATTATTACCTCGTTCTACTACAGGGAAAGATTTGGTAAAATTTATCCTTCAAAGACAGACCAGGAAAAAATAAAGGAGGCGCTGGATAGACTTGAGGATAGACTTAAGCGAAGTAAAGGGCAAGGTTGAAATACCCTACGGCATATTCCGCTGCGGGTGCAGTGGAAAGGAAATTCCCATGGACGAACTTCCAGAGGCCTTGGAAAAATTCGATAGGGAACCCGCAAGGAGGTTATATAAAAGTTTTGGACAGGACCCAACAAAATTTCGCCCTTCCTCCGAGGCCCTTTACAGAAGGCTGAAAAAAGGGAAACCCTTTCCTAAGATACACCCTGCGGTGGATGCCATAAACCTTCTTTCCATCATAAATTCAATCCCCTACGGGCTTTACGATGCGGAAAAAATTAAGGGAAATATAAGGATAAGGATAGGGAAAAAGGGTGAAGGTTATAAGGGAATCAGGAGGGAGTGGATAAACCTCGAAGGAAGACTGCTTCTTGAGGACGGGGAGGGACCCTTTGGAAATCCCACAGGGGATTCCTTGAGGACCTCCGTGGATGAGAAATCGCGGCTCTTCCTCTATGTTATATTTGCCCCGGCAGGTTATCCTTCCGAGCAGGCCAACCTTGTGACCCTGGACAGATTGAAAAAATGGTTATCTGCTGAGATAATTGAATACGGGCTTAGAAGATGAAAATAGCATCCTGGTGGAAGCCTTATAAAGACAAAAAGGTCCGGTGTAATCTTTGTCGCCACCACTGTGTAATATATCCCGGACAGGCCGGGGTTTGCCAGGTGAGGGTGAACCGTGACGGGATACTTTATACCTTAGTTTATGCCAAGCCTGTAGCCGTTCATGTGGACCCCATAGAGAAAAAACCCCTATTCCACTTCCTGCCCTCATCCAGGGCCTTTTCCATAGCAACGGTGGGATGTAATTTCCGCTGTGCCAACTGCCAGAACTGGGAAATAAGCCAGTTCCGTTACGATGGAACCAACATAGTGCCAGGGGAGTATCTTCCTCCTGAAAAGGTAGTTGAACTGGCGGAGGAGACCTCATCGGAAGTTATTGCCTATACCTACACCGAACCCACCATCTTCTGGGAATATGTGATTGATACGGCGAAATTAGCTAAGGAAAAGGGAATAAGGAATATCCTGGTAACCAACGGATACATAACCGAGGAAGCCCTCAGCGATGGCGATGGCCTCATTGATGCTGCCAATGTGGACTTCAAGTCCATGAGAAAGGAATTCTACTCCAAAGTAATAAAGGCCCGGCTGGACAGATTCCTTGAAGGCCTCAAAGCCCTTTATAAGCACCTGAAATGGCTTGAAGTAACAACCCTTATAATTCCAGGGCTCAACGATAGTGAGGAGGAAATAAGGGACATAGCCAGGTTTATAGTCAGGGAACTTTCCCCCTCTGTTCCGTGGCATATAAGCAGATTTCATCCTGCCTATAAATTAAGTTATCTTCCTCCCACCCCCACAAAGACCATAAACAGGGCAGTGGAAATAGGATATGAGGAGGGACTCCGGTTCGTCTATGCCGGAAACATTCCTGGTTCCCCTTACGAGACCACCTACTGTCCCAAGTGCCAGACCCCGCTAATAAAGAGGGTGGGCTTTGAGGTGGTAGAGAATCACCTGAATGACGGGAAGTGCCCCGTGTGCGGAGAAAGCATTGAGGGCGTATGGGAGTAGCCCTTAGGAGAAGAAAATAAGGGTTATTCCCACGAAGGAAAGCACGAGAATAGGAATTGAATACTTGAGCATGTAGCCGAAGAAAGAGGGCATCTCAATACCGTATTCCTCGGCTATGGACTTCACCATAAAATTAGGAGCGTTACCTATGTATGTATTGGCCCCCATGAACACGGCTCCTGCAGAAATTGCTTCAAGATAAACCTTCTTTTGAGCAATCAAATTGAGCACTGCCTGATGCTCCGGCACACCGGGATAGAATTTGCCTAAGGCGGAGTTAAGGAAGGTTAGATAAGTGGGAGCGTTATCCAGGAAACTGGAAAGGCTACCTGTTGCCCAGAAATAATGGGCTGGAGATTTTATGCTCCTTATAAGGCCGGCCAGGGCACCATGCTCCCCTGCCCTTAGAATCGCAAGGGCTGGAACCATGGTAGCGAAAATTCCCGCAAAGAGAATGGCCACTTCCTTTATAGGGAACCATGTAAATTCGTTTTCATCCCTTACGGCTTTTTTAGTGGTAACCAGAGAGAGAATCCCCATCAAAATAAGAATAAGATTTCTCACCTGGTCCTGAATGGTCATCTCCACGCCAAGAAATTTAAAATCCCCTGCCTTCCAGTATCCGCTCAGGAGCACCCCGCCAACTATTCCCAGAAGGAAAAGGAAGTTGTGGGCCCCCACTATCTTAAGAGGAATCTTCTCTTCCTCAGGATTGTGTTCTATTTCCTCCTGTTTGTAATAATGCCTGTCAATTATGTAGAAAAGCACCAGGAGGAAAATGGATTCTGTCAGCAAATGGGGAATGAGGTGGAAGGTCCAGAAAAAGGGAACACCGTGGAGAAAACCTAAGAAAAGAGGAGGATCCCCTAAGGGGGTAAGGGAACCTCCGATATTAGCCACCAGGAATATGAAAAATACGATCATATGTTGCTTTTTCTTTCTGTGGAGGTTTGCCCTTATAAAGGGCCTTATAAGAACCATGGCTGAGCCCGTGGTTCCAATCCAGGAGGAAAGAAATGTCCCAAGAAGAAGGAAAATTGCGTTTACCTCAGGGGTTCCCTTGAGGGTTCCCCTTAAAAGAATTCCGCCGGCCACGGTGAAAAGGGCCCAGAGAAGGATAATAAAAGGAATGTAGTCAAGAAGGTAAATATCCAGGAGGCTGTGCAAAGCCCCTTCCTTGTATGCGATCAAAAAGGGAATGGCAAAAAGAAGACCCCAGAAGGCTGAAACCTTTCCGAAGTGGTGGTGCCAGAACTCCGGTGCCACAAGAGGAAAAATAGCTATGGAAAGAAGGATTCCCACGAAGGGCAGAACCGACCAAAGGGGAAGAACTTCACCGAGTTTTTCCGCTGAGTGAGCCGTCTCCGATGAGAAGGCTAAGGAAGAAAGAAAAAACAAAAGGAGCACATTAAGAAATTTCCTCATCTTATTCCTCCTGGACTAATTAAAGGTGAAAGGATAAGAAAAAATGAAACAAAAGTCAAAGTCTTTTAAGGAGGGAGGAAATTAGGGACAGACCCTTTTTTACTTTTTTCCCAGGAGGAAATTAGGGACAGAATGCTGTGTTAGGTGTCAAGGGCGGGGCGGTAAAATTCTCCCTTCTTCCAGCACGCAAACGCTATAAGCAAAAGCTTCCTCATTGCAGCAACAAGGGCTACCTTCTTCACTTTCCCCCTCTCTATAAGCCTTTCATAAAACGCCCTTATCCTCTCGTTAAACCTCACAGCAGAGACCGCAGCCATGTAGAG
>JALXBI010000105.1 GCA_026991555.1 Candidatus Aminicenantota bacterium
GAAGGGGTTTGGGTGGGGTGGCCATGGTGGAGACTAAATAAAGTTTGCCAAGCCAGGTGTCAAAAACCCCGTAGCGGGAGCGAAAGAGAACGTATTTCCCGTCCGGGCTCCATCCCATAACTAAATTATCAGGCCCGAACCTTTCCGGGGTTTTAACTTCCCCTAAATAGGTGAGCCTCCTTGGTTCCCCTCCCTGGCTGGGTATAATGTAAACTTCAAAATGACCATCGTATTGTCCGGTAAAGGCAATCCATTTTCCGTCGGGGGAGAACTTGGGGAAAAGCTCCAGCCCTGGATGGGCGGTCAATCTTCGGGCAATTCCTCCATTTTCGCTTACTATCCAGAGGTCGCCTCCATAGGAAAAGACTATCTTTCCGTTCTTTATGTCCGGAAACCTCATAACCCTTCCCTGGATAGCCCAGAGATATAGGGGAAACAGTAAAGCCAATATAAAGCCGAGTTTTTTCATGGACAACCTCCTTTAGAGGATTAAGTAAATTTTATTCACTTCCGGAGTTTATCTCAAAATTTCTCGGATTCTTTCAGCAATTTTTTCCCAGGAGGGGGAAGCGAAGGTGGGTTCCTCGTCCAGCAGGGGGAGTTCAATCCTCCTGAGCTTTGCCAATGACTCCGGCAACGCAATTTCTCCTTTAACCTTGTTCACCACTAAAAAATCCACCCTCCTTATTTGGGTAAGGGCCCGAAGGGTCTCCCTCAGGGAGAGGGCCGTAGGCTCAGTTACCCATACCAGGAAAGCCCCCTGCATGAGCCTGCGGAAAGCCTCGGTTTCCTGAACTCTTTTTTCCAGGAATTCCTCCATGGCATCCTGAGTTTTCCCCTTAGTCATTTCCCTGAGTTTCAGGTATTTTCTTCTCCACCTCCTCAGGAGGCGATACCATTCCAGGAGTTTATCCCCCAGAAAAAGGAATTTGAGGAACTGGCCCGTGGGGCCGGAATCCACCACCAAGTGCTCCTGTCCTCCCTTTAAGGCAAGCCCTTTCACTTCCTCAAGCATTATAAGGTCATAATTGGAAGGGTCCTTCTCTGCAAACCGGAAAAAGGGAGAAAAATCCTCCCTCAGGGTGGGGGAAATATTGCTGAAAAACTCCCTTTCCCAGTTTTTTACCCTTTCCCTGAGCCTTGAAGGAGCATCGGGCTGAAGAACCCTTATACCCGCCACCTGAAATTCTTCCCCCTGCATGGCGAAAAAATCCCCCAAGGAATGGGCCAGGTCGGTAGAAATAAGAGCTGTTTTTCCCTTTCTGGAAAGAAGATAAGCCAAGGTGGCGGCCACGGTGGTCTTTCCCACCCCGCCTTTTCCTGCTACGAAAAAAAGCCTCATGCCCAGCCCTCAAACCTTGAGAAAAGATAACCCAATCGCTCCTCCTTGGAAATGAGCCTCCTCAGGGAATAGGGGGTTATTTCCATGAAGGGAAGGAGCTCTAAGGCGTAAAAAGAGAAGGGGTTTTCCAGGCCTGAAAATTGAAGAAGAGCGAGGACCAAAACAATTTCCTCCACCTCCTTGGCTTCCCTTTCAAGATCGGCGAAAAGGGTATCGGAAAAGGCCCCCCGGAAAAAGCCCGAGAGCCAATCCTTTAACTTCCCCATTTCCTTTTTATGGCCCTCAGGGCTTCATAACCAACTAAAAGTCCCAGTCCTATAAGGGTGAGGGTGACCAAGGAGAGGAGCAATTTTCCGGTGCTTTTTCCTGCTCCTGGCAGGAATTTGAAGAGCAGAAGGTATGAAAGGGCGCCCTCGGTCATCAGCCACATGAAAAGGGCAGGGATAAGGCTGTAGAGCGTGGGCCTTTTCACCCCTGCCAGGTAAGCGGTTACGGTGAAAAGGGAAAGGGCTGCCACTAACTGGTTTGCCCCTCCGAAGGCAGGCCAGATAACCTTCCAGGAGTTTGTGGCGGCAAAGGCCCAGGCCAAGGCTATCCCTATTAGGGATGCTATCCAGCGGTTGGAAAGTATACCCTTTCCCCGAACGATGGCTTCCTGGAATACGAACCTGCTCAGTCTTACAGAGGTATCTAAGGAGGTAAGGACGAAGGCATTGAGCATTAGAATCCCAAAGGCTGTGGCAGCAGAGAGGGAAACCCCCAAGGAGGAGACCGCCTTTCCAAAACCCGCCCCAAAGGCCACTATGGGACCTCCCCCTGAACGGAGGATGGAATGGAGATGAAAACCGTCGCCTCCCTTTCCCCATTTTAAAGCCCCTGCCATAAGGAGAAGCACAAGTAAGGCCAGAATCCCTTCAAATATCATGGCCCCGCTTCCCACAACCCTTCCGTGGGTTTCCTTGTCCAGCTGTTTTGCAGTGGTTCCGGAGCCCACTAAGGAGTGAAATCCGGAAATGGCCCCGCAGGCAATGATTATGAAAAGCATGGGAACCAGGGGTCCCTGGGGGGAAGTGAAGGAGGCATAGGAAGGACCTGATATCTCCGGGTGAAGGGCGAAGAGCCCTGCATATCCCAAGAAAAGCCCTGCGAATAGTATGGTCATGCTCAGGTAATCCCTGGGCTGGAGAAGGAACCATACGGGAAGGCCCGATGCCACAAAGGCGTAGGCTAAGAAAACATAGAACCATGTGTTAAATCCTGCCCTTATGGGAAATTTATAGCCCAGCCAGACTAAGGCGAAAATGAGTAGCCAGGAGAGAAGGGTGGCAGGAAGGACTTTTATTTTTAACCTGTAGACTGCAAGGCCAAAAAGTATGGCCACAACAATTAAACCTAAGGTTGGAACTGCAATCTGGGGTTTTTCCTCTAAGGTCTTCGCCGTTATCACCGAAAATACCGCCACAACCAGAACTAAGGTAAACCATACGAAGACGGAAAAGAGCCATTTGGCGGTTTTAGAGATCACCTTTTCCGCCACCTCGGCTATGCTTACCCCCTGGTTTCTCACCGAGGTCATCAGGGAAAAATAATCGTGCACCATACCTATGAAGGCGGTTCCTAAAAGAACCCAGAGAAGAGCAGGTCCCCATCCAAAGAGGGAGTAGGCAAGAATTGGGCCAACTATGGGGCCCGCTCCAGCTATGGAGGAGAAATGATGGCCGAAGAGAACCGCTGGATGGGCAGGAACATAATCCACCCCATCATAAAGAGTGTGGGCAGGGGTGGGTTTTTGGGGATCCGGTTTTATTACCTTCCTGTCAAGAAACTTTCCATAAAGAAAATAGGCCAGGGCAAACCACCCAAGACCTGCCAGGGCTATAAAAGCGGCGTTCACTTTTCCCCTCCTTCTATGTAATCAATCCAGAATTTGCATCCCTTCCTTTTATAAAAATTTATTTCTTTGCCAGGATTCACCATCAGTTTTTGGAGCTTGTAATTTTTGCCTCCGTAAAGGACAGCTGACATTCCCTCACCCTTTGTCATTACACATCTTTGGTCTCCCCGGAGGCGGAGGAGCAGGAAGTTTCCCTTACTGGTAAAGGAAAGAAACTCTCCCTCCAGGTCTTCGGGCAAATAGAGGGTCCAATTCCCCGAGGCCCCTTTTTCGTAGACGGCATAACCTCCTTTTCTCCTTAAAGTCTCCCCTTCCAGGCGGCCCGTGTCCTTCCCCGGGGCCATGAGCAGAAGGTCTGTCCTCCAGAGATAAAATCTCGCCACGATCCTGAGGGTTTTCATAAAATCGGGAAACCTGTTCCAGTAATAGTTTAGCTCACCGTTATAGGTGAGGAGAACCACGAATTTTATGTGCTTTTTCCAGGGAAAATCCCTCTCGTAATTTATTCTGTGGGTGGGCCAGGATACATGGGGGATATGGCGATTCTCCATGGAGAGGACCGGGGCGGTAAGTCCGGCAAAATCCGAAGGGGGAAAAGCCTTACCCAGGTCCATGGAGATTTGCTTCAGGCGGTATTTAGGATGCGAGTAATAGGGCAGGTATACCTTGAGGCCCCAGAGAAGATTTCCAAGAAGCAGGGCGTATACTAACGCCTTGGGAAACTTTAACTTAAAGGGAATGAGGGCTGGAAGAAAGGGCAGAATTAAAAAGGGGAAGAAATAAAGCGGGTTCAGGAGTATGCGGTATTTTCCCGAAAGCCTTATAATAAGGACAAAAACTTCAAGGAAAAGGAAATATTTGGCAAAGAAGGGAATTATCCCGGAAATTTTAGAGGAGTTTTTCAGGAGTATGAAGGCGGAAAGTATGAACATGGGGTATATGATTTCAAAATAATACCTTATGGGCCTCAGGCTGAAGGAAGAAAGGAAGAGGTAAAGGGCGGGGAGCCATAAAAGGGAAAGGGCTACCGAAAAGGGAAGGTTTTCCCTTAAAAATCCCCGCGACGCAATTAAAAGCCCTGTCAGGGCGAGGACTGAAAGTAGAAGCATGTAGGGATAAAAGAAAACAAGGGGCTGATGGACGAAATTGCTTATGCCGTTGGCTAAGCTGTGGATTTTCATTATCCTCCATGTGGCCCTGGAGCCGAAAAGAACATAGATTTCCCTGTGGGGCAAATAGAGGAAAAAATACCAGGGAAGGAAGGCAGCAAAAATTCCCAGGAGAAACACACCCACTTCCTTCAGCCTGTCCCGGAGATTTCCTCTCCTGTAGAAAAACAGGGCAAAAGGAAATATGGGAAATAGATATGCCATCTTTCCCTTGCTCAGGAAGGCCGCAAAGAGGGATATTCCCGAGAGAAAAATCAGGGACAGCCTTTTGCCCCGGGCCTTTTCCAGAAGATAAACAGAAAGGACGATGAAAAACCCCATGGGCATTATCCTGTTTGCTATTTTGGAATAGCACAGGAAAAGGTAATGGAAGGAGAGAAGCAGGGTGAAAAGAAATGCGGTTTTCCGGGAAGATAGAAGTTCCTGAAAGAGGAGGAAGGAGGCCCATATGGACAGAAGGGCGAAAATAAGGGGAACAAGGTTCAGGGAGAAGAAGGAGACTCCAAGAACTTTAAAGACCACAAAGGAGATGATATGGGGTATGGGATTGGTATACATCAGGTTCCACTTATCCGCATCCCAGTGGCCCAAAACCACCTTATTGCGGGCGTTAAGGGCGTAACTTCCAGGGTCGCCGAATTCGCCCATGGATACTTTACTCAGGCTGTAAGGAGGGTCTGCGTCCAGTATTTTAAGCTGGAGCAGAGCGAAAAGCAGAAGAAGAAGTCCCAGGAAAATGTATTTTCCCTTCACCTTCTTCCTTCTACGAATGTGATCTCAGCAGTTTTTCTGGATGCCTTTCCAAAGGGTTTAAATTCCACCACCACCTCCCCGTCCTTCAGATAAGCCCTTTTTACCGAGGGAGAATTTGAGGAGGCCTCGGCGAAACCCCTGAAGTAAAAATTGCTTCTCCACAGGTTGTCCGGGAGGTGGATTTTCAGAGTCAAGCTGTGGGAGGAGAAGAACCTATCCTGGGGAAGGTCGTGGGGACCTCCAGTATTGCTTATATCAACGGTGACGGTAAACCTATTTCCTTCCCTGGAAGCTTCTATCTGGGAAAAATAGTATCCAGCGAATTCTGCCAGGGAAATAAAGTGTTTTACATTAAGGGTCTCTTCCCACTGGGTTAGAAATTCCTCAAGCCAATCAGGACCTGCGAGGATAAGGTCCCAGTCGTGAAAATAAACCAGGTGAGGGCTGGCAGCGATGTGCCAGAGAAGGGAGGGGGGAGGGCTCCAGTGGATGTAGTTTATAAAAAGGGATTTAATCTGCTGATTTTTGTCGTATCCCCAATCCTTCCAGATACCCAGCCAATCCACGCTGAAGAGTTTGATTCCAAACCGGTGGGCCACTTCTAAGGTGGTCTCGTCGTGGGCATGGCCCGGGGGGATTAATGCTATGGGTTCATGGCCAAACCAATTTTTCAGCCTTATGAATCCCTGGTAAAGTATATCTTCCTGGACATACTCCGGGACAGGTTCGTGGTCCACCAGATCAACAAATTCCCTCTCCCAGGGGAAAGGATTGGTAGCCCTGGTGGGACTTGCACACCATTCGTTCTTTTTCCAGTTTATATGGGTAAAACCGTGTTCCTGGACATCCACCAGGCCCCTGTGTATGAGCTCCAGTATACCCCTGTACTCTGGGGGATAGTTATAAGTATCCCCGGCGTTCCATCCGGAGGTTACTTTAAAGACCACATCCTTGACATCGTAGATGGTTCCGCATTGCCTTAAGGATGGGGAATGTCCGTTTACCAGCAGAATTCCCTTCTCTGGACCGGGATCTGGAAAACCTGGAACCACGAGGAAGGTTACATGGGCATTGTGCTTCTGAAAGATGTCCCCTATTTCTTTAAGATATTCCTCGTCCATTCTGTGAGTGACCAGGGGGTATTCAGGATAAACCGGATCCTCCCAGGTGTGGCGATTCTGGAGGAAGTCGTCAATTCTGAGAATTACCGTATGGGAAAGGTCGTAATAAACGAAACCCAATCCAGAATTCTCAATTATCGCCCGCCGGAGAAGAACCAGCCTGGGGTCTTTATCCGACCTTCCCCATTCAGAATACCACCAGGACAGGGAATCCTTGGAGAGATTAAAAAGATAATTGATTGCTTTGGAATATGGACAGGCGGCAACCGCAGGAATATTGGTTCCGGAAGTGGCTATTGCCCTGCAGGTTTTTTTCAGCCTCAACTCCCTGATAAGGGAGGGTTTTAACTTTTCCCCCTCTATTTCGTGGGTTAAAAACCCGAGGCCAGATTTAATCCTTATATTTCCGGCTTCTTCCCAGTCCCCTATTTCCTCTATGGAAAAGAGCTCCCTATAAAAAGGAGATTCCCCTATTACATCTGAGAAACTTATAATGGAAATCCCTTCCTGGGATGCTTTTTCTAAGGCGTTCCTTTCTGATGGGTACATTTCTGATGCCCTGCGGAAAAGAATGATGGTGGAGTAGTTCAGGTTGTGGCCGGACAAAAGCAGGGATTTTTCAATTTCCTTCCCGGGCTGAAGGACATCGTATTTGAAGGCTGAGGCGTCGAGAAATTGAATTATGTGAGTCTGGAAGTCCTTCAGGTCCGGATAATCGGATTTAACCACCAGGATCCTGTATTGGGTCCCTGCCCAAAGGTGAGCCATGAAGAATAACAACAGTATGTGCTTTATGACTCGCATATCATGTCTCCTTTTCTTTTCAACAGGAATAAATTATAAACCTGGATTAGAAAATAATTAAAGAAAAAGCCTCCCCCCTGAGAACTCACCCCAGCGCTTTAGACTCCCTAAAATTGTTTAAGGTAAATTTTCTGTAATGTGAACCGTCTCAACCGAACAGTTTCGTCAGGTCAATAGAGCCTTCCTTTTCCTCGCCTTCCTTAATGGAGGCAGGTATTTCCACCCCGAAGCTATTGAGGCTGCTTATGAACATTCCCCGAAGCTCATCGTGAATCTCCTCTGAGGAGGCTTCGGTAAGCGCTTTCCAGAAATAATGGATGGCCGATGAGGGGATCAACTTCACTCCCTTTATTGTCCCTCCAGCCACATCAAATACCGTAGTGAAATCTCCACTCTGGGTCAGAGTTTCCAGAAGTGAGGAGTGAACATCAGGGTAGAGCATTTTCAGCATGTCCATAAATGAGGCCAGAGCCAGAATCAGGCTTTCCTTTTCCGCTTCCAGCCCTACTTCCAGGTCAACCCCCACGGACAGGGAGGAGAGCCTGAGAAGAAATTCGCTGAGAAATTCTCCGGCAACCACATCTCCGTGCTGGGGAGCTATTATTTCAGGGGGAGGGGAAAGGAGTCCGATTCTATCTACTGTCATCTGGAGGGCTTTTTTAGAGGGCATGTATATCTGGTGAAAGAGAGAAATTCCCTCCCAGGATTCCTCGTTGGCATAAATTCCCGGCTCCTTTTTGGTGTTAAGACCTGCCATAAAGTCGCCTGAAAACAGGATGCGACTTTCGTGGTCGTAGAACATATAAGCTCCCCTGAAATGGCAATATCTGGCTGGCACAAACTGGATGAAGGTTCCCGTTCTTTTTATCTTGAGCACATCGTTTTTGAAGGACTCCACGGGTTTAAACCTATGCTCCGGGATTCCATACATCTTAACCAGACGCCAGGTGTCTATTGAGGTGAAAACCATGGCCTTGGGGGCCGAGGCCAGGATAGGAGAGATATTGGAGGAAACATCCGGGTCCTGATGGCTAAGGAAGATTATATGGATGTTCTTAATTCCCCCTATGAGCTCCTTGGCTGCCTTACTTAGGGAAGGGTAGTCCAGGGAAGTTCCAGGGTCCATTACCATGTTAATACTTTCCCCAAGATCTCCAACGAATTTTTTGATGTAGATGTTGCGGTGAAGGTCCTTTTCCTTGCTTTTGAGCAGATAGAAATTCTTGCCAATTTCATGAATTTCAGGCGACATCTTTTCCTCCGTAAAATTTTTGTAAAGTTTTTGTAAAATTATTTTAACTCCGGATGCAAATTTGTTCAAATCTTTGTTTGCCCTGGTGTTAGAATTTCACCATGAGGGTGGTAGTGCTTACAGGGGCAGGGACTTCAGCCGAAAACGGCATACCCACCTTCAGGGGAAAGGGTGGGCTGTGGGAGGGAGCGAGGCCCGAGGAACTGGCCACCCCTGAGGCTTTCCAAAGGGATCCTGAGAAGGTCTGGAGGTGGTACTGCTGGAGGAGGGAACTCATTTCTAAGGCAGAGCCCAACGAAGCCCACAGGCTTTTAGCTAAGATGGAAGAGGAATTTGACCTGTGGGTTATCACTCAGAATGTGGACGGGCTTCACCAGAGGGCAGGAAGCCGGAAGGTGGTGGAGCTCCACGGGAACATCTGGAGGCTGAAGTGTGCCTCCTGTGGAAGGACATGGGAGGACGAGCAAGCATGCAAAGAGATTCCCCCAAGGTGTTCTTTCTGTGGAGGGCTGGCAAGGCCTGATGTGGTATGGTTCGGGGAGGCCCTTCCTGAAGAGGCGGTGAGAAAAAGTTTTGAACTTGCCGGATGGGCCGAGGTTTTCGTTGTGGTGGGAACTTCCGGGCTGGTTCAACCGGCGGCCCAGCTCCCTTTCATCGCCAAAAGCTTCGGAGCGGAGGTTTATGTGGTAAATCCCCGGCCCACCCCTCATGTTCGGATAGCGGACCTTTTCATTCAGGATAAAGCCAGCTCGGGCTTAAGGAGAGTTTATTATGAGTTACAGAATAAAGGATCTTCCTGAAAGCTCAAGGCCCAGGGAGAAACTATGGGAAAGGGGAGCCGAAGCCCTTTCCGATGCGGAGCTTCTGGCAATAATTCTGAGAAGCGGGGGAAGGGGGAAATCCGCCTTAGACCTTGCCCATGAGCTTTTAGTGGAAGCAGGGAGTTTGAGGGACCTGGCCTCCTGGTCCTTAGATAAACTTTCCTCTTTTACTGGTATGGGAAAGGCCAAGGCCGCCCAGGTAAAGGCAGCCCTTTCCCTGGCTGGCAGGCTTTCCTCCGGCAGCCTTAAGGGAAAGAGGATAAAGAGCCCCTTAGATGCGGTGGAATTTCTTAGGGCCACCTTTTCCTTCAGGAAGAGGGAATTCTTCGGGGCCATATACATGAATCAATCTAATTTAGTTCTAAAGGCAGAGGTGCTTCACAGCGGGGGAAGGAAAAGCTCCTTGGTGGATGTGGGTTTTCTAATGAAAAGGGCCTTGGAAGTAGGGGCCACTAGGATTATAGTTTTTCACAATCATCCGTCGGGAAATCCAGAACCTTCGGCCCAGGATAGAGCTTTGACGGATAGAATACGAGAAGCTGCGTCGGTTCTTGACATAGAGTTTCTTGACCACATAATTATAGGAAGGAATAAATTTTTCAGTTTTAAGGAAGGAGGTTGAAATGGCGGAGATATCACCTTACATATTCAGGAACTACGATATTCGCGGCATTTTTGAAAAGGAGCTCACCAAGGATACGGTTTCCCTTATAGGCAGGGCTATTGGGTCGTATGTAAGGAGAAGGTGCGGAAAGGAGATAGTGGTAGGCAGGGACGGAAGACTCTCTTCTCCTCAGCTCAGGGACTGGCTGGTGGATGGGATAATATCAACCGGAGTGGATGTGGTGGACATAGGCATGGTGCCCACCCCCCTTACATATTTCGCTATTTTCCACTGGGAAAAGGATGGGGGGGTTATGATAACCGGTTCCCACAACCCTCCGGAGTATAACGGCTTTAAAATCCTTTGTGGAAAGGAAACCCTCTATGGACAGCAGATAAAGGAACTTTACAAGATTATAGAGCGAGACGATTTCGAAGAGGGCAAGGGAAAGGTGAAAAATAGGGAGGTAGTCCAGGTTTACATCAATTTCGTCCTGGCCAATGTTCACCCCAGCAGGAGGATGAAAATTGTGGTGGATGGGGGAAACGGGGTGGGATGTTTCGTGGCTAAGGAGCTTTTTGAGAGGATGGGCCACGAGGTCCATACCCTCTACTGTGAGGTGGACGGAAGATTTCCCAACCATCATCCCGATCCCACAGTGCCTGAAAACATGAAGGAACTTTCCAGGAAAACTGTATCCCTTAAAGCAGAGGTGGGAATTGGCTACGACGGGGATGCTGACCGTCTGGGGGTTGTGGATGATAGGGGAAGGCTCCTTTTCGGAGATCAGATTATGATGATTCTAATAAGGGATGTTCTCCAGAAGAATCCCGGGGCAAAGATAATATCGGATGTCAAAGCCTCAAAATTCCTGTTTGAGGAGATAAAGAGGCTGGGTGGGGTTCCCATAATGTGGAAAACCGGGCACTCCTTCATAAAGAAGAAGATGAAGGAGGAAGGAGCCCTGCTGGCAGGGGAAATGAGCGGGCACATATTCTACGCTGACAGGTATTACGGCTTTGACGATGCCATATACTCGTCAGCCAGGCTTCTGGAATACCTTTCCAACATCAACGAGCCCCTTTCTTCCATAGTTGATTCCCTGCCTAAGGCCTTCTCCACCCCGGAAATCAGGGTGGAGACCACCGAGGAGCGGAAATTCGAAGCGGTGGAAAAAATAAAGGAAAAGCTCAGGGAACTTCACCCTGATTATCCAGTGATTGACATAGACGGGGTGAGGATAGAATATCCGGACGGATGGGCCTTGGTGAGGGCTTCCAACACCCAGCCTGTCCTCGTCCTGAGGTTTGAAGCCTCCTCCCCCGAAGCCCTGGATAGGATAAGGAAGGAAGTTGAGGGCATCGTGAGGGAGTTTCTCTGAATGCTTCCTTCCTTTAATCCTTACAGGCTCTTTCTCCTGATAATAAGAAAAAACTGGCAGGGAATAATAAAAGGGGTTTTTCTGATTTTGCTGGGCTCTTTTTTACTTATATACGGGTTTTTCCTTTTCAATCACCTGGAGCTCAGGGTTAACCTTTCCAGGCCTATGGCAGAGCCCGACCTCTTTGAGCTGTTTTCCCTGAAAAGGAAATACGAGAGGGATTTCAGGGCAGTTCTGATTTCCTGGAAGAGCCCTCCCCCTGAGAGGTTGCTTGCCGAGACCGGCGAATTCCTCGATTTTATGAGGTCAAAGCTCGGGGAAGGGGGAAAACTCCTACAGGAAGATATTTTAAAGAAACTGGCGAAAGTGAAGTATATAAAAAGAAGCCGGACAAAAAAGGAGAAGGGATTTCCTATAACCTCAAGGACTTACAGGAATGCTTTGGTGGACCTTCTGGCTTCCTCCCGTTATAGAACTATTCTCGGAAAAAGGGATAATTCCTTTCCTCTGACAGTCCGCCTTTTCCTGGAGATGTATTCTCGTCCCTATAAATTTTCGTCCACAAGGAAGATTTGTTCTCCCTTTCCCTGTTGTCGTCTAAATCCCCTGCCTTACCAGATTCTTTCCCTTTCCGCCCTGGCCCTTCACAATTCCTTGGTGAGGTATCTGTGCATGGGTGAGCGTGGCCAGATGGAATACATTTCAGACCTGACCCGGGCTTCTCTTATCTTTGCCCGAAGGTTGGAAGTTGAGGGGGTAAAGGTGGAAAGAAGGGAAGTCGCCCGGCACTGGGGTTGGAGAATTCTTCTTCCCTGGGATAGATTCAAAACCCTTGCCGCTCCGCTTAGCATGGGAACCCTTCCCGAAAGGGACATCAGCGGGAAGCCCTGCCCCTATCCCTACGACCTTTCCCTTCAAAGGAGAATAATTTCCACTTATTTTCTTCTGGCCGGGGCTTATTACGCCTCCGTAACCCGGGGTAAAGTGAAAAAGGGGGCTTTTAGTTTCCAGGGCATGCTTGCGGGGATGGAGGCCTCCGGGCCTGTGGTGCATTTTCGTATGGCGGGCACTGGGGTTAAATCCCTCACCTTAGTTAGGAACTCTCCCCTTGCCTGCGACTCTGTTCTCTCCCATCTCTTAGAGAAAATTAACGGGGAATAATTTGCTCTTAAAGTCCCAGTTCCCCGGAGATTCCTTTCATGGCATTAAGGCAAATTTCCATGAACCTGTCCAGGTCCAGGCCGAGGTTTTCGCATTTTTTAATTTGTTCCCTATCAGCCCCTGCAGCGAATCTTTTTTCCCTGAACCTCCTCTTTAAAAACCCCAGGTCAACTTCTTCCAGTCTTTTGGTGGGATGCATAAGGGCAGCGGCCACTATTAATCCTGTAAGGGGGTCTGCGGAATAAAGGGCCCAGGCCATTTTGGTTTTAGGCTCCTCTTTGTAAGCGTGGGCCCGAATGGCATGGAGGATTTCCTCGTCCTTTATTTTATCCTTGAGTATTTCCATAGCCTTGAGACCGTGTTCCTCTGGCCTGTCCATGGTGAGTTCGTAGTCAATATCGTGGAGAAGCCCGGCAAGGCCCCAGCGGTCAGGGTCTTCGCCCATCTCCTGGGCCAGGGCCCTCATGCAGGCCTCAACGGCTAAGGAGTGTTTTATGAGGTTGCGGTGCTTCAGGTTTTCTTTGAGAAGTTTCAAAGCTTCGTTCCTTTCCATTTTTCCCCCTAAAAGAATCGTATCTCAAACCAGTTTAAACCCTTCTGCGGGGAAACATCAAATTTCTCAACCTTCTCTACCCTGGCTAAAGCAGGGCCCCTTTCCAGGTCCCTTTCCAGTTCCCGAATGGCTTCGTATTCTCCCTGGGCGAAAACCTCCACCCTCCCGTCGGGGAGGTTGCGAACCCATCCTGCCAGCCCGTAAAGGTCAGCCTTCCTTTTTACGAAATAGCGAAAACCAACACCCTGAACTATTCCTGAAATTAAATATCTCCTGGCAACCATGGGAAAAATCGGGGCGAGTGGATTCGAACCACCGGCCTCCTGCTCCCGAAGCAGGCGCTCTAACCAGGCTGAGCCACGCCCCGATTCCTTATTATTTTATCGCAAATTTTACCACTAAAAAACCGCCCACAAGGAGAATTCCGAAGGCAAGGGCGAGCCAGTTGAAGTATCGGTCTATGAATAACCTGGCCCTTTCCCCGAAGGCGTAAACTAAGGCCGATACTAAAAAGAAGCGGGCGCTTCTGCTGAGGGCCGAGGCTATTATGAAGACTATAAAATTTATCCGGCATGCTCCAGCGGCTATGGTAAAAAGTTTGTAGGGAAGAGGGGTAAAGCCAGCCACGCTGACCGCTAAGGCATTGTACTGGTTATAGAGGGCGCTTACATACTGGTATTTTTCCATTAAGCCATAGGCCTTTAGTATGGGAATGCCCACGGAATTCATAAGGAAAAGCCCTATTAGATAGCCGAAGGCCCCTCCTATAATTGACCCTATGGAAGATATGGCCGCATAGTAAAAGGACTTCCTGGGCTTGGAAAGTCCCAGGGGAATGAGAAGAACATCCGGGGGAACCGGAAAGAAGCTGCTTTCGGAGAAGGCGAGAAGAAAAAGAGCCGGGACGGAGTAGGGAGAATAGGCCCACCCCAGGACCCAATCATAGAGTTTTCTAAGAAACCTCACCCTTAAGGGCCTCCCTCAAGATTTCCAGGTGTCCGTAACTGGTCATGTCCGAATGTATTGGGGTTATGGAAATGTATCCCTCCCTTACCGCTTTTATGTCCGTGCCGTCCTCCGGGGAGGAGACCGGGCTTCCTATTCCTATCCAGTAGTATTTTTCCCCCCTGGGGTCTTCCCTGGTTATTATCTCTGGCCTGTATTTTTTGCTTCCCATTCTCGTTACCTTAATTCCCTTCCAGGGAGGGGGAGGAAAATTGACATTTATGGTAATGTCCGTAAACCTTTGCCTGAGCAGGATTTCTATTAACCAGGCTGCCCTTTCCCCTGCCTCCTCCAGCCCTTCCAGGTTCTTTCCTGTAAAGGAAAAGGCTACCGAGGGAATTCTAAAATGGGTGGCAAGGATGGCCGCCCCTACGGTTCCCGAGTAAATAACATCGTCGCCCAGATTGGGACCATGGTTTATTCCCGAGACCACCAGGTCAGGATACTTCTCCTCCAATACTCCTAAAGCTAAGTATATGCAATCGTTGGGGGTGCCGTCGGTAATGTAAAAATCCTTCCCGATTTCCCTCATTCTGAGTGGTCTATGAAGGGTAAGGGCCTTGCTTACCGCTGAGCGTTCCTTATCGGGAGCCACCACAAGGACGCTATGGCCCCTTTCCCGCAGCACTCTCCTGAGGATGTTTATTCCAGCGGACAGGTATCCGTCATCATTGGTGAGGAGAATTCTCATAAAAATAAAAAATGGTCGGGACGAGCGGATTTGAACCGCCGACCCCACGCACCCCAAGCGTGTGCGCTTCCAGGCTGCGCCACGTCCCGAACCTTAATCTATCTTATCATCCTCCCTCAGGAAAGTCAATATCTCCTCCAGTTTATGCCTTAGAGCCCGGAGGAATCTCCTGGGCATTGGCGGTCCGAATTCCTCGAAAAGTCTTCTCCTTATCCCTGCCAGGGTAAAACCCCTGTCTTCCAGTTCCTTTATCCTCCTTGCAATTTCCACCTGTTTCTCGTCGAGTTCTTCGCTGAGCCATTCAAACATCTCCACCCATCCCCGCAGCCTTTCCTCCTCAACTCCTATTTCCCGGGCAGCTTCTTTTAAGAGCATAGGGAAATTATAATATAAATTATGGAAATAAGGGTTGAAAGAAGTTTCCACGCCGCCCATCGCATATGGCAACACAGGGAAAAATGCCGTTTTCTCCACGGTCATTCTTATCTGGTAAAAATTAAAGCCCAGGGGAAGCTGGACCAGTGGGGAATGGTGGCGGATTTTACCGATGTGAAGGCCATAGTTGATGAGCTTGACCACTGTGTAATACTGAATTCCAAGGATCCCATGGCAGAGGTAATGAAAACCCAGGGCCAGAGGGTTTTCCTCCTGGACAGAAATCCCACCGCAGAGAACCTGGCCCTTCTTATAGGCCAGAGGCTCGTGGAAGAACTTTCCTTGGAGAGAGCCGAAGTGGAGGTTTTTGAGACCGAGACCCAGAGCGGATTCTGCGTTGTGGAGAAGGGAAGGAGCCCGGGAATAAGATTTGAGAGAACCTGAACTCTTCGTCCACTCAATTTTTTACTCCCTTCAGGGGGAAGGCCCCAGGGCCGGGGTTCCCTCGGTTTTCCTAAGGCTTGCCGGTTGTAATTTAAGGTGTTCTTATTGCGATACCCCGGAAGCCTTGGGGAAAGGTAGCGGATTGGAGGTGAATGAAGTGGTAAGGAAGACTGTGGAGTTGGCCTCCAGGGCTGAAAATTTAGTGATTACCGGGGGGGAGCCCCTGCTTCAGACCAGAGTTCTTGAATTATTCCTTGATGAGGTCCTCGGTTTTTTCCCGTATGTGGAAATAGAAACCAACGGAACTTTGCCCCCATTAAAAATTAAATCTGGAATTCACTATAATGTTTCCCCAAAGCTTTCCAATTCCGGGGAGAAAGAGGAAAAGAGGTTGAGGTTGGATGTTTTAAGGGAATTTTCAGGGCTCCCATCGATTTTTAAGTTCGTGGTAAAGGAGCGGGAAGATGTTGAGGAGGTGGCGCGCCTGGTCTCTGCCCTCAATATACCCGGCAGCAGAATTTACCTCATGCCCATGGCCCGAAATGCCAAGGAGTTAATGACAAGGGCCAGGGGAGTTGCCCTTCTGGCCTTGGAGTATGGTTTTCGCTACTCTGATAGGCTTCACCTTCGCCTCTCCCTTCCCTGAGCATTTGGAACTCTGGCGGGTTTGGGTTAAAATTTTTCCCATGGCCAAAAAGGAATACAGAACCTACAGGGGAATGAGGGATTTCCTCCCCTCCCAGATGAGAAGGAGGGATTATGTTTTCAATGTGCTCAGGGAGGTTTTTGAGGCCCACGGGTTTGAGAAAATAGAAACCCCGGCCATTGAGCTCTGGGAGGTATTGAGCGGGAAATATGGGGAGGAGGAAAAGCTGATTTACAGGTTCACGGACAGGAAGGGGAGGGAAGTGGGGCTTCGTTATGACCTTACGGTCCCCCTGGCCCGGTTCGTGGCCCAGCACCGTTCCGAGCTGGTTTTTCCCTTTAAGAGGTATCAGATGGAGAGGGTATGGAGGGCGGATAGGCCCCAGAAGGGAAGGTTCAGGGAATTCTATCAGTGCGATGCGGATATCGTGGGGAGTCCTTCCATGATGGCGGATGCTCAAATAATAACCATAATCTACGATGCCCTTACCCGTCTTGGGTTTAAAAGATTCCTCATAAGGATAAATAACAGGAAACTCATCTCCGCCCTTCACAGAAAAATAGGGGAGGGAGACGAGTTTTCCTTAGCCAGGGCCATGGACAAACTTGATAGGGTGGGGCTGGATGGGGTAAAGGACGAACTTCTTTCCCGGGGCTTTTCCCCTTCCGCAGCGGAACGGGTAATTGCCGCCATGAGCTTAACCTCCCTGAAAGAAGCCAATAAATTTTTCGGGGAGGAAGAGGGTATTTATGAACTGGAGGAGCTCTTTTCCTATCTCAAGGCCATGGGAATTCCCGATGATTTCTATTCTTATGACCCTTCCTTAGCCCGGGGTCTTGATTATTATACAGGGCCCATCTTTGAGACGGTGGTGGAGGAGCCCAGGATCGGAAGCATAACAGGTGGGGGACGATATGATAAGCTCATAGGTAGTTTTGCTGGGACGGAAATTCCGGCCACAGGAACAAGCCTGGGGGTGGAAAGGATTATAACGGTGATGGAAGAGCTGGGAATGTTCCCTGAGAAAATTTCCCCGCCGGCCCATATTCTTCTCGCCCATTTCAGGGATACCAGGGCGGAGGCCTTAAAGCTTGCCTCCCAATTAAGGCAAAAAGGCATAAAGGTTGATGTTTATTGTGGGGAAAAGGGGTTGAGGGCTCAGCTGGGATACGCTTCCCAGAAGGGAATTCCCTTGGTGGGTATAGTTGGAGAGGAGATAAAGAAGGGCATGATTAGCCTGAAGAACCTCCTTACCCAGGAGCAGAGTGAAGTTCCTGTGGAAAACCTGGAAAAATTTATCAGGGGTCTTTACTATTTTGATTTCGGATGATATATTTATAAAAAGAGGGAGAGGTGCTGGAGTGGTTTAACAGGGTCGCCTGCTAAGCGATTGTCCCGCCTAAAGCGGGACCGTGGGTTCGAATCCCACCCTCTCCGCCATTTTTGTTAAAAATGAAGTTAGCCAACCTTGTGTTTTCAACCCATGCAAAAATCGATGTGCTTAGAACCATTTATTTTGCCGGGGATGGTATATCCGGGAGAAAAATAAGCCTCCTCGGGGAGATAAACCCCAGGTCGTGCCAGCTGGCCCTTCAGGAATTAGAGGCTCTGAACATAATTTATAAAAATGGAAACAGGAGGAAGCATAGCTTTTTCCTTAACAGGGAACATCCCCTTTACAGGGAACTGCTGAAACCTATTTTTGAGGGGGAAAGGAGGCTTTACCGGGAGATGGCGGGTAAAATAAAGGAAGGACTATCACCTCAGCAAAACGATTCCTTGGTCTCCATATGGAGTTTTTCGAGCAAGGAGAAAAACGGGGGGGGAGTTGGGATTATCCTGCTTTTCGGTATGGACATTCCCCCCAGGGAGCTCGCCTCAGTGGAGAGAAAAGCTGGCGAGGAAATAAAGGGACTTATGAACACCCCGGTGAAGGTCAAGGCCTTTACCCTTAAGGATATAAAGGAGGATGCAGGATTTAGAGATTTCATTAGGGGAGCGGTAATCCGGGTCCTTTTCGGGGAAAGGCCCGAGGATATAGCCAGGGACCTGGGGATAACCAGAGGCCCTCTTCATTATTTCCTTTCCAAAAGCCTTTATGTTTCCTGACCAAATAACTATAATTGGGGTATGAGGAAGCTCCTTTTCCTTTTGCTTTTCCTTCCCCTTTTCGCTGTCGAGACCATCAAATTGCCCAACGGGCTTAAGGTGGTCCTCGTTAATCGAAAAATTCCGGCGATTTTTCTTACCGTCTTTTACAGAGCAGGGGCCTTTTTTGACCCGGAAGGTAAGAGCGGTCTTTCATACCTTACGGGCATGATGAGCTTTGCCGGGTCACAAAAGACCACTCCGTGGGAGCAGATTTTTTTTCTGGAGAGGGTAGGTGGCAGGATTAATGTGAATATAACCAGGGATTTTGTTATATTTGAAAGCTATTTTCCCAAGGAGGAATTTCCTTTAGGATTGTGGTATGAGCACGAGAGGATGAAGCCCCTCAGTCTTTCCCGGAGTTTTTTTAATGCAGAAAAACGCAGACTTATAAGGGAAGCTGCCCTTTATGAGCAGGATGAGGATTACAAAATTAAGAGCATCATTTACTCCCTGCTTTATTCAAATTCTCCTTATGCCCACAGGCCCCTTAACATCAGTGATAGTATAACCATTCAGGATGTGGAAAATTTCCACTCCATGTATTTTCAGCCCCCCACAGCGCTGATGGTGGTTATAGGGGACCTGGGGGCCAGGGAGAAAAGCCTCATTACCAAAATGTTCTCTGCCCCGGCTTCCCGGCAGGTTCTTTTTCCGGAAAAGGTGGAATTCCAGTCCAGGAGCCTGAACAGAAAGCTCCTGGTAAAGGGTCTTAAAACAAAGGTCTACGCCAGGTGTTATAGAGTTTCTTCTCCTTCCTGTTTAAAGCGATGCTCTCTGGACCTGGCAGGGCTTTATCTTAGGAGGAAGATTGAGGGGCAGGTGTTGAAGGGGAAATTAAAGGGGAATTGGGAAGTCCTCTCAAGGCATCTGGTTTATTCTTCTTCCCTCTGTGTTGTGGTGAAGGGGGGGGATCCGGTTGCATGGAGGAAGGTGGTGAACCAGGCGATAACCTCCATGAAGGTTTCGCCCATTAAAAGGACGGAATTTTCTGCCCTGAAACTTTCCTATATAAGAGAAATAAGGGAGGATGAACTGAACCCGGAAATCTGGGGTGAGAGATTGGGGGAATATTCACTGGTTTTCCGTTGCTCTCAGGAGGAAATTCTGGGTGGAATTTCCCTTTTAACTCCCACTGCCTTCTGGAACATGATAAGGAAAAGCATTTATCCTTTTAACAGGATGGATGTGGTTCTTATGCCATGGGAAAAAAAGCCGTAATTTTGATCCTGTTTATATTGCCTCTATTTTCCGAGGTTAAATACTATCCAGGGAAAAGCCCTCTCATCTCCATTTCCCTCATCTCTCCCTGTGGGAGAGCCGATGACGAGAAATCGGGAGTCCTTGAGGAGTTCTTTGTTTATCACAAAATGAAATGGGAGGATGAGGTCTTTTCCGTAGGAGGGAGGAGTGAATACCGGGTGGGGCCCGATTACTCATATTTCCGGGTTTTTACCCTGAAAAATTACTGGCAAACAGCCATAAAAACAATAGTCTCTATGGTAAGGGACAGGGGTTTTGAATCCGAAAGTTTACTGAAGGCAAGGACCTATCTTTCTTTAAGAAATACATCCCCTCTTCCCCGGGATTTCGGAATTTTCCTTTTTTATCCTCTCTCCCGCTATGCGAAGCCCTATCCCGGGCCCTCGGATTTTAACAGGATTTCCACCGTGGACCTTGTTTCCATCAGAAGGAAGTGTTTTTCCCCTTCCAGAGTCAGAATTGTAGTTGAGGGTAGTTATTTAGGGTATCTTGTAAAGGAGCGCCTTACATTTCCTGTCTCTATTGAGAAGCTACCACCTCTGGAGGAGCCTCCGGACAGGACCCCCCTGAAGGTGGGCTTGCTTCCCTCCCATAAGGTTTTTGTGATCTGGTATTTTAAGGTTATAGACCCTAAGGACCTGTGTCCACTCAGGTATTTGCTCTCCTCCTTGGCCATGGAGCCAGGTGGGTTGCTCCGTTCGGTTCTCCGCCCCTTTGGGAAGGTGGACTGGGGAATAAACTACGGAAGAAAAATTTCGGTAGGATGGATAATGGTCAGGTCAATTCCGCAAGACGCCATTTTGAAGACCATTTCCGCAGGGACCAGAGCTATAGCAGGTAAACTCAGGGTCGGCCTTGACGGAGTTGAGTATGAAAGAATAACCCGACAATTTCAGGGAAGAGCAGCCTATGAGAATTCCCTGCCATGGCAGGGCTTCCGACGGGAATGGAAAAGTTTCCTTATGGAAAATGGAAGATGTTCCCGGCTTCAGGTTAACTCCTCCCTTTCCGATTATCCCACAAGAAGTATTTCGGTACTAGTGGGGGCCAGCGAGAAAATTCTTCCGGTTTTAGTGGGCCGATTTTCTTCGGTAGGGGTTTTTGACCGGCGGGGAAAGCTCCTCTATCAGGTGTCCAGATAATGCCCCTGGATGCGGCCAAGGATTTCCTTGACTTCATCTCCAAGGAAAGGCACCTTTCCCCTAATACTTTAAAGGGCTACAGGCGGGACCTTAAGCAGTTCAGGTTTTTTCTCGCCTCAGTGAAGGGAAAGAATGTAATGGAAGTCACGGCTCAGGACATTTACGATTTTCTCCTTTGGCTGGAAGGGGAAGGATATTCAAGGGCATCTGTGGAAAGGAAGCTGGCAACCCTTAAATCCTTCTATAAGTTTTTACTCAGTGCTGAGTATACTGAGAAAAACCCGGCAAAACTGGTAAAATACCCCAGGAAGGGAAAAACACTTCCTGTTGCCCTTTCCAGAAAGGAAATATCCCAGCTTCTGGAGGTTCCCCAGGGGGATGACTTCTTTTCCCTAAGGGACCGGGCCATACTGGAGCTCCTGTATGCTACGGGCCTGAGGGTGTCCGAGCTCGTTGCTTTGGACCTGGGGGATATAAACTTGAAGGAAAGGTTTGTAAAAGTAAAGGGAAAAGGTGGAAAGGACCGAATAGTCCCCTTTGGAAAACCAGCTCAGAGGGCACTGGTTCTTTATCTGAATAAAAGACCGCGCGGCGAATCTTCTGCCCTCTTCCTTAACAAATTCGGAAGGAGGCTTTCGGCAAGATGGGTTCAGAAAATGCTTGACAGATACATAGCTCAGACCTCCATAAAAAAGAGAATTTCCCCCCACAAGATAAGACACAGCTTCGCCACCCATCTCCTGCAAATGGGGGCTGATGTAAGAACCATACAGGAACTTCTGGGACATTCCTCCCTTTCCACCACCCAGAAATATACCCATCTTGACCTTGAAAATATTAAAAAACAATATGATAAGGCCAAAGGAGGGGAATTGTGAGAAAGGTTTTAATGCTTACTGTTTTCTTTTTGCTGGTTTATGCGGTAAAACCCTGTTTTACTATAGTGGTGGGCAGAGAGGCTTCTGCCGATGGTTCAGTGATTTTAGCCCACAACGAGGATGAGCCCGGGGATCCCATTATAAAAATATGGTGGGTGCCGGCTAAAACCGGGGTGGAAGGTTTTAGTCTGGTTAGCGGAGCCCAGGAGGTCTGGAGGGGAAATCCGGACATGCTCTGGCTTGAGATGAAGCAGAAATACTATGCGGATTTCTTCATTAATTCCTACGGGGTGGCAGTTATATCCAACAGGTGCAGGTCAGTGGTTGAGAGGAGAATGGGGGAAAAGGGAATAAGTTATTTCCTCCGCAGGCTGGCTATTGAGAGGGCCAAAACTGCCAGGGAAGCGGTTTTAAGGGCAGGTGAGCTTATTGAAAAATACGGATATCCTGAGGGGAGAACCCTGACCTTTGCAGATCCTAAGGAGGGCTGGCTTATGCATATACTGGGAGGCAGGCACTGGCTTGCGTGGAGGGTGCCAGATGACGCGGTGGCCCTTCTTCCTAACAATTTTACCGCCGGGGTTGTGGATTTGAAGAACAGGGAAAACATTCTTCATTCCAGGGGGTTTTTATCCTTTGCAGTAAAGAACGGTTTCCTCAAGAAGGGTCAAACGCAATTTCATTTTACTGAAACCTTTTCCCCGGATTACTCAAGCTCTTACAATACGGGAAGGTGGCTTAGCGCCTATAAGGTGCTTACTGGCAGGGAGTTTGCTGGCGCTCCTCCCTTCCCACCTTTTATAAAGCTGGATTATAAATTGCGACCTGAAAAACTCTTTGAGGTTCTAAGGCAAAGGCCAGCTCCAGGAACGGACCTTCCCTCCCTTTTCGCCATAAGGTCCATTTGCTATTACACCACTAAGCATTCCTTCGTCCTTTCCCTCTGGGGCAACCAGCCAGGAGACATACTGTTGTGGCTTTCCCCTGCGAGACCCGAAGCCACACCCTACATTCCCATATTTTTTGAGGCCAGGAAAATTTTCCCCAGCTGGAAGGGCTCCCACCGGGATATCCTCCCGGAGCATTTTCTTTTGAAAGGGAAGGTCAGGGAGGAGGCTTCCCACATGCTTTACTATCCCTTCAGGACCCATGCCGATGAGGTTTATCTTTCCGCCAAGAATCCCCTGGTGTTCTGGAAGGAATACGAGAGAAATTACCTAAGGATGGTCTATCAGGTAAGGGAAAGGGCCAAAGCGCTTATGAAGGAAGGGAAGATAAAGGAGGCCCGGGAAATTCTTATTAACTTCTCGGCAGGGGCCATTGAAAGGGCCAGGGCTCAGTTGAGGTAAATAAAGACGGCAAGGGAAAGGAAGATCAGGTCCCTTGATATGGCCTGAAGGGAAATTTCTTTGCTAAGGGAACCGAAACAACCGCAGGGGGCTTTAACCCCCTTCATTAAAGCTATGGATAGCACCCCGATGAAGAACAGGTTCATGAAAATAAGAATAAGGGCTGAGGGTTTTCTCAGGGGAGGAATCAGGAGTCCTAACCCGCACAGTATTTCAGCCCAGGGCAGGAATACTACTGCGAGCTTAATCATCCATGGGGTAAACATCTGGTAATTTCTAAGGTTTTCGGCGAAATTTTCCGGGGCAAGGAGTTTGTTTATCCCTGAAAGCAAAAACACCGTAGAAAGAATGAGAAGGGCAATGTATTTTAATGCTTTCATGGGAAGCTCCTCCTTTTTGGACTTTCCCCCCTCTTCCTTTATTGAGCAGAACTGCTGGTTATGGCTTTTCCCCCAGTTTAAGGAAAATTCCTGGGAAAGGACAAGGTCCGCAGGGCCGTTCAATCTCTCAGGGGCCGGAAGGAAGAAGTAATATACGCTTCCGCACAGCAAAACAAGAAGGAAGAGGATAGATAAGCGTTTTAACACATAATATTATACTAAATCCTTCAATTATCCCGGGCAGGGACCTCTATGGTATTATCCACATCAAAGGTGCCTATAAGCTTTATTTTCTCGCCTCTGACCACATACAATCTGCAGATTACAGGTTCCCAGAAAGGATTTTCCTTCAGTGCTTTAAGCGAGGAACCTGCATATCCCCCGTCTGAGGTCATGATTATTGGTTTTGATATTTCTCCGGGTTTCAGGCCTTCTCTAAGGGTGAGTATATAGGCAGTTCCAAGCTTCATCTCTGTCCTCTTTCTCAGGAATACCGCATTAAATGCCACATATCTCAGGGTTCTTTTCCCCTTATTTCTCACCCTGAAGATAATTCTCGGAGCGACGAAGGTCTCCCAGGGTTTTATCATAGCTCTTGCCGGGGGATGCCAGGGAACCCACATGGTTTTGACCTGTTCTATGCTAATAGAAGAGGCCACCTCACTTACAGAGGGCTCCCACAGGGAAAGCACAATGGCAATGGCAAACCCGAGAACGAGGGCTATAGTCAGAAACTTGGTCTCATTTCCCAGGGGATTTTTCAAGTCCCTCCTCCAGGACATTTTCTATGGGGTAGGTCCCTAAGTCCACCAATTTTCCCCCGGGGATCCCCACAATAATCCTTACCTCGGCCTTCTTCCAGTAGGGATTGTTCTTGAAACTTTCCTTGCTCTTAGCCCTGAACCCGTAGGGGGAACGGAGAAAGATTTCGGGGCTTTTTTCCCCGGGTTTTATGGGCTTTGCCTGTGGGTAGGCCCTGTAATCGTATCCCAAGGCTTTCTCCTCATCTGCGAACTTGAATTCCGCATTGAAATAAAGGATCCTTACCGGTTTCGGTCCTGTATTCTTCAGTCTGAACTTGATGGAGGGGACGTAGACCACCTCCCATGGCCTCACATCTGGACCGATTTTTTCCACCCACTGGGTCTTTATGTCCACCACCTTTATCCATTCTTTCACCTGTTCCGGAGAAGGCCCCTGAGAGCAGAAGCTCAAGATCAGGGGAATAAGCAGAATCAAAAATAAACTCTTCTTCATGGCTAACCTCCTTTAATTAGTTTAACATTTCCCCGGGGAAAATTTCTCCCAGGATCTCGGGGAAACTGTTTAAAAATATTACCCTTTTTCCGTATTCCCTCCTCAGTTGGGGGGAGCCGTTTATTATCAGAATTTTAGCGAATTTAAAGGGCAGGGCAGCCTCTATGTCAAGGCGGTTGTCTCCCACATACACCGTTTGCTCAGGAGTTGTTTCCAGCCCGTCCAGGGCTCTTTCTACCGCTTCGGGGTAAGGTTTCCATATTCCCTCGTCCCTGGTTATCAGAGCGTCAAACTCCACGGGAAAACGGGAGAGAATTTCTTCGGCTAAGACCCTGGAGTTATTGGTCAAAACCCCCAATTTTAACCCCCTTTCCTTAAGCAGACTCAGGATTCTTTCCGCTTCAGGAGCAGGTTTTCCCTTGCTAACCGCTTCCCTCTCCATTTTTTCAAGAAGGATAAATTTTTCCCTTTTCTCTTCCGGGGGCAGGGAATGGAGATGATCAAGGATGAGCCCCCCTTTTACCCCCAATTTTTCCTTTATTCTCTTCCAGTTAAATGGGGAGATGAAAAGGGTTCCATCCATGTCAAAAATTGCGGCTTTAATCCAGGAGGAGGTTGAGGACATCTTTGCCCGTTCTCCTTGAAAAGGTTTCGGAAAGGGATTCTACCCCGTCCCTTTCCTCGTCAAGTATAAGCTTTTCCACCCTTCTCCAGGGAAAAAAGAAGGTAGATATGGCGCTGCCCCTCTTACCCTGATTTACCTCAACTATCCATGTGTTAAAGGACTCCAGATTTAATCCCCTCATTATGAGGCCCGAGGGGTGGAGTTGAAGTAGAACCCCAAAAAACCTTTCCTTGGGGGCGGACAGATAAGCGATTATCAGGGAGTTTTCTCCTATCATTCTCAGTAAACCACAACCCCGGCGTATCCCACCACCGGTTCCTCCCCGGTAACTTCTCCTGAGTGAGAATAGGCCACAAGTTCTGCCCTTTTAGCTCCGAGGAGCTTGGATGCCTCCACCATTATTGAGGCAGGAATGTATCCACACATGGATATTTCCTCCCTGTATACCACTTCCATTAATCCCCGACCGTCCAGCCTTAGAATTTCTTCTATGGCCTTGAAGTCCTTTTCCTTAGCTATATGGGATGGAAGATAATGGCTCATATCCGAGCTCGCCACTATTAAGAATTTCTCCTCCCTCTCATTAAGGGCCAGGGCAATGGCCTTTGCTATTTCCATAACTTCAGAAAACCGGAGGGGATACAGGACGATGGGAACAATCTTTATGGCTGGATTCATGAACTGGAGGAAGGGGAGTTGAACTTCCACCGAATGTTCCCTTAGGTGAGCGGTGTAATCCTCCTCCAGAACAGGAGCCAGGGATAAAAGCTGCTCCGCCAGCTCCTCATCTATATCTACAATCCCTAAGGGAGTTTCCCACCTACCCTTAGCCATGACCGAGGCCCTGGGACCTAAGCCGGTGTGATTTGGCCCCATTATTATGGCCAAATCGGGGATGATTATTTTCCCGTAAACCTTTGCCGCTATTTTCCCGCTGTAGAGGTAACCTGCATGGGGTGAAAGCACTCCTTTGGCCCTGTAAATTCTGGACGGAGTATCCTCCATGTGTTCCCTGAGCCACCAGAGAAGTTCTTCTCTGTCCCCCGGATAAAAATAACCTGCTACCGCTGGTTTTCTAACCATGACAATGATCCTCCTCTTAAATATTTTAGTCCCTTGGAGGCGAAATTTCTTCCCCTTTCTGTTCTACGGAAGGAGGAGATGGGCGTTATAAGGCCACCTACACCCACAAAGGGATAAAAACTGTTCTGGTCTGCTCTGTATGCCACCCCAGCCAGGGGATAGAACCTCAAAAGTCCGTGGTAGGTAGAAACTTCCACAGAAAGGAAAGCCCCGGCGGATAGCTTCCCGTCCGGAAGGAATCCCTCAGCGAAGAGGGAAAAATAAACCCCGTCCAGGAAAAAATGAGGAATGTCCACGCCCTTTCTTATGTCCGCTATTCTGGTGGAAATTTCCCCGTAGGCGAGGAGTCCGCTCCGGGCCTGTATATTGCCCAGGGAAACGGTTTTAAAATTATGCAATGTGGGGTTGTTCTGGTCCTTTACCCCTGAAAGGGAAAAATAAAATCCGGACTTGCTGGCTACTGCCCAAAGGAGTTTTGCCCTGAAGAATTCTCCGGTCCTTTCTAAGGGGCTTCCCGAAAATTTCCCCTCCTTTTCCATGCCAAATTCTATGAAAAACCTTAACCTCTCCGACGGTGAAACTAAAAGGGTGGGAAAGCTGAACCCCACGGCCCTTCTTTTTCCTTCAGCCCAGCCCCATATGTAAAAATCCCATTCCCTGAGCCATTTTCTCAGGCTTCTTCTCAGGGGAAACCCCAGTTCCACCGAGGAATCCTCAGAGGATAGGTGGATGGAGAGAAGGAGGGGCGAGAAGTAAAGGGAGTTAAAATCGTATTCCCAGATAAAATTTCCACTGGAATCCTCCCCTAAGGAAAGGGTATAAAAATTTTCCTCTAAAGCGTCGTGACCGATGAAGTTCCAGTAGAATTCCTGCTGATCTATGGAAGGAAACATGAGGTCAGGAATGAGGAGGGTGAGGAAATCGGGGCCATGGGAGAGCTTTCTGAACTGCGGAGTTTCTATTTTTTCTTTCTCCAGCCCTTCTCCTGGGTGGAATTCCTCCCTTTTAATTTTTCTCCTGAATATGCCAATTCCATCCTGGGCAAGGTCCTGGCAGAGGAGATAATCCCCGTCCAGCACTGGAAAGGCGCAGTATTTTCTGCTTAGAAGTGAAAATTTCCCCTGGCGGTAGGAATATGCCCGCCAAATACCCCCGGCATTTGAAGAAAAAACCAGCCTGCCCTGCCAGCGAAGGTCCGTCTCAGTATAGGGGGTGCGGGCGAGCCTTTTAGGTTTGTCTCCCTGGATGATGTAAATGTCTCCCCCCTCCCCGTCCCTTCTTCCAGCAGCGTAGAGAAAATCTCCCCTGGCCAAGGAATAAAATTCCAATTCCTTGGATGCGAAAATCTCCTCCTTTCTCCCTGTTTTAATGTCCATTTTGTATATCCTTGAGCCACAGCATCCCCAGGGCTTTGAGAAATAGAGAACCCCTTCCTTTACCTCGTAGGATAAGATTTCTCCCTTAATTAGAACCCTTTCCCTTCCGGTTTTAAGCTCCCTTTCCACCACCTCCCTTATTACCCCGTAGCCCTGGTTTATCTTGTTGGGGAATCCTCTCTGAAGTTCATCCATAGTGTAATAGAGTTTTCCGTTTCTGAATTTTATGGGTAGGGAGGAAGGATGGGGGATAATTTTCTTAACTTTGCCCTTGTGAAGAAGATAAATCCCAGGGGAGAAAACAGCAAAATTAGGAAAGGGAAGGAGAACTTTCCATGAGGTAAAGACAAGTCCCTCTCCGGCTGGCTCCAGCCACCGTATTTCCCCCTGGGAGAAGACGGGTTTCTCACTTTCCTTCGAAAATCCCTCCTGGAATTCCCTGAAAAGCTCTGATAGATTTTTGCCAAAACACCGGGAATAGGCCGGGGACAAACCTATGAACTGGGACAGGGAGAAAGAGTATCGCCTGGCCAGGCAGGTCAGGGCTTCCTCCCCGTAGCGGTCCGCCAGGAATTCCACAAATTCTCCCCCGTAAATATACCTTGCCGAATAATATGGCCATAAAAGGGGCTCTGCCATTACCTGGGAAAGGGACCAGGGTTTTCTGGTCTGCAGGAATCTCCTGTAAAAACCCTCGTTTAACCTTCCCTCGTAAGGGGAAAGGAGGGATTCCGAGTAAACCGCCATGCCCTCTATGGTAAATTCCGGTTGAATTAAGTTGGGAAGGAAGGCTCTGCCCAAAATGAACCTCAGGGCCCAGGCCCTTCCCCTGGCCTGATTAAGGTGTAGGGCATGGGCAAGTTCGTGGATGGAAACCACCCTCCACCAGCTTCTCATGGCTCCGAAACGGTGGTTAGGGTGGGGTTTTCCCGCGAAGATATGGACCGAGGGGACCGTGGGGTCGGTAAACCCGTTGGCCATCAAGCCTAAGTCCTGGATGGCTATTATGGTCTTTGCCCTGAAATTTCCAGTAAGAGCGGAGAGCCTGGGATAGTATTTTTCCAGGTAGGCTGCCGTCCTCAGGGCCTGCTCCTCCTCCCCTTCAGGATAATAAATGTAAAAATGGGAGGTTTCTATAACCTTCCCCCAAAGGAAGGGGAGGAGGAGAAAAAGGGCAAGGGCCCTTTTCACAATCTTTCGGATATGCTCTTTCCCTGAAGGAAAAGAAGCAGGTAATCCCTACCTCCGGCCTTGGAATCGGTTCCGCTCATGTTAAACCCGCCGAAGGGATGGACACCCACTAAGGCACCTGTGCACTTGCGGTTTATGTAAAGATTACCCACATGGAAGAGTTTCTTGGCCTTTTCTATCTTTTTCCTGTCCTTGGTAAAGACAGAGCCAGTAAGTCCGTAAATAGTGCCGTTGGCTATCCTTATGGCATCGTCGTAATCCTTGGCCTTTATCACAGAAAGGACGGGCCCGAAGATTTCCTCCTGGGCAATCCTCGCCTTCTCGGGAACATCCACGAATATGGTGGGCTGGATGTAGAAGCCGTCCTCCCTGGCCTTTTCCCCTCCAAGGACAAGTTTGCCCTCGCCTTTTCCTATTTCAATATAGGAAAGAATCTTCGCCTCTGCCGTGGCGTTGATTACCGGCCCTACTGGAAGATTTTCCTCTGCGGGGCCAATGGAAAGTTTCTTGGCCCTTTCCACCACCATCTCAATAATCTTGTCGTAAATGGGTTCCACTGCTATGAGCCTGGAGCCTGCAGAGCACTTCTGTCCCTGAAAACCGTAGGCAGAAGCTATAATGGCATCGGCTGCAGCCTCTAAATCCGCATCCTCCGCCACGATTATGGGATCCTTACCTCCCATCTCAGCGATGACCCTCTTAATCCATATCTGGCCCGGTGCGATTTTCGCCGCCAGCTCGTTTATCTTTAAGCCCACATCCTTGGACCCGGTAAAGGCTATCATCCTGGTTTTAGGATGGGTTACCAGGAAATGTCCCAGTTTAGCCCCTGGCCCTGTAACTAAGTTCAGAACTCCCTTGGGAAGGCCCACTTCCTCCATTATTTCCACAAATTTTACCGCCATGGCCGGAGAATCCGAGGCGGGTTTAAGAACCACAGTGTTTCCTGTTACTATGGCCGCAGAAGTCATGCCTACCAGAATGGCCAGGGGGAAGTTCCAAGGAGGTATAACCACCACCGGTCCCAAGGGAATGTAATAATACTCGTTGAACTCAGGAGGATAGGGGGTAAGGGGTTGGGGCCCAGCTAAGCGGAGCATCTCCCTGGGATAAAATTCCAGATAGTCAATGGCCTCTGCCACATCACCGTCGGCCTCTGCCCAGTTCTTTCCCACCTCGTATACCATGAGGGCTGCCAGTTCATACTTGAGCTCCCTCATTCTTTTGGCAGCCTTAAGGAGAATTGCCGCCCTTTCCTCTGCCGGGTAAAATCTCCATTCCTCAAAGGCCCTGGTGGCTGCCTCCAGAGCCTTTTCTCCGTCCTCCTCGTTGCCCTTCTGGAAGCGGCCTATGATTTCGTCCTTTTTGGATGGGTTTATGGAAGCGAAGGTTTCCCCGGAGGCGCTTTTTACCCACTGGCCGTCAATGTAGAGCATGCCTTCCATGGGGAAGGTGGAGCGAACCTTCTTGAGGGCTTCCTCCATCCTTTTCCTGTTTTCTTCCAGGTTAAAATTCGTAAAGGGTTCGTTTCTAAATTCAGGAAGCATGACTCCCTCCTTCTGGTGATAATTTTCACTTTCAATATACCACGTTAGCCCTTATAATAAAAGAGGTGAAAAAACTGGGCTTTCTTGGTTCCTTGCTCATTTCTGCCCTTGCCCTTTATTTTTCTTTTTCAAATCTTGACTTTTCTGAGGTTCTGGCCTGGATGAGAAAGATGAATCCCTGGGATCTGGTGGCCGGCTCCCTCATCTTCGTTCTCTCCTTCCTTTTGAGGGGATTAAGGTGGAAGTTAATTCTAAAAAAAAGCGAGGAACTTTCCCTTAACCTGGCCACCGCCAACATGTTTATAGGCCAATTTGGCAACAATATTCTTCCCTGGAGGATGGGGGATGTGTGGAGAACGGTGATGCTCAGGAAGCTGGCAAAAATTCCCCTGATTACAGGAGGAGTTGGTCTGGCGGTGGAAAGGCTATATGACGGAATTGTTATAGTGTCCATGGGCATTTTTGCCAGTTCCTATTATGCGGTTCACTCAAAAATGCTCCACACCCTTTACACTCTAATTGGAATTCTCTTAGGGGTTTTCATTTTTCTTCTACTTTTTCTAAGAATCTTCGGCCACAGGGAGGGGCGTTTTATCCAGAACTTAGCCAGGGGGGCAAGTTCCCTTAAAAATCCAGGGGATTTTCTTCTTCTCCTTTCCTTTACATTTTTCATCTGGTCTGTGGAAAGCGCTTCATTTTATTATTTCTTTCATTCCGCAGGGTTTTCCCTTAAACCGGCCCAGATTCTCTTAGTGGTGGCCATTTTAAACCTTGTTCTTCTTCTTCCTGCAGCCCCTGCCAGCTTAGGAACCTTTGAATATGCTGTGGTTTTCGCTTCCCAGCTCCTTTCCATTCCCAAATCCGCTGCCCTTCCCATAGCCTTGGTGATACATTTCCTGAGGTTCATCTCCATAAACCTGGTGGCCATCCTATTTATGCTGGTTCTTGGCCTGAGCCTCAAGATGGAAATCAAGGAAGTGGAAAGGGAGGCAGAGAAGGTTGAGGAAGAGGTCCTCTGAACTTATAAAAAGATTGAAAAAAGTGGAGGAGGGGGATTTTACCTTTGTGGAGGGAGATTTCCCCCCGGTTATAAAAGGAGCCAAGGGAATCTTTGTGGAGGATGTGGACGGTAATATTTACAGGGATCTTACATCCTTCTTTGGGGTTTCCATGCTGGGGCACTCTCCGGCTTTCGTAAAAGAAGAAGCCGAGAAGGGGTTTTTTCACGGAATGGGGGACCTTATCCCTGCAGAGGAGAAAATCCTCCTTCTTGAAGAAATGTCCGCTCTTTTAGGGGGAGGCTGGAAGGGCGTTCTTGTAAGCGACGGCGCAGATGCGGTGGAGGCTTGTTTAAGGACTGCTCTTTTAAAAAGGGGACCTGGCCGGGTAATAGCCTTTGAAGGGGCCTATCACGGAACCGCCTTAGGAGCCCTCTCGGCCACCTGGGGAGAAAAATTCAGGGGAAGGTTCAAGGAGGCTTTGCCCTTTTCTACTACGTTCTTTCCCTTTGAAGAAGCCTCCCTTTCCAAAATAGAAGCCCTTTCCAGAAGGGAGCGGATAATGGCCATAATAATAGAGCCCATCCAGGGAAGGGCAGGAATAAGGGTGGCGCCCAATTCCCTGCTTCAGGGTCTCAGGGAACTCTCCTACCGCCACGGAATACCGCTGATTTTTGACGAAATTTACACGGGTTTTTACAAAACAACGAAACCTTTTGCCAGGGACCTTTACCGGCTGGAGCCTGACCTTATCGCCCTTGGGAAAGCCTTATCCGCCTCCTTTCCCCTTTCCGCCTGCATGGGGAAAGGGGAATTTATGGATGCTTGGGGGCAAAGCAGGGGGGAGGCCTCCTATACCTTCACCTTCAGCGGTAATCCCTTTTTCTGCAGGGTGGCCCTGAGAACCCTGAAGGAATACAGGAGAATAAGGGCCTGGGAAAGGGCTGAGGAGATTCAGGGGTGGATAAAGGAAGGTTTAGCAGAAAGGGGAATAAGGATAAAACACAGGGGGCTCGGGGTTCTTCACGGTTTTGATTTCGCAAAAGAGGGGGAGGGTTTTAGGGCCTTTCGATGGTTTTTGGAGCGGGGATGGATAACCCTTCCTTCGGGAATAAAGGGGGAGGTCCTTGAAATAATCCCTCCCTTTATTATTGATAAGGAGGTTATTGACCAATTCCTAAGGGAGCTTTCCACTTACCTCAGCCTCTAATCTTCGATCTAAGGAGTCCATTTCCCCTTCAATTTTCCCTCTCCATTCCTCCAGTTCAGCATCCGGTGGGATAAAAAGAGGGCCTTTTATTTCCATAATAATTCTAGAAAAGGGCGGGAAAACATTGAACCGGTCCCAGGAGTGGAGTTTTTTGGAAGGTTTTGAGGCATAGGAGCCGTAGAAAAGCCCGGCTCCGCTCTTTGCCGCAGCATATATGCATCCAGGCTTTAACCTGTGATAAGGACCCTTAGGGCCATCTGCGGCAAAAACCACATCTTCCCCCCTTTTAATTGCCCTTAGAGCCTCTGCCAGGGCCGTTCCCCCAAACCTTGTGGAGGAGCCCCTTATGGGCCTGTAACCCAGAAGAAGGCTGACCTTAGCCAGGAGCTCCCCGTCCCTGTGACGGCTTATTATGGGCCTTATCCCCCTTTTTCGGAAATAATAAAGGGGGAAAAGCATTTTCCCGTGCCAGAGACAGAGCACTGCTCCCCTGTCCCCTCTTTTATAATCCTCGTATTTTTCCATACCTCTCACCTCTGCCTTAGAGAGTCCACCCAGGAACTTAACCAGCCAGGACAGGAATCTTTCCTTCATGAAATTCCGTATTTTCTCATCTTTGAATAGAGGGTTTTGGGGGATATTCCCAGGAGCCGGGCGGCCCCCTGAAGGTCTCCCCCCGCCCTTTTAATGGCCTGGGAGATCTTGGTCCTTTCCACCCATTGCCTGGCTTTTTCTAAGGCTTCCTCTAAGGTTCCTGAAAGGTCTAAGGGATGGCCAATCTCCTGCAGAACAATATCCTTTTCAGTTATGAAATCTCCCTCTGAAAGAACATAGGCCCTTTCCATTACGTTTTTAAGCTCCCTTACATTTCCTGGCCAGGCGTAGGAAAGGAGTTTCCTTTTAGCCCCTTCGGTTAGTTTCTTGGGTGGCTTTCCTTCCCCCCGCAATTTCCTGAGGAAAAACTCGGCTAAGGGAATGATGTCCTCCTTTCTTTCCCTGAGCGGAGGAATTTCTATAGGAAAAACCGATAGGCGATAAAAAAGGTCCTGGCGGAATTTTCCCTCCTTAACTAAGGAGGATAGGTCCCTGTTGGTGGCCACTATGAACCTTACATCCACCTCTATTTCCCTGGTCCCGCCCAGCCTCTCTATTTTCCTCTCCTCAATTACCCTGAGAAGTTTCGCCTGAAGGGCAGGGCTCATCTCCCCTATCTCGTCCAGAAAAACCGTTCCCCCGTTGGCCAGTTCCAGCCTTCCAGGTTTTGTTCTATCTGCTCCGGTGAAGGCTCCCCTTTCGTATCCGAAAAGCTCGCTTTCCAGAAGGGTCTCTGGAATTGAAGCGCAGTTTATGGCCACAAAGGGCCTGCCTCCCCTACGGCTCATGGTGTGGATTGCCCTGGCGAATACCTCCTTACCAGAGCCTGTCTCCCCTGTAAGCAGAACTGTTATATCGGAAGAGGCAGCTTTCTTTGCTTTAGAGAATGCTTCGGTAAAGGCAGGGGAGGAGCCCACAACCTCCACATCTTGGAGGGCTTGGGAGAAGAGCAGAGCCTTGGCCCACTGCCTCCTTTCCTCAATGGCTTTTTTTATAGTATCCCTGAGAAATTCAGGATCTACGGGCTTTTCTATGAACTGATATGCTCCCTTTTTTACCGCCTCCACTGCCCTGGATATGTCCCCGTAGGCGGTAATCATAATTATAGGAACCCCTTCCTCCACTGCTAAGGGAATTAACTGGGTCCCTTCTCCGTCCGGGAGCTTCAGGTCGCAAACTATGGCCTCAAAACCCTCCCTCTCCAGTCTTTTTTGCGCCGAAGAAAGGGAATGGGCCTGCACTATTTCAAAACCCTCTCCCTGAAGATAATCCCCTAAGGCAGATGCCAGCCTGCGATTGTCCTCCACAAGAAGAATCTTCATGAATAAATATTATCAGGTGTGAAGGGGGAAATAAAAAATGGTGGGCGGCAGAGGATTCGAACCTCTGACCACTACCGTGTGAAGGTAGCACTCTACCGCTGAGTTAGCCGCCCACCCGGAAAAATTATAAATCTATGCTCCCAAAAGTCAATACCCGTTGCCTGAACCTACCGGCAGTTTTAAACCCTCCTGCGAGAGCTTATAAAGCAGGAAGTCGTAGCCACCGTAGGTGAAGGAATTGGTGAAGCCGAACACATATATGTGAGCTTCGGCATCGGTTACTACAGCCTGGGCCTGCTCCTGGCCCGAGGCTCCCAGGTTCCTTCCCCAGTGTTTTATTAAATCGCTGGTGAGGGAATAAGCCACAGCATCCGCTCCTCCATTGGTATAGCTCTCACTGTATCCCACGACGATTATTTTCCCGTCGGCATTTACCGCTACGTCCCTTCCTCCGTCGTCGGCTCCTCCTCCGAAGTGGGCACCCTTTATTTTAAGCCCGGTATCCGGGTCCAGTTTGTAAACCACTATGTCGTTTCCTCCGTAAGTATAGCTGGTAGAAGTTCCGACTATGTATAGGTTCCCTCCGTAGAGAATTCCCGAAGAGCCTGTTTCGTCCTGGTCCCCTCCGAAAAGCCTTCCGTAGATTTTTGACCCGTTTTGATCAAGTTTCCAAAGGGCTATGTCCTCGTCGCCGCCGGTGAAACTTCTGGAGCTTCCTATGAGGTAGATGTTGTCTGAGGAATCTATAACCAGACCATAGGCCGTGTCGTCATCGTTTCCTCCGTAATGCTTTCCGAAGATTACTGAGCCATCGGACTGATTCAATTTATAGACCACCGCATCGGTTCCTCCATAGGTGTAGGAGGTAGTATATCCAGCAATTACAGGGGACTCGTCGCTGGTGAGGGCAATACTATAGGCTACATCGTCTCCACCTCCCCCAATCCTTTTAGTCCATATTTCACTCCCGTCTGGTGCTATTTTCTTCACCAGAATGTCCTTCTGGGTCCCGTCAAACATGTACCCGGCAATATACATGTTTCCTGAGGAATCCACCGCTATGGCCTCAGCGTATTCATCATAAAGGTATGTTCCGTAATTTTGATGCCACTCTTTGGTCCCGTTGGGATTTATCCGGTAAAGAAGGAAGTCCATTCCCCTCCAGGATATGGAATTGGATTCACCTACCATGAGCAGGTCACCGTTGCTATCCGTGGCAATGTCCCTGCCTATATCGTCCCCGGTTCCACCATAATGTTGCCCATAGCCGGGATGCACATCAACGGTTATTGTCTGACTTCCTGTGGTGGAGGTTATATCATAAGCTATAGCCTTGAGGGTGTGTTGACCTACGGTAGCGGTGGTGGTATCCCAGTGCCAGCTGGCATCGCAGGTCAGGGAGCCTCCGCAGTTGTAGGTATACTGAAGAGCCCCGTCCAGGAAAAATTCCACCCGGTCTATGCCTTCATCATCCTGAGCCCTTACCCTGACCCATATGACCGAAAAGACCGGGGCTCCATCAGTTGGGTAAAGGAAGGTTACCGTGGGAGCCCCAGGGGTTCCCCCTCCGCTCAGGAAGAACTCAAGATATTTTTCCATTATAGTGTTTCTGTCCGAGGTAGATGCTCCTCCGAACTCGTGGGATGCTGCTATGGTTTTATAGTTGCTGGTCTCCCTTGCCACTCCTGTGTGATAAAGGGGGCTGGAGTTATCCCAAATATTAAAGGAATCGCTCTGGTTTGCACCTATATGGTCCATCCAGTTGTTGTCCCCGGAGTAAATCCAGGAGATTCCTTCGGTAAAGGTTCCTGATATTCCGTTTATCTGGCTGAGGTCCCCGCTTCCGTCATCGCAGCTGGAATCTCCACTTAGCCAGGTTCCGAAATAGTAATGCACCGATGTGGATGGGTCGTAGCACCATGTATCTCCCCCTTCCATGTAAAGCCTGCCTCCCCCGTCCAGATAGGAAGATAAAACATCTCCCTCGGAGGATGTAAGGACATGATTGTCAGGATAAACTCCCAGGCATATCCACACCACTGGAGTGGAGGAACTTATGCTTGATGGCATGGAAGTGAGGTATTGGACATCGTAGCCCTGGTTGATCAGCTCATCCCTTATGGCAGTGCAACTGTTGTTGTTTCCATCCAGGTCTATGACCATCATGGGTAAAATACCGTTATTGGTGATTACGGTTATTCTTTGGCTGGCGGTCTGGTTGGAAGTATCATAGGCAATGGCTGAGATTTCATGGGAGCCGTCTGCTACCTCGGTGCTATCCCAGGTAAAACCGTAAGGAGGAGAGGAATCCGAGTATTTTAAAACCCCATCCACATAGAATTCCACCCGTACCACTCCCAGGTCGTCAGAGGCATCGGCGGAGATGGATACATTTCCGGAAACGGTCTCCCCGTCAGAGGGTTCCGTGATAGTTACCGAGGGGGGATTATCCCCTTCCACCGAGAACCTGAAGGCACCAATTTTTGTCCTCCAATCGGTTCCGTTGACTACATAATATTCGTTGGTATACCAGAAGGTCTGATCATCATCAGGATCAACGGTGAGCATAGTATAATCGCCCCATCTTCCCGTGTTCCACTGGGAACCCTCACCTTCCTGAAGGGCTATTTCTCCCTGACCCAACATTCCCAGGGGATCTGTGCTTTTTCTCCCACCGTAGTAAATGGAGGGATATTGGGCAGAAGAGGATATGCTGAAGCCAAGGGCTACCTCTGCGCTGGAATTGGCAGCTATGGAAGCCATCCAGCGGTGACGGGAATCGGGAGCGTAGGTTCCCTGTTGATATATGTAAGGGGTTCCAGCAGGATCCCTCAATTCATACCAGCGGATTGCAGCATGGTCCCCTCCAGCATCCACGGTATGGTTAAGGAAGATGGACTCATAGGTTCCGTAATTCCAGTAGAAGGCAGAGTGCATGAGCCTGGATGAAAGAGCGTCCAGCTTGTTTAGGGTCCCTGGCTGGGGAATACAATTTTCAGAATATCCGCACATGTCAGAATCAAAACTGGCAACTTCCACCACGGTAGGTCCTGAAATGCTCCCGGTGGAATTTTCAAAATCAATATCCAGTTCGTATATGGCAAGGGAATCGGTGCTTATCCCGGCCCAGGAATCGTCCGCCATGGTTATAAGAAATTCTGGCTCCCCGGAAGGGGGAGGGGTGGGACTCTTGGCGTTGGCGGGAAGAAGGGACCAGGCGTATGGGTCTGAGCTGTAATCAAGAAAGCCCAACATTCCGCTTAGGGTTCCCGAAGCCATAGCGTTTTTGTCCAGAGCCCATATGGTAACCCCTAAATAATTCCCCCCGTTGTCCATGTCAAAATCGTTAAAGGTGAAATAATATCCGTCCTCCCATACTCCAGCCTTGGGATAGGAGTTGAGGACATTGCTGGAGGAACTTACCCCATCGTTGTTCTCAAAATTAAGGGCCCAGATATACCAGCCGCCGGAGACAGGATCGTTGCTTGCGCTCATGGCAATACATTGATAATGGGGAGCGGAGCTTACATCCGAGAAGGCGTAATCGGTGATGAGCCATCGGTCAAGGTATCGGTCGTAGAGCACTATGGGATCTCCCATGTTGGAATCGTCGCAGGGGGTCCCGGTGCCGTCAAAGAAATCGTCAAAGGTGGTTGCAGCTACCAAGGCGCCAGTGGCCTTGTCAAAAATTCCGAAGGAGACGTTTACTGCCTGGATGTAATAACCCCTGTTTTCTGCTCCTACATTGGACCTGCCTACATCACCGTTAACATCCGGAGGCCATCCGGCTCCCCAGTTAGTAAGGTCCAGGCCTTCAAAGGTTAGAATTGGCACAGGCGCCAGCACTGTCCCCGGTTTTTTCTGCAATACTGGATCAAATTCCGTCTTTGGTTTTAAAGACCTCCTGGGGATGAACCTGGGAAAAACCAGCCTTTTACCTTTAAGTTTTCCTGACTTTCCCGGGGGCAGGGGGG